>JAUWNU010000148.1 GCA_030612505.1 Methanomassiliicoccales archaeon
AATAGGTGATATGAATGAACCCCGACAGCGAGAAAGTTACCATCCGAATACCCAAGCGGTATCTTCGGTCAATTGACTTTCTGGTAAAAGCTGATGACTTCCCGTCTCGGTCTGAAGCGCTCCGCGTAGCAATCAGGGACATGGTCTATGACCGAATAGAAATGGTTCCAGGTAAGCTGCAAAAAATGGCGGAAGCTGAAAGAGCCGTGGCGAATGCAGACGCCCTTGAAGAAGAGCTTCTGAAAAGGTAAGGGAGCCATTAGGGAGGCCCGCATGGGTCCTGGATGCACTACCCCCCACGCCCCTCGAGGGATGGGATCCCCTAAAACCGGGTGGTTGTCCGAATTCACAACTCACGATTACCTCCCCCCTTTTTTTTCTTTATCTGATGAGCGAATGCCAGGTTTATCAAACATAATTTAGTCGCAAGTTTGGAACAATTGCATGATTGCTCCAATTTGTTTATATAATCTTGAAACATAACTGTAATGGGTGAAGTCATGAAAAAGGCAATTTTGAGCATCATAATCGTCATATCACTGATTACTGTGGCTGTGGTCTCTTTGAACTGGATTAGTAGGGATTTTTCTTCTTCAAATGAACCGCCAACTGACATGGCTGGACTAATTGAATGCAGCAATGATTTTTCTTTCGAGATGTATCAGGAACTGGCTGGCACTGGTGATGAGAACATATTCTTTTCTCCTTACAGTATAACCACCGCAATGGGCATGGCCTATGAAGGAGCCAGGGGAGAAACTGCTGCTGAAATGGCTAGTGTATTAAACTTTCCAACAGACAATCAGACAAGATTAGACATAATGAAAGCATTTCAGAGTGAATTTAATAGAGAAAGTGAGGCATATGAATTGGCCACTGCAAATGCCTTCTGGCTCATGCAAAATGCGAATATTGAACTGGATTACAGGGATGCAATCGAATCATATTATCTGGCCTATGGGGAGGAACTTGATTTCATCACAAATCCTGACGGCTCAAGGAACACAATCAATGACTGGGTAGAAGAACAGACCAATGATAAAATTCAAGACCTGCTTCCCCCTGGCAGCATAACACCGGAAACATATCTGGTTCTTACCAATGCCATTTATTTCCTATCAGACTGGAAATATCAATTCGATGCCAATGCAACAGAGAACCGCTCATTCCAAACATCTGGCCAGGAGAATATTATGGCAGAAACCATGCACATGAATGATATGGAAATCGGACTGAACTATTCGGAAAATGGAGATGTCCAGATGCTCCAACTTCCTTACATGGATAACGAATTGTCAATGTACATAATGCTCCCAAAAGAAAATGACATCTCATCACTTGAATCTGACCTTGATTATGAATATCTCAATGACCTGAAAGAGGACATGTCTCCAGAGTGGGTCAATGTCTATTTTCCGAAATTCAAGTTCGAGCAAAAATATACGCTGAATGATAACCTGGCTAGTATGGGGATGCCCTCTGCATTTGGCGATAATGCAGATTTCTCTGGAATCACATCAGAAACTTCCTTATACATAAGCAAAGTGATACATCAGGCATATGTTGATGTCAATGAGGAAGGAACTGAAGCTGCAGCGGCAACTGCAGTCATAATGGTAGGAACCTCCATAGGTCCGGAATCTACACCGGAACCCATCCTGTTCGACGCAGACCACCCATTCATCTTCTTTATCCAGCACGAAAGTACTGGCCAGATACTTTTCATGGGAAAGGTTGGCAATCCGAATGCATAATCCCAATATCATTAATTTTATATTGTAGAGGATTATGGTCTGAATTATGCCTGAATTCCAAAGACCTCGTGGAACCAGAGATTTCGGTCCAGAGGAAATGGCAAAGCGCCGGTTCGTGGAGAGCAATATGCGAGAGACAGCCAGTACCTTTGGTTTTGGCGAGGTTATGACTCCCACTTTTGAATCTACCGATCTGTTTATTGCTAGGTCCGGAGAAGATATTGTCAATGAGATGTATGCCTTCGAGGACAAGGGCGGCCGCAATATCGCGCTGCGTCCAGAGCTGACTGCCTCGGTGATGCGTTTCTATGTAAATGAGATGCAGAGCCTGCCCAAGCCAGTGAAGGTGTTTTACTTTGGAAATATGTTCAGGTACGAACGGCCGCAAGCAGGCCGATATAGAGAATTCTTCCAGTTTGGTGCCGAACTTATTGGCGCGCCGTCCATTGAGGCAGATGCTGAAGTTATTGCACTGGCCATGCAGTCCATCAAGTCCCTTGGGATGGATGATGCTGTGGTGCGTATTGGGCACCTGAGCATTTTGCAATCATTGTTTGAGGATATTGGTGTACCAGAGAATCAGCAAGTAGCCTGTCGAAGGCTCATTGACAAGCAGGATTATGATGGCCTGAAAAACTTACTGGCTGAAATAAGCATCGATAATTCTGAAACTCTTATCCAGATAATTAAAATCAAGGGCGGGAAAGATGCCATTGCCCAGGCCCAGGAACTGACAAGTGCCGGCGAAGATGGCTTCACCTATCTGGCTGATTTGCTGAACCGCCTGGAAGCCTATGGATTCAGTAATTGCACTGTTGACTTTGGTGTCGCCCGTGGCCTTGACTATTACACTGGCATGGTATTCGAGATAGATGCTCCAAGCCTTGGCGCGGAAAAGCAGATTTGCGGCGGCGGTGCGTATAAACTTGCAGATTTATTCGGCGGCCAGGAAGTTAATTCCACCGGATACGCATTCGGATTTGACAGGATTATGCTTGCCCTGGAAAACTCTGGGGTGGAAGTTCCAAGCCAGAAGCTGGATGCCTATATTTTGCCAATCGGTGATTCTGCCAGAACAGCGGCCACAGAGATTTTGATGAAACTTCGAAATGCTGGCATAAGCTCAGACATGGACCTCATGGGCCGGAATATGTCCAAGGCAATGAAGTATGCCAACAATATTGGCAGCCAGAAAGTAATAATCATTGGCCAGAAAGAGTTAGATGAGAAATCAGTCACCGTCAGGGATATGGAATCCGGTGAGCAAGAACTCGTGCCTATCTCTAAAATTTTAGACTATAATTTTAAATAAACCGGAATTATTCTAAGATTCATGAACGAAGATATCAAAAACAAATTGGGGAGCCTGAGTCTGAAGGAGATTATCGGATATTCCATTCACTCAGAAGATGTTGCTAGCACCTATTACTGGACACTTGCCAATATATTCGATCCAAATGATCTGGTGAAGGCAAAGTTCAAGGCACTAGCCAAGGATGAAAAATTGCATATGGAAGCACTTTTACATTTGCATAAAAGCACCTTTGGCGATGAGAACTATACGATTCCAGAAGGACTGCCACCATTCGAGAGCATTGTGGATGTCAAGACTGTGGGAACATTCATGGAGGCTATTGAGACTGCAATGCAGAATGAACAGAACGCATTCGAGACATATACCATGATGGCCCAACAGCACAAGGAACACAGAAAGCTGTTCAAGTATCTGGCCATGACAGAAAAAGGCCATTATGAAACAATCAAACAAGATCTGGAGTTCTTTCAAAGCGAAATAAATGATAATCCTGAAATAAAGTCGAAAAGTCTCGGTGAGGTATACACAAGGCCTCTTTTCAGACCCTCGGATTTAAAGTAGACAATTATCATCAGGGAAATTGTGATACCATGAGCGAAAGCAAATACCTAATCCTAGGCGCAGGAATGATGGGCCGTGCAATTGCATATGATATAGTGCAGAGCAAGGGCAAGGATTCTTTGACAGTTATAGATGCAAATCCAGAGGCATGCCAGTCTCTTCGTGGTTGGCTGGATATTGATGTTCATAATATTGATGTTAATTCTCTGGAAATTAACCAGCATATTAATAATTCAAAATCTGTAATTTGCGCACTTCCTTATGGCTTCAACCTGGGATTCATGAAGAAGGCAATAGCCGCAGGCGCACATTTCTGCGACCTTGGTGGAAATGATGATATTGTTCGCAGTCAGCTGGCCCTTGACAGCCAGGCAAAGGATGCTGATGTTCTGTGCTTGCCAGATTGCGGCCTTGCACCGGGAATGGCAAATGTTCTTGGGGCCCATCTGGCAAGCCAGTTCGAAATAATTGATGAACTGACAATTAGAGTTTGCGGATTGCCGCAGAATCCAAAGCCGCCGCTGAACTATCAGCTTTTCTTTTCGGTTGGCGGGCTTATCAACGAATACAAGGAGAAATGTAAAGTTCTGAGAGATGGACAGATCACCTATATTGATTCAATGGGCGAGATTGAAGAACTTGAGTTTGAGGGCATCGGAAAATTGGAAGCTTTCACCACATCTGGCGGAGCTGCCTGGCTGCCGGAGATATTCCAG
>JAUWNU010000158.1 GCA_030612505.1 Methanomassiliicoccales archaeon
AACAGCCCAACCCAGCCAGCAAATGCCAGCGGGTGAATTGTTAAGGGATTTGGCAATCCAAATGACATTACAAAGGTATCGAAGAACAGGGATGTGCCCCATTGGAGCGTCCCTCCAGCGATTATCTCATCTGCAGGTAACTGGGGTACGTCGCCAGTAAGCATTAGCCCGATTATGAGGACTGGAATTGTGACAATGAATCCTGCGATTGGGCCGGAAAATCCAATATCCAGCAATGCTTTTTTTGAGGGGATTGGCTCCCTTATGGAAATCAATGCGCCAAAGGTACCCAACACAGAGAATGGCATTGGAATAAAGAAAGGTAAAGACGCGGCAACATTATGCTTTTTTGCTGCATAATAATGAGCCATCTCATGAACACTCAGAATTAACATCAGTGGAAATGCGAAGTACAATGTTCCATTTGTCCAGTTCTCAATGGCCCCCATATCAGAAATTCCAAAAATCTCATTCCAGAGTGTCGCACCGGCCAGCATTGTTGTTCCTATTGTTGCAATGAGCATAATAATGTTCAGCCAGGGCCCTTTAAATTTCATTGGCGGCCGCTTTACCACATGAACTACGAACTCGCCTCTTTCCTTGGTTATCAGTGGAACATAACTCATCTTCTTCATGTCCATTCTCAGGTTCTCAAATTTTTGCTCCAAAGAAGATTCATCCACATGGCATTTCATTGAGATAGTATCATAATGAATTTCAATATGATAAATTGAAAAATGCCTGGCAACCTGTCCTTGTATGCTCTCGATATCATCGAATATGGTTTTTGGCACCTGCTGATGTGTGGGTCTAGGGTAATTCCAACTTGACATATTATTTAGATGTATCTTATAACTTGATAATATAGGTTATGCCATAAGTTATTCTATTGTTTTACGTTTGGAGATTCTTATCAAGGGTCTAGGGTCTGAGTTATTATACAAAAGTGATAGGGTCTATGTTTGGTTTTCGTTAGAGGGGGTCTAGGGTTTAAGTTTGGCTGGAGAACTCAGGCAATAAATGAGCTGGACTTTGGTACGTCGGCCTCATTAATTTTCCTAGACCCTAGCCCCTAACCCCTAGACCCAAACGCATTCTATGCAATAGAAACCATTATATCACAAATTGTGGATTTCACCCTATAGGTGATGAGATGGTCAAGAAAACAGTAAAGAAAGTTGTGCTACTGGGTGAATCAGCAGTTGGAAAGACCAGTTTGATAAAGCGTTATGTTCATGATGAGTTTGCTGATGATTATATTTCCACCATTGGAACCAAGGTGAGCAAGAAGGTTATTAATCTAAATGTGGAAGGCCAGGAGACAGAAGTCAATCTCATGATATGGGATATGCTTGGCCGCGAAGGTTATATGTCAACCCAGGCACGCCAGATTGTCGGAGCCCAGGGAGTTATCATCGTAGGAGACATAACCAGACCAGAGACAATGGAGAATCTTGAGAAGTACTGGATACCAATGATTCTCAGGACTGTTGGCACAGTAAAGCTGCCATTTATTTTCCTTGGAAACAAGGTAGATTTGGCTGATGAGGATTCATTGATGAGCACATTGGACATAATGGCTGAGCTTGAGGAAAGATATAATCATGGAATGAAGCAGTATATTCCTGACCATCTCAATACCTGGTTCCTGACAAGTGCAAAGACCGGCGAGAAAGTGGAAGAAACTTTCGAGTCCATGGCCAATCTGCTATTTTACTTTGACAGGGCCGAAGATCCATTTTACACCCGTATCCAGGATGTCATAATTAAGGGACTTGCCGACATAGGCCCAAGAACCACTACCATTGAAGTTTTTGACCAGATAATGTTCGAGTTCTCAGAGGCATTTGGCAATATGTAGACCGCCGGAAAGATAATTCGTGAGGAAGTTGCCAGAGCTGGCCCGGATCACAATAACCCCAAGAAGGAAAAAGTCAGAGCGCTGGTGGACTATCTTATTGACGCACTTGTGGAAGAGCAGATGGACGAGGAGATTCTCAAGGAACTCAAAACTCGCTGGCTGGAAGCTGTTGATAATATTCAGGATTGATGAGTATAGCTCAAATCTGTAATGCAAACATGAGGTAATATTATATTTTATGAGTCAATGCGAACCCGGTGTTAGCGTGAGCGACCAGAATTTACTTCGAAAGGGAATAAACAGACTGGAATGGGCAAGAACCCACATGGATGTTCTGAACCAGATAGGCCAGGAAATTAAGGACAATGGCACATTGGACGGCCTGAAAATCGGAATGGCACTCCATGTTGAGGCAAAAACCGGAATACTGGCTCTTACTTTACAGGAAGCCGGAGCGAAGGTGCGATTGGCAAGCTGCAATCCTCTATCAACAGATGATTCTGTAGCACTGGCTCTCAATGAGGAATATGGTCTTGAGACATATGCTAAAAAGGGTGAAGATAGAGACGAGTATTATTCAAATTTAGAAAATGTACTGGCCCTTGACCCAGAACTCACAATTGACGATGGCGGGGATTTGATTTATCTACTTCACACAAGCCACAGGGACAAGCTAGCCAGAGTAATCGGTGGAAATGAAGAAACAACCACCGGCATAATCAGGCTAAAGGCAATGGAAGCCGAAGGAAAGCTTGAATATCCGGTGTTCGCAGTCAACAATGCTCAAATGAAATACCTTTTTGACAATAGGTACGGAACAGGCCAATCAACCTTTGATGGTGTTTTCACTGCCACCAACCTAACAATTGCAGGAAGCATATTCGTGGTTGCTGGCTATGGCTGGTGCGGCCGTGGAATCGCAATGCGTGCCCTGGGTTTGGGTGCAAATGTCATAGTCACGGAAATCGACCCTGTGAAAGCGGTGGAAGCCCGTATGGACGGCTTCAGGGTCATGCCAATGTCAGAAGCTGTTAAAGAAGCTGACTTCATTGTTTCAGTAACAGGATGCAAGGACGTTGTAAGCAAGAAACATTTCAATGATATCAAGGATGGATGCGTGCTTGCGAACTCTGGCCATTTTGATAATGAGATTAGCAAGGCAGACCTGGATGAAATCACAGTAACCAAAACCATAGTCCGAGAGCATGTGGAAGAGTACAAGTTCAATAATGGCAAGCGTGTTTATTTGCTAGGAGAAGGCCGTCTTGTGAATCTGGCAGTTGGCCAGGGCCATCCAGTTGAAATCATGGACATGAGCTTCGCAATACAGGCAGGCTGTGCCCAACGGATTATTACCCATAAAGATGAGCTGCAGTCGAAAGTTTATGATGTGCCACCAGAGTTGGACGAAAAAGTTGCCAGGCTGAAGATGAAGGCCCTGGGAGTTGAGATTGATACATTAACTGAAGCACAGGTGGCATATCT
>JAUWNU010000083.1 GCA_030612505.1 Methanomassiliicoccales archaeon
GCTTTGATAATTAGGTGTGTGAACAACGACACCTCGTTGTGAATTGAGTGAAAGCCGCAGGATTTCAGTCTGGGCTAACGTAGGTAAACATACAGTCACAAAGGAACTGGCATCTATATCATCAACCAGAAACGCCAGCTCCTTTAGGGGCTGGTAGTTTACGCCCCAAATTTGGGATTCCTTCCAGCAAGGCCAGCCATCATCTGCAAGAGTTCATGCCCTTTTATGTGCCCGAGACCGCCGGACATTGCATCAGACTCATTGAAGCATTCAATACTGTCATGCCTCAAACCTGGGCCATAAACCAGAACTGGCACCGGGTCCGCGGTATGGTCCATTACACTGCATGGAGTTGAATGGTCTGCGGTAATGCAGATTATTGTGTTTTTTACATGAAGGATTTTCTCCAAGGCTAAATCAATCTTCTGAATGTACTGCGTTTTGCCCTTTGCATCGCCATCATGACCGAATAAATCCGGAGCCTTAAAATGCAGTAGAACAAAATCATAGGTATCCAGGGCTTCAATGGCTGCTTCCACCTTTGCATTGATATCAGTATCAATTGAGCCAGTTGCCCCAGGAACATCAATGAGGTCCAGGCCGGAAAGCGAGCATAAACCTCTAACCAATGATATGCCAACCACTGCTGCGCCATTTAGCCCATTATGATATTCTGTGAACGATGGAACATTAGGTGGTGAGCCTGAGCCCCTGGCCAGCACGATATTCGCTGGCTGTCTGAGAGGACTTTGGCGATCGATGTTCACTGGATGAAGCTTCAATAAATCGTATGAGCGTTTTGTGAATTCATTTAAAATTCGGGCTGTTTTTTCTGCCTCTGGAACATTGGGCTTTGATTCCAGCACCTTTCCTGATTCATGGGGATCAACCTCAGTAATATCCGGATGCAGGCCAGGCCCTCGCAGGACCAGAACTGCCCGGTGATCCACACCCTCCTTGAATATTATCTCGATATCTTCAATTTTCATGCCATTGATTGCCTGAGCCAGTTGGTCTGTCCCCTCTGAGATTCTACTGGCCCTGCGGTCAAGGACATTCATATTTTCATCCACTGTTGCAAAATTGCATCTGAAAGCCACATCACCCTTTCGAACTTCAACACCAGTTCCTGCGGCCTCAAAGGGACCCCGGCCAGTGTATACTTTTCTGGGGTCGAATCCGAGCAGGGCCAGATGTGCGGTATCCGAGCCAGGAACAATTCCTGGGGCAATAACATCCATTAATCCAGATTGCCCAAGCTTGGCCAGTTTGTCCATATTTGGAACTTCTGCAGCCTCAAGGGGAGTCATACCATTCAGTTCTTTTGAGGGCCTATCAGCCATACCATCGCAGATTACCAGCATGAGTTTCATAGTATCCATATTATCACCAACCAGGCAATTATCGTCCCAAGGGCAATAGACATTAGATTATTTGTGAGTTTGGATACATAACCCTTGGTTTCCAGGGTGGCGCCAATCACACTATCAATCTGGCATCCCAAAAAGCCAATATCGATTATAAGAATAATATGCAGCCAGTTAAGAGAAAGACCGTCAACAAAAACAAAGATAAGATAGCCAAAAATAGCCGTGTAGGATGCTGCTGCAGCGGCCGATGCCTGGCCCAGGAGAGAAATGCCACCATCAATGCCAGCTTTAACAGGTTTCATATTGGTTATGAGCCAAGTCTTTTTTGACAGCACACCAAGTTCGCTTGCCAGGGTATCAGCTGCGGCAATTGCAACGGCGCATAGGAAAAATATCGAGCCAGTGGTCTTGTCCAGGCCTTGGAAGGGTAAAATATCCAAGGTAAGAACCGCAATGAGCAGGGGAACAATACCGTTTGCCACAACATTGACCCAGGTGCGTTCACCTTTCTTACCCTCTTGAATGCCTTTTTTTACCTTGACATTGAACTTGTACCTGGTGGCTGCAAAGCTGGTTATGAGAAATACAAATAGCAAAAATATCCATGTTATTCCGCCGGCCAGTCCTATGACAATGCCAAATATCATTGCCATTATTGAGCCAGATAAATTTAGCAATTCTTTATAGTAGGCCACAAGACATAAGACTATGCATATTGCGATAATAAGTAGAGCATCCATCCCTAACATTGCAAGGGTAAAACAGGTTCTCCAGATATAATATTATGCTCAGATTTAGATTTCAGAGGCCGTTTGTGCCTCTGATTAATTGTAAACTACCAGGCCTTAAAAGACCTGGCGTTCAGCTATGTGCGGCAGTAAATAGTTAAGATTCAGAAGCTGACTGAATCTCCGATTAATTGTAAATGCTTAAGATTCAGAAGCGGATTGAACATCAGAATCCTTGCCTGGCAGGTCCACTTTTGCCCTGGAACCAACATGACTCAAGCACTTGATTGCTTGATCTTTTTTCCCCATCTTGGCCAGCACATAGCCCTTGTTTATCCAGGCATCATCATATTTCGGATTAATCTTGATGGAGCGATTGTAATGCTTCAGTGCTTCAACGTACTTTTTTCGCCTTGCCATGACATTTCCAAGATTGTTCCATGCGATTTCATAGAATGGATTTGCTGCGATTGCGCGTTCATAGCATTCTGTCGCCACGCTATGCTCTCCTAATTTGGAATGGGCATTTCCCTTGTTCACCCAGGTAACCTCATTATTCGGGTTGATGGCCAATGCCATGTCAAGGCACTGAATTCCCTCTTCAAACTTGCCCATGAGGATCAGCGCAGAACCCTTGCTGTACCATGGAACATCATACTCAATAAGTGGACTTCCAAGGATCTCAACTCGTTTTATCTGGCTCTTGGACAATGCATCGTCATATGATGTTAATGCGCCCTTGTAGTCGCGTCTGAGATAGTGTGCATCACCTCTCACGATGTCCGACTCAATGGAGGTATTGAGGGCTCTTTCATATTGAAGGAAAATAAGGCTGATAAATACAAGACTAGCTCCAAGGCCGGCCACAAGTACAACAGGAGATGCTGCAGCATCGCCCCAGCCTGTGTATGTGTATTGCATGACAGTACCCAGGAAAAGCAAGATTATTCCACCAAACCAGGTGAAAACATACCGGATCCGAGCCCGTAACCAGAGTATGCCAATACTGATAAGCAATATTGATACAGAGAGCATTAATCTGTCAAGACCAGGCTGTCCCAAAGCCCCCTGGTCAGAAATAAAAATGCCCATGGGCCAGTGCAATAGAATTCCAGCGGTAAAGATAATTCCAGCAAAGAACACAGTTCCACGCTTCAAATCGCCCTTGAAGAAAGTGCCTTGCTCGGTGAAGGCCAGATATATTCCAATAAGCAAAAGTGTGCCAAATATTACCGCAAGTCCAGGCGCATAATCCCCTGGCACAAGGGCATAGAATCCCAAAAAGAAGCAAATGCTGGCAACCGATACATAAATTCCTGTTGCCCAGTTGGCTGGCTTTGTTCGTGGTTTTGTTTCTGTGTCAAATCTGGATAGGTCCCTGTCAACCGGAATGTCTTCAATAACAACTTCCTCTGCATATTCTTCTGGTTCTTCTGATTCTTCAATATATTCCTCTTCTGGCTCATCATCTACAAATTCTAAAGGTTCTTTATACCCCTCTTCCTCATGATACTCTGAAGCTGGAATGGGTCTGATGGGCTCTGATATTTCTTTGTCAACTTCAGGTGATTCATCTACTTCTTCCTCAATAAGTTCTACTTCTTCATCGAACTTTAATAAGTCCACTGGCTCTTCTTCTAATTCTTCATCAGAATCTTCCTCAATGAGGAGTCTAGTTAAATCCTCTTCAACCTCAATGACTTCAAGACCATCATCCGCCCACAGATCATCTTCCGGAGGTGATTTCTCAATTGGTTCTGGTTCAGGGGGCTCTTCTACAGGGAGTTTTTCATCAGGAAGGATTACACCAGCTTCCTCTTCCAAATGCCGAATTGACTCCTCCAGCTCAATCTCCAGGAAGTCGGTAATATCCTCACCAGGCCCTTCAAGCTCAAGGTTAAGGTCATCAGTTGCAAATGCCATTCCACAAAGTGGGCATTCCGGTGAATCGCTGGCTATCTTTGAATCGCAATTAGGACAGGACATTTTCTGCTCATCAATAAGTGCTGGCTTTTCCACATCACCATCAAACAGAGAATTGCCACAAACCGAGCAAGAAACCGCCCTGAGGGAAACAAATGCACCGCAATCTGGACATATATCCAGGCCGCTCATAGAGGCATCTCTTATTGGCTCCATATCAAGGGATTTTTCTACACCTAGAAAATTTCTTAAAAGATTGCTGGCCTTGTCTATGTCAAATTGTTCATCAACAATTTCAACCATCTCAATCTTTGCGCCCTCTGGAATTGGCTTGACACAGCTCATACATTCTGTTGCACCCTCCTGAACAAAAACGCCGCAATGGGGACAGAGGGCCAGTGCCTTATTATCAGCTAATTGGTCCTTAATATCAACAGAGGGGACAAATTCAGGCATCTCATCAATATGGGTGCCGCAAACTGTGCATGCTTCTGCATCCCCACTGATGAAAGCACCACACACGGTGCAGAGGCCGAGATTGCCATCTGCCTGGAATCGGTCATCATCTTCTTCCAGAACAGCGTCCTTGTCAACACCCAGTAATGAACGGATTATGCTTTCTGCCTGTTCCTCCTCTAAATCCTCAGCCGAGGGAGGTTCTGCTTCAGGCACGAACTTCTTATCACCTTTCACTGACTGGCCACAGACATTGCAGACCTCTGAAGATTCTGAGACAAAGGCACCACAAGAATTGCACATGGCTATGGTATCATCATCTCCCCCAGATTCGGAAGACTGAACCGCCAGCATATCCTCCACCGCATGGATTGCTGTTGAGCGGGAACCATCATCTGATTCGCCAAAATCCGATTCAAGTGAGTCTAAATCATCAGAAAGATAGACCAACTGGCTGAGAATATCATCGGATTCCTCCGAACGCTCTGTAATTATTTCTTTGCTTGGCTCCTGGTCAATTTCCAAATCTGACTCTGAAGGTTCTGGCAATTTATCGGGCAACTCAATGTCGTCGCCTTCTGATGAAGCTGTTTCGTCTTCTACGGAAGCCACATCATCAATAATAGAATCAATAAAATTCATAACATCTTCAGCACTCTCGATGTTCTTCAGGTCCTCAAGAAGATGCTCTTTTTCTTCGGTTTCTAGCAAAGGCAAACCTGCATCTTCTGATGAAGACAATTCATCTGGTTCAATCTCAGGTTCAGGAACTGCCTCAACCAGCATATCCATAACTTCTGCTTCATCTGGTTGTAACTCTGGTATGGGGGTTGGCTCTTCATCTGCATCTATCATTGAAGCGCCGCATTGAGAACAGTTTTCTGCTTCTTCACCAGTGAATGCACCGCAGACAGAGCAAAGGAAAAGAGTTACTGCACCTTCTTCGGTTTCATCTTCAGGTTGAACATCTGGCTGTGGCTCTGGTGCTTCCTGCTGTCTTTCATCAGCAGGAAGTTCTTCCTTCTGTCTTTCATCAGCAGGAAGTTCTTCTTGCTGTTCTTCAATCTGAAGCTCATCAAGCTCCAGTTCAAGAGCCTCATCATCAGTATCCTCAAGCGCATTCCCACAATTAGGGCACTGGCTGGAGGAATCACTGACAAAAGCCCCGCAATGGGGACACAGAAACAAGGAAGAACCCTCATCGGCCATTGATTTCACTACCTCTGGCTATAGTATAGATATAACCAAATACCTGATTAATATATCTTTCATTGTTATTTATATGTTATGTATTATTTATAATGATTGGAATATTTAAATCATAAGCTCCATGCCGTCATATGCAAATTGGATATTGAATTGAGAATATTCCTCTTCCAGGGCCTTGAGGTCTGCTGCAAGAAGTTCAGAGTCATCACCAATATGGGTGAGAATTATGCGTGATGGTCTGTATGTTTTTGCAATATTGATTATCTCGTCCATGGATATCTCGCAATGAGGTCCTTTTTCTGCCCTCTCGGCCATCCTAGGGCCGTACCAGCCTATTTGCAGTATCATTAAATCGCAATCATAGAATCTGGCATCCTCAGGGAATGGAGTAATGTCACATGGCGCGTATATCATCTTTTTGCCTTTGGAAGAAATCACATAAACAGTGGAATGCGTGACAGTGCGATGCAATGATTTGAGTACCACTGGCTGAACCAAGATGCCGCCGCATTGAGCTTCATCTTCAAGCTCATGAACTTCTGCAATACCTAAGAATCCCCAGAAATCAAAAAAAGGACCAAAGCGCTGCATTATCTCGCTATAGACAAGCTTGGGCATGTAAACCAGGGTCTTTTGCTTGGCAACCATGCACCATTCCATGTTCTCAGACCACTTTGTGTTCATAATCTCCAGGATTCTGGCTCCAAGGGTATGGTCTGGATGCCAGTGTGTAAAAAATAGATGATTAATCTTCTCAATACCGGCATTCTCAAGTTCAGCAGCTATTTCTTCAGGAGTGTCAAAAAGAATATTCTCATCATGGATGAACATTGACGGCCCAAGCCTCTGAGTGCCTTGCTCTCTTGCTTCCTGGCACACTGGACAATGACATCCTGGCCGTGGAGTTCTACGAAATCCTCCTGAACCTGTAATGGTGAGCCTCATCAAGGCTGGATAAACATCTTGGAATTAAGACTTTCCACTAATAATCAATTAATACTATACAGTAACAATCATGGGCCTGATGAGCCTCATCAGGGCTGGATATGCCTTCCGGCAATAAGGTTTTCGATTATATGCTGCCATCAACACTAGTGCAGAAAGACTCAGTGCCAGAGCGTTACAGTTATGGTTCCCCGATACACACCTTCAGGAAGACCTGCCGGAACAGTGACCCACCAGTACACTTCGGTAACTTCAAAGGGCAGTGACATTGAATCCGCTGTATAGTCCGAATAATCGGGACCTGCCATTTGAGTGCCATGGTTGGTGGGAGATATCAATATTCCAGGATTCTTTCCCCAGATACAGAGGTCCACATTCGGACCCATGAAGGCGATCTGGAGTGATATGTCCGAATTTGTTGTTGTAGCTCCGGAATGGGTATTATGTACTTTTACATCTGTCGCCGGAATCCAGTTTAGAGATGCGGGATTTCCGTCCTTGTAAAGGTGCGGAATTGAAACATTCACATAATATGGAGAATTACTGGAATAGTATATCTGGCTGGGTGTTGTCAGTGCAAAATCTGTGACACCGGGAGGGGCACTGCCACCTGGGCTTCCAACAACGCTGACCGAGGCATATTCATTTATGCCAAATTCTTCGTAACTAACATTCCTGGTGGCCGGGGCCAGTGGATTGTATGCTGTCACCCGGAGGTCCCAGCTGAATGCGTCATTGAATGCAAAGTTGTTGTCCCAGGTTCGGGTCGCAGCACCTGCTCCGAAGCCTGTGCCATCTGCAACACATGTCTGGGCTCCGAAGGTAATATTGAAATACAACCTGTAATTCTTTCCATCAAGTCCATAATTATTAGGGTCCTGCCAGTTGCTTGCAATATCAAATTCAGGCGCCCCAAGTGGTGTTGGGTCGATATCCACCGTTCCTGCTCCAACATTATAGCTGACATTGAACTGCCTTGTTCTGAAATCATCAAGTGCCCAGGTGGGATCGCCAGGAGCAGACGTTGAAAACATATTACCATCATCATACCATGCGGTGATATCTATTTCAAGGTCATTCCAGTGATCAGTGCCACCAATCGTGTAATTGCCCTCAATGAAGAAAGTGTAGGTGGTGTCAGCATCCACCTGGGTATTTAGCACGGAAGCTCTTGTAACATCATTCTGCTTCCACATGTCAACAGTGAATATATGCGGCTGGTCCGCGTTCAGTGTGATTACAGCGCTCTCATCCTTTTCCAGAATGTTGATTCTTATGCCGCCGCCGGCTGCGGGTATCATTAGCCATTTGGGACTGGACGGCGGCTTCATGGCGCATGTATAGTAGGAAACAGGAGGTGACTGGAAGTACCCGTCAATGAGCTGGGGGTTGGAATCATAGTATCTCCAGTATCTGGCGTTGGAACCATCCGAACCAACAATTCCAGCCTCGTTCCAGCCATCTGTGTCCCAGGACACGTCCCTGGCTGTTCCGAAAGTGGTGTTTATTACATTGTATCTCATGGTCCCATTACCATATTCACCATATGGCCAGACCTTGTAAATGAGATTGTCACCCACTGCAAGTCCGTAATCAAGATCCAGGTTCCATGCAATCTCTCTAAGGACTATCCAGTATGCTGGGGCGTAGTTGAAGCTGTACGCATTGGCCAAGCCGCCATTTAATGGGGCATTATCCGTGTACCAGATGACATTCAGGTTGTCAGCCGTGTTTTCGCCAGCAGCGTAGAATCGTCTGTCGTTCTCATTGAAGTCCACACCATAAAAATCATAATCAATCATGAATGAACCGCCTACTGAATACCACATGGTGGCCTCAACATCATAATACTGCATATCGCTGCGTCCAAGTGACACAAACAATGGGTTACCCAGATGGTCGCAGGCAACATCCTGGAACACATTGGCAGTTCCAACATTTTGCAAGGTCAATCCTTCGCTGGGAACAACTCTGTAGGCAGTGTTCCATCCTACGCTGGCATCATCGCCGCATACCCACCAGACATCCTGGTAGGTGAATGTGCTCGGGTCCCACGCTGTAGAGCCGGGAACGAACCATTCAAGTGCCCTTGCCCAGAACTCATCCGCATCCACAGGAAGCAAAACTTCAAAGGGGAAGCCCATGAACATGGATTTGAAGGTTCCGCCGTCATAGCGGACACCGCCGGTGTATGACGTGTATGGAATATCTTGGACTATCTCCAGGCTGGATATTGCGGACCAAGGATTTATTTCATCACTTGCCCCGGGATTGAAACCCCCCCAGTTGAATCTGTTCCAGTCATACCAAGCCGGGCCAAAGCCGCTGAAAACCTCATCGCCGCCCCATCCCTGTACATAATCCTCACAACTCGACCACTGAGAGTTCATACCACTTATACTGAAAACATCATAGGCAAAATCACCATTTATGTACGCACCTCCACCGGATGACCATTGAGACCAGTGGATATTTGAAAGGAAGAAATTACCTCCTGTGCCGAGGTATCCACTCACCTGACCTTCATCAAGGCTATCGAATGCCTCTCCACCTCCACCCGGCCCCTGCATGTCCCTAGTGGGCACCCAGATCACTAGGTCATAGCCAATCATGTCAGCAGTGGTTGGTTTAATATCATCTGGATAAACATCCCAGATGGTTACGTCCCACGAGTTGTTAGTGAGTGACCAGTTATAGGCATCCGCAAGTCCATCTTCATAGTAATCTGCATCCACAATGAGAACTGTGGACTGTTGAGTCGGGCCCTGGGAGCCAGGCATGAACCATTCAAGGGTCTTTTCCATTATATCTTCCCTCTGGACATCGGAAGATATTACCTCGATGGGGAATCCGAAGAACACTGACTTGAATGGGTCCCCGTCATATCTTATGCCCATAGGGTACCAAAATGTCCAGGCTGAATCGGTTCCGAAGAAGCATATCTCTCCGTTGCCTGGAAAAATCTCGTCATTGAAATCTGGTGAGCCCGTCCAGCCATAATTAGGTGTTACTGCACTTCCCCAGTCAAGCCAGCATGATCCGACACCGCCATAGACCGCATCACCAACAGTTTCATTGACATAATCATCGTACATTGACCACTTATTGTTTATATGGCTCATGCCGAGGTAATCAAATGCAAAGTCACCAGGAGCATAACTGCCAGAACCGATATCTGTATAATCAGTGTAATAAATATTTGCCAGCATGAAATTGCCGCCGGCACCCAGATATTGAGAAATTACCACTTCATCGGCACTGCTTAATGCATCTCCCGGGCCGTTCCAGCCATTCATGTCCCTTGTGGGAACCCATATCACCACATCATAGGATATCATAGTTGAAAGGAGAGGTTTATCATCCATAACCGCGCCAAAGTTCCACACATCCCAGTAAGTAATATCAGCATTACATGTCAAAAGGGCATTGTAATAGACACCTGCAATCCCATCTTCATTCCAATCCGCATCCACCAGAAGCACACTGGGGGTTGGTATCACTCGCTCGCTGGAATATTCCACGCCGTACAATGTCTGTGTCCCATAATAATCGGTCAGCGGGAAATATGTGTCATTGTCAGGCCAGTAGGCATAGGCATTGGGGCCGCCAATAATGGCAGTGGTGTCAAAACCAACAACAACTGCCATGGTACCGGCATCGTTCCATTCGATATTGTAAGGGATGAAGTTGGCACCCAATCCATTTCCTGAAAGTGTATCAACAAATGCTGCCTGAACATTATCACTGAAGCTTATTCCAAAACCTATGCTCACCATAGCTGTGGCAAGAAATACCACAGTTATTTTTCTTAAATTCACACTCATTCCTCCCGATAAACAATCAAGCCACTGGCTTGTATGTTTATTTTCTGGCTGC
>JAUWNU010000001.1 GCA_030612505.1 Methanomassiliicoccales archaeon
ACACTAGACGAATTAGACGAGTTAGCTCTCCTGGCAGAAGATGTAGAAACTGACGTGAAAAAGGACTTAAGAAGGCCTGCAGTCAGCTCTGCTTTGGGTCAGAAAGCCCAAAGCAGCCCTCTCCCAGGGAAGACCAATGGCTTGACAAATGGCTTGACCAATGGTTTGACCAATGGACTCACAAATGGCCTTGGCAGGACCAATGGTTTGACCAATGGCTTAACCAATGGATTAACCAATGGATTAACCAATGGACTCACTAACGGTTTAACAAACGGCCTCACCAATGGGCTTACCAATGGTTTGACCAACGGGTTAACCAATGGGCTTACTAACGGATTAACCAATGGCCTGACAAACGGCCTTTCTGCATCAGGTGGTCAGAGAAGAGCAATTATCCGTAAGAGAGCAAAGCAAAATCGCTGGCTCCTTTACGGCGCACTCATTGTTGCGCTTATATTGATAGTTCCAGTATTCTATCCCTCATCATCATCTCCCGAAGGAGATAGATACCCAATCACAATCGACGGTGTATTCACAGACTGGGAAGATTTCACAAGTATGCAATCTGGCCCATCTGAAATGAACGATAATGTGGATATCATAAGTGTCTCTGTAGCTGAGAATGCTGATACGTTCCTTTCCTTCTATATTGAAGTTGAGGGTGATGAAATATTAGCTGGAGAAAATATTGCCAGTGAAGGTCTTGTTGATACATTCCATATTCTCATAGATACAGATGTAAATCCCAGCACTGGCTATTATATAAACGGTCTTGGAGCAGACTTCATGATGGAGATAACTGGCTGGAACGGCGAAGTGATTCACACAACCCATTATTCATTCTCTGAGGACAAGGAAACAAGCGACTGGAATGGCTTTGATAATATAGGTTCTGGAAAGGCAGTGGCAAACGGCAGCATGCTTGAAACTCAAATACCCTGGTCAATGCTTCTTGTCACCCATGGAAGCAGCATTGCGGCCCTTGTGCATTCACAGTCATATGATGGGTGGCATGATTATTCAGATTGTATGATTTCTAATAATTTGGCATCTGCCAGATTGACACAGCAGGGCTCGGCAGTGGAAATTCTTTCGGGAAATGGCAATGATCTTCTGGACCTGACATTCACTGGCATGTGCAATGACACCACAATCGAAAGCATAACAGTATGCATGGAAGGCACAGCAGAACCCAGTGACATAAGCGAGTTCAGGCTTGTTGACAGCAGCGGCTCGGAGATTGCCACGGCCAGTCCCGCAGAGACCATGACATTTACTTTGAGTCAGCAGCATCTGTCGGAGGGCAATGAGAGATCCTACACCGTCCAGGCAGACATCATTGGCTCGGCCATCGAGGGGCGGACCCTGGGGGCCTGCGTTGTCTCTCCTGAAGACATTGTGCTTACGCAAGGGGTTCTCTGGCAGAATACCCTCACCTGTCCCTATGACCTTGGGTACATTGTTTCTGTGCCGCCGGGTCTTGTCATTGACGGGGGATTCTCGGACTGGGTCACAAGAGACGAGATTGATCAAATTAACGAGGGGAGCGTCGGCAAGTCCAGCAGGGTTGACATAGAGGACTTTGGAGCGGTTGATGATGGTTCAGGCATTTTCCTTCATTTCTCCACAGTCAGCAATGTACTGGCTGGCGGCCTTATTCCCCACGCGAACAATATCCGGGCGCCGGGAGAAGATACAAGCACAGAACCTTCTGATCCTTCAAACATTGATTCTGACAGGGACGGCATTCCAGATGCAGAGGAGCAAGCCGGTTACGAGCATGACTTCAATAATGATGGAATACCAGACCAGGAAAGCAGGGTTGACGGCAGGCCGGATGTTGATGCAGATGGCATTGCAGATTATCCCCATGGAGACGATGAATGGCTGGTGTGGGAAGAGAACGGCCAGGTGCTGGCCGAGATATTTATAGGAGGGGTTGAGAAGCCCCAAGTAACCGGCGAAGATACCGCCAGAATTTACATTGATTCAGATGGCTTGGTAAATACTGGATATTCAATAGGCGGAATAGGAGCCGACAGAATGGTGGAATTCATTGGAAAACACGGAAAGGTGAACCAGGCAAGCTACAATATATTCGCCGGCAGCCATTCAGGAGTCTGGAACTGGACATTCCTGGAAGAGCCAGCATACATGAAGGACACCAATGAAATTGAAGCTTATGTGACCATTAACACTGGAGCAAGCCCAACGGTATGGTTCGAGGTGGTAGCCTGGAATGATGACAGGGATGAATCTGATGAGAATATCAATGCGGTTCTGATCACTTACGGCGTCAGGTCAGGGAGCGGTGATGAACTCATGGCGCCTTCATGGCCGGTAACGGTATATGGCGTGGTATCAAATACAACCGGACCAGCACCGGACGGAACCTGGGTAACGATTGTGGTCAAGGATGGCGGAGGCACGCCTGTCGCTTGGTACAATACAACAACATCGACCACTTACGGGGTCCAAGGAAGATTCGTAAAATCCACTATAACAGTTCAGGACGGGTGGACTATCGAGCTCAATGTGTCCTATGATTGGGAGGGAACCACCTACACTGGCACAAACAGCACCACAGCATCCAGCGGTACTTATGCCTATAATGTGGATGTGAACACAACGTCTGTAGTCATTCCGGAATTTGATGCAATCATAGTTCCAATTTTGATGTTTATTCCAATAATAATCATTACTGGCCGTAGGAAGCGCCAGTTATCTGAAAGAGCAGGCCAAGGCCCGTACAAACAAATAAGTAATACCAATAACAATGTTATTAAGTTAAAGGAGGAAAGAATATGAAAACAACACCCACAAGTAAGCCAGTTGGAGGGATGTTACAAGTGGAGACGGGAAAGATGTACACCAAGGCTATTAACCGATTTGTTGAAAACATCAAACATGGAAATCACATCGAGAAAATAGTATTGTTTGGCAGTGTGGGGAGAGGGAGTGCGCGCGTGGGAAGTGATGTAGATATTCTTGTAATCGGCAAAGATGCCAAAAGAATAAGAAAAAGTGTGATAGGCGCCGCCTCAAAAATCTTATTCGAGGAAGGCATAATCGTTGAATGTATTGTGGTGAACCGACAGGAGTATGAACAGAATAAAAAGTACAACCCTGCGTTTTATGAAGAAACCAACAAAGGGAGGATATTGTATGAACGAGCACCAGCATCTTAAGAAGGCAAGAGAAAAATTAAGAGCTGCAGAAGTTCTGTTTGACAGCGATCTATTAGAGGATGCCGCCTCCCGGGCATATTATGCAATGTTTCATGCAGCAAAGGAATATCTCCTTACAAAAGGAGAAAAACCAAGAACCCATAGAGGTGTTATCAGCCTGATGTATGATTGGGCGAAAAAGGATGATAACCTTTCTGAAGATTCAATGAAAAGCCTGATGTCTGGCCTTCAGATAAGACTCGTTTCAGATTACGATATCAAATCCACCCTGGGCAAAGATGAAGTGGAAGAGCTTTTGGACAGTTCCAGGGAATTTGTAGATTATATATGTACTGTCTTGGAGGTGAATGGTAATGATTAATGTTTCTATTGATGCTACAAATGTCCTCAAAAGATATTTAAAGGGGAGAATACAATATAATAAAACAAAAGAGGTGAGAAGATGAAATTCAGCACTGACCGGTGGGCGGTCAAATTAGTGAGCTTTGTTATCGTACTATCCATGGTATGCATGACTGCACTGCCATTGGCAACAGGGGACGACCTGTTCGAGATTGCCAGTGGTGAAGGTGACTCTGGAGCCGGCACCACATCAAATTTTGGATGGAATGTATCCAAAGCAGGAGACGTGAATGGTGACGGCATTGATGATTTCATTGTTGGAGCCCCTAATGCGGATTATCTGGCTGTTACAGACTGCGGTGCCGCTTTTATCTACTTTGGATATGACGGTATTCAGGACGCTGATTTGAATGCCAGCAATGCCAATGTTTCAATTTACGGTACAGCAGCCAGCGGTCATTTCGGCTGGGATGTGGCCGATGCAGGAGATGTCAATGGCGGTAATGTTGACATCATAATCGGTGAGCCAGATAATGGAAATGGCAAGGCTTACATTTACTATGGCTCTGGTGCCATGAGTGCGACCATGACCACGGCAGATGCCGATGTGACAATAACAGGGGAGGCCAGTGGCGATGATTTTGGAAAAGCAGGACCAGGGGCGGGGAATACCGACGACTCTGGAAATGCCGATGTGATTGTGGGAGCGCCGGAGGCAGATTCTGCCAAGGGAGCGGCCTACATTTTCTATGATAGCTCCATGGCTGCAGCAATTGCTGCCGGGAATGCAGATGTTATCATGAATGGAAAACATACAGATGGAAAATTCGGCAGTTCTGTTTCATCTGCTGGTAACACGGATGGAGTTGGCGGCACAGAGGTTGTTATAGGGGAGCCTGGTAGTGATCGGGCATATGTCTATTATCCACCATCTGACCAGACCGCCAATGCCGATGACCCAGTATTTGGGACAGTGGGCAATGATTATACCTACACCCAGTCGAGTAATAATGGTTATGAGATAATCGAGGAGGAAGCTGGCGCAGGTGGCAGAGTGGATCTATGGGGAACTCATGATATGACAACAGGAATACCTACCGGATGGTCAGATTATGATGCTGGTGGTTCGGTCAGTGCAAACACATGGTTCGCTCTGGCAGCCCCAACAACCCCGCCGACACAGGGAGATGCTCCAGTTATCTGGATAAACTGGGAATTACCGTATAATAATAGAGCACTGGAAACAGAGGCATTTGACTTCGCCACTTACTCGGGTGTGGAAATGAATTTCGAGCACTTCATGAACGCTGCCTATTTAGATGACTTGCATCTCGAATGGGACAATACTGGAGGAGGTGCTGGTGGAACATGGAACCTGATACAGACATGGACTGCTGACGGTACATGGACTGACTGGACAATTCGAAACGCCATTGACTGCAGTGCAGTTGATGGATTGAGCGATGTGCGATTCAGGTTCAGGTATGAGGCGACAGACGGTAACAGCAACGGAATAGACTACGTAAAAGTGACTGGCAATGAACCAACCACAAGCAAATTAGAACACAAATGGACAATCCCTGTAACCACAGGCGGCACGTTCTACATCGAAGCCAATAGAACAGATAAGCTCGAAGGGGATACATTAAACTTCTATTACTCGCTCACAGGCACTGGCACAGTGGGAGATACTGGTGCAGGATGGGTATCGATGATGAGCCAAATCACGATTCCCACAAATGGTGACCCGAACAGCTACCAGACTTATTCCGATTCAACCCTGGACACTTTCACTGGCACGTTATATATCGGTGTTGTTGACGCAGACAGAACAAGTGGACTAACATTGAAGGATGTGCTCTGTGTGGACCATATGTTTGTTCGGGGAATACCATTCAAGGAGCTTGTGGGTGAAAGAATAACACAGAACACAGATTATACGGCGACGGCGGATTCTGCGGTATCTGGAACAGTAACTCCCTCGACAGATGGTTACCAGAAAACCCAGGCCACAGATGATGATTATGAATCAATACAGGAAATATCTGTTGCAGCCACATACGACTATGATTATACCACAGACGAATGGTTTACCCAGTCTGACTCACACACGAACGACCACACAGCCACGCAGGTGCAGGGTGGCAATACAGAGGATATTGTTGAGCTGAGTGTACCTGGTGCCCCTGTACCTACCACTGAAACCAGATATATGAGAGGCGACCAGCACACGATCAATACCTTGACAGCTTACCAGCTCGGGACCACGCAGTCCTCCACAGCCCGATCGAGCCTCCTTGAGCAAACCGGGGCTGGTGGTGGCACAGTTAACTGGGGAATCAGAGTGTGGGGGATAGATAGCGACGGCACCGAGACGGAAATTACATCGGGAACGCCTGTTGCTCAAGTGAGCAGGGCGACAGCTGGTGAGGGTATACAGTCCAACACCTGGGCCTGCCCCCAGACAGGTATAACTGACACTGACGCCATCGTTGTCAGAGTTTACGCTGAACTCTCTGGTGTGATAGCCTGGACTGAGCAAGCCGAATTTATCAGTGAGCAATTGGGAGCAACCTTATTAGAGGATGTCACTTGGACAGTTTATTACTATACCCAGTATGCCACAGTAAGTGGTGGTGCCCCTGGTGGTAGATATACAAGAGGGTGGTTCCATTGGGGAGATGCCGCACACGACTCCAGGATAGATAACTTCGTGTGGAGCGTTCCTGGCCCAGCTCACTACAGCCTCGAGCAAAAATGGCAGTTCACTGATACGCCTTTGGCAGCTTCGCAATATGAATTCCATGCCTTTGTAGGTTGGGATGGTGCTGGTGCTGGAGATGACACATTTGAATACTGGTATTCAACAACAGGCGCAGATCCTGTGGGGGGTGCAGGCTGGACCCTTATGTTCACTGACTCAACCTCAGCTGTAAACGAGCAGACCTTCGACCTTGACAATGATGGGTATACTGGAGGAGCCTTATATGTCGGGGTTATTGACACCGATAGCTCAGGCGATGGTCAAGACACGCTGATTGTTGATTATTTGTATGTGGAAACAGTAATCACACCAGCTTATTCGTCATTAGAACATAAATGGACCTTCGCAGGTGTCACGGCAGGAACCGATACAACATTCTATCTCGAAGCCTATCGCACCAATCTGGATGCCGAGAACATGGAATTCTATTACTCGACTTCAGGAAGCGGAAGTGTAAGCACCTGGACACCGATGTTTGATGTGACAGCTACATCAGATCCAGGCCCCCCTGGCCAAACATTTTCAGATGCAATTCTGGATGCATATACTGGTACGCTCTATGTCGGTGTAATAGATGCCTCATCTGGAGATACAAATCAGGACACAATTTACATTGACCACATGTATTTCAGGGCATCTGGCTCAGCATTACCATCGGATTTCGGATTTGATGTTGCCAACATGGGCAATATAAATGACGATGGCAGTGGCACGCCGGACATAGCGATAACCGACCCAACTGGCAATAATGGATATACCTATATTTGGGAAGACGGCAATTTCGAAGGCTCATCATCAAGGGAAGATACAGATTTGGCACATTTCACAGCATCTGGAAGCAGTCTGGCGGACGGAAGCAATCCGAGTAATAACATATTTGCCACATCTGGTGGGGACTTGAATTTGAGTGCTAATATAATCTTTGAAGATGATTTTGAGGATGACTTTGCAGGGCAGGACCCAGATGATCCACCATGGGGCATACCCACAGAAGACGCTGGTACGAATGTAGAGATAAGCGGCACTGTGAGTCAAGGTGGTTCTCAGTCCATGATGCTTGACGATGATGCAAGTGCTGATACAACTGGATGTAGCATCGTATCCGATAATTTTGCAGCTACAACGGCAGGTGTGATAGAATTCTGGGCCAGATGCACTGACCAGGTAAGCGCCAGTGAACAGTTTGTCATATCCGCCAGAAGTGGTACAACTGATGCAATCCTGGTTGGATTCATGGAAGATAGTTTCTGTTATGAGATCGGTACTACAGTCACAATATTTGGTTCATATACACAAAGCCAGTGGTATCATTTTAAGCTTGTATTCGATGCCGCAACAGTTACATATGATTATTACATAGATGATGTTTTGAGGTGGGATGATCTTGATTTTACAAATGCTGTGGCTAGCATCAACAACATTGAGATCACAACAAAACCTTTCAATTTTGTTCCTGATCGTGGTGCCACTCAAGCACTGGGCTACATAGATGATATAATAATATATGAGCCATATGACACCCCAGGCTATTACACATCGTCAACGACCACAGCACCTGGTTACATAACAGCTGTTAAACCATTTTGGAATCTTACAACCCCCGGCGGAACCACAGCCTGGCTCAACATATCAAGGGATGGCGGCATAACATGGAATCAAAGTGCTTTGACAAATGGCTATTGGTACACCTTCCCAAGTGAGGGTATTGGCAAGGAGCTGTGCTATAAAATTGAGATGTCAACCACCAATACCATCACCCCAGTTTTGCAGGATGTCACTCTCTATTACAAATATTGCACACCCGCGAGTATTACATTCACTGGAACTGGTTCTGGAGACAAGTTCGGCTTCTCGGCAGCTTCAGCTGGAGACATTGATGGTGATGGCATCGATGATTTACTGGTCGGGGCACCTTATAATGATACTGCCGACGGCACCAACCCAAATGGCGGGGGCGTATTCGCCTTCTGCGGCGGAGCCTATTTATCTGGCACGATTAGCGCCAGCAATGCCAATTACACCTTCTATGGCGGTACAGCAGGTGATATGCTGGGCTATTCAGTTGGAACGATTGGCAACTTCAACAGCCACGGTAATGATGATGTAATAGTCGGAATACCGTTCAACAATTCCAATGCTGGCTCTGCGATTGCGCTTTCCATCGCACTGCCAATGAAGACTGCGGTATCCTTCACAGTCGAAGAGCACGGCCTTGAGCCAGAAGCCAAAGTAAATATATCCTGGACAAAGGTAAACGGAGCCACAAAATACAATATTTACCGCTCCGATACTCCGTGGGGATTTGACTTTGGCACACCCGATGCCACTGTGGACGCGCCAGCCCTTTCATGGGTGGATACAAATGCTCCCAGGAACACTGCCAACCCTCACAACGCCACTTCGTATTATTATGCGGTAAGGGCGGAGAATGCGCTGGCCGAGAAAGGTCCGTACAAGATATTTGCCATTCACAGGATGGACCTGGTGGACCAATGGAATTTCATCACCTGGTTGTCCAATGAGACCATGGACATTGAAACTGAAGCATTTGCCAATTTGGAGGCTGATGATGGAGCCAACCCCACCACATTCATTTACGACAAAGTTGAGAGATGGGACCCGGCTAGCCAGGCTGATTGGGAATCTTATACCACAGACGGCGATCTCGGCCCCTTCTCTGACATGGCGCCTGGTTATGCCTATGCCATCAATTGCCGGGTTGACGCGGTCTGGACTTACGTTGAGGACTGCGGTGTTCCATCCATCTCCACCGCAGATGATTCAGCTCTGGCCGCACCCGGGAGCTTCACGCTGGCGAGGAACGGTGCGAATCCAAGCCATGTGGACCTCAGCTGGAATACTGTGGCAACCGCAGACCATTACAATATCTACCGCTCTTTCACAAAGTGGGGCTTTGATTTCAACAACCCGATCCACAGCACTGCCGACGGTGCGGTGACCAGCTGGACAGATACCACATCCACCCAGGAGAACGGGGCCTACAATGCATCTGTTTATTACTATATCATAAGAACCGTGGATGCCAGTGGAGATATCGAGAAGAACCTGAATGCCGCCGCCATGCACAGAATGGACTTCAGGAACGGAATCAACTACATGAGCTGGACACCACACGAGACAGTGTCGGAGGAAACGGCACTGGCAAGCCTTGTTCCCTTTGTCGATTACATCTCGGTGGAGCAATGGGATGAATCGACCCAGGTCTTTAACCCGGCGGTAGCCAACTTCGAAAGGGGATATGGATACGGGATCAATGCAATACAGGCCTGCACCTGGACATATGTAGAATATGCATGAGGTGACCGATGAGGCTCAACAGGCTTCTGTCGTTATTTGTCTTTGCTTCATTGATAGCCAGTATGGTCTTTGCTCATGTTCCGAATAATACCAGAGCAGCCCCCTTTACAATCACTGTACAGGGCAGCGTATTCAATGCCACTGGAGTGCCTGCACCAATAGGGACCGATGTGAACATCACGATTTATGACGGTGCGGTTCTCAATGGCGTATATCAAGCCAAAGTACTGGATTCCTTTGGCTTTTACTATAATGATTCGGTGAGCGCAGACAACGGCTTTATTATATCTGTCAATGCCAGCTTTGATTCCTTCTTCGATTATTCCAATGATACTGTAATGGCTGGCGATGCAAACTATGTGATCCACCTGGGCCAGGTAATTTATGGAGCCAGTATATCGGCCCCGGCAGATGATGAGGGGCTTCCAGGGACAACCATCACCTACATGTTCACTGTCGAAAACGAGGGCAATGTCAAGGACAAATATGACTTAAGTATTCTTTCACAATCCGGCTGGCCAGTATCCATAATTGATTCATATCAGACAGGTATTCTGATGCCCGGCGAAAGCGTTTTTGTAAATGTCAGCGTCACCATACCGGCGGAAGAACTGGCCCATGACACAGACACCATCACTCTGCGGGCCGAATCGGTCCTGGACCCAGGAAATGCCGGCACGGCAACGGCAACCACCACGGTACTGCTGTCTCCGGGGGTGGAGGTTATCCCGTCCCCAACAGCATCTGGCTATCCTGGCGATGCTGTCACAATGATGTTCCAGGTCAAGAATCTGGGCAACGGTCAGGATTCATTTCACCTGACCGCTTCAATCGATGACCCGGGCTGGCAGTTCAATATGGAACCCGCCTCGGACACGGCCTTGCTGGCATCAAATAAAAGGGCATATATCAATATTACAGTACAAGTGCCAGTAGATTCACTCTACAACGATTATGCCCTGGTCAATCTGAGGGCCGAATCCAATGCCGATTCTTCGGTCTCGGATGAGGAGGACCAGATGATAAGCACACTTCATGCCGCTGGCCTGGAATTGACAGGCCCGGACTCGGCAATCAAGGGCCACCCTGGCGGAATTGCGCAAGCCACCCTGTCATTGAAGAACACTGGCAATGGTCCGGACACCTTCACGTTCATTGTGTCCGCCACCCCCGACTGGGATCTAGATATGGCAACCGGCACCCTGGCGGGAGTCAGATACGGTGAAGCCAGGAACTTCACTGTTGATTTAATCATTCCGACATCGGCCAGCATTGGAGAAGAGGTGGAAATCGAGGTGACGGCCAGCTCTGCCTCAGATGCATCGAAAACCGACTCTGTCACATATATAATTCAAGTGGTTGCCAACAGGGAGCCGGTCGCCGTGATCTCATCCCCTGAGAACGGTGCAAATTACACCACCAATGATACTATAGTCTTCAATGGTTCGGCCAGCCATGACCCGGAACACGATGAGCTGGTATTCAACTGGACATCCAGCATTGATGGAAACCTTGGCACTTCAGCCGAATTCACTGCCAAACTCACTGCCGGAACCCACATAATCACATTGACGGTGGATGATGGCTTTGGGGGGCGCGACCAGAAAACCGTGACAATCACGGTCACGGTGCCAGATGATTCAGGTACCCCTGGCGGCGATTCTCCGAACAACATCTACTTTTTACTGCTGGCCATAATCATAATTACCATAATTGTATTTTTCATTGGATCCAGGTTCAGGAAAAAGCCGGAAACTGATGGCGATTATGTTGAACCGTCGGGCGACGAAGCCGAGAGAGAAAAATGGAGGAGGAAGAGAAATGCCGCCGGAGAATAAGAAATTCATTGAGGAGTTCATGGAATGTTGGAAGCGGTTCGAGGCCAGGGATTCGGGTGCTGGGGCGAAAGATACTTAATGATGGAAAGGTATATTCAATTAAACCAAATGACAGGAAATGATAAATCGCACTCATAACAATATATTTCAAGTGAAGGAGGAACGAGGATGAAAAGCTTAGAAAAAATACAATCCATCTTATCTACACACAAAGAGGATATAAGGAAGAAGTATGGAGTTAAAGAGATAGGCATCTTTGGCTCCTTTGTGAGAGGTGAGCAGAAGGAAACAAGTGATGTTGATGTTCTCGTGGATTTTGAAGAAGTGCCTGATCTATTAAAGTTTATAGAGCTGGAAAGGTATCTTGAGGAACTTCTGGGCATTAAGGCGGACCTTGTGAGAAAACAGGCGATAAGGAAAGAGTTGAAGGATAGGATATTAGGGGAGGCTGGAATGGTATGAAAAGAGACAATCGCCTCTACATACAGGATATTTTAGATGGCATTAATAAAATAGAGGAGTTCGTCGGGGACATGAATCTTGAAGAGTTTGCCGATGACGATAAAACCAGCAGTGCGGTTGTGAGAAAACTTGAAATCATTGGCGAAGCGACCAAGAACGTCCCTGAGGATATAAGGGAAAAATACAAAGAAATTCCCTGGGTTGATATGGCGAGAATGAGAGATAAAATCATCCACTTTTATTTTGGCGTTGACCATGAGATCGTCTGGAAGGTTGTAAAAGAGCGGCTTCCGGAGATTAAACCATGGTTAATTGAAATTATAAAAAATTGGGGGAACGAGTTAGATAGCTGAAAAAGTCGATGATAAACGATTTCCTGAGGATTTTCTCGAGTGCTGGAAACGGTTCGAGGCCAGGAATTCGGATGCTGGGGCGAAAGATACTTAATGATGGGAAAGAATATAGTTATGGAAGTGAATGCGATGAGAATAAACGCGCTGAAGAAAAAATACTCGGGTGAGTGGATGGCGATAAAGGTCACAAAGACTTCGCCAACCGGAGAGCCTCTTGAGGGAGAATTATTGCTCCGAAACCATGACCATGACAAACTATGGAAGAACTTGCCAAAACATAAAGGATTCAGAATTTACGTCACTTATGCTGGCAAACCCCTTGAAGAAGGATATGCAGCAGCTTTCCAAGTAAAATAAGCGATTATCGGGGCATAATGATGGATATACCGATAAATGAAGAAGAGCCAATAATCGTGTTAAAAGTGAATTTGACAGGGAAAACAGGTGAATACACGATAGACATGGCTCTGGATACCGGTGCCACTTATGTGATGATTCCTTGGTGTGTGGCAGAACATTTGGGCTATGAGCCTGCCGTAAGTCCAGAGAGGATTAACATTACTACGGCAAGTACAACGGTCAAAGTGCCGCTGATAACGGTCGGGGCTATTGGCATAGGAGACATGACCGTGAAAAACATCAAAGTTGTGGTTCATGATCTGCCGCATAAAAGCAGGGTAGATGGCCTATTGGGTCTAAGTTACCTGAGAAACTTCGACGTATTCCTAAAATTTAAGAGCAATAAATTAACAATACTTTAATCCTGTAGTTTGATGTTTTTGAATCATCCTTGAGATAGGGAAAGGCCTGGATAATGAGCTGCTTCTGTCCGATACCAGAGTTCAATGCCGAACTGATTGCCATATTCATACCATTGGGAATGTCAGTAATGATTATTAGGAGGAAGAGAAAATATGCCACCACAGGGTAAGAGGATGAGTGAGGAATTTTTAAGGGCCTGGCTTGATTTTAGCACTAGAAAAACGAATCATTGAAGCTTTTTTATTTAACCCAATAACGCAAAATGCTTAATGTATAATCGCATACTTGCTGACATGGATTTCGAGATTACTGTAAGCCGAAATGCGCCGCTGACCTCCCTGGACGACCTGGAAGAGGTTTGCGCTATTTTTCTTAGTAATATCGGGTACTTGCCAAAGGGTTATGGCCCCCGTACTGGGGTATCTGAGATAAGGGAGAGCGTTCCGTTCCGCTTGTTTGTGGACTTTTTTTTACTGCGTCGGGACAAAACCTGGCTGGTGGAAGAACTGGCCCACGAGCTGAAAACCTCCAAACCCACAATTTACAGGCATATCAAGAAGTTGAAGAGCATGGATTTACTGGAAGAAGCTTATCTCGATACTGAAGCAGGCACACAGCGTAAGGGCTACAAACTGAGATATGGCAGCCTGGGAGATGCCTGGCATTTTGCCGAGGAACATGTTACAGTGGCAATGGCAAATTATCGAAAGACTATTGATCATATTCAAACACTGGCAGAGAAAAAGAGGAAGTGAATAAATGAAGAAAGATGAAGAGGAAGACAATGGCGTGGTTTTAACACCCAACTCAAGATACAGAATAAAATCCCTGGAATCCAGGGATAATCCACTGGTCACCAGCGGCAAGTTCATTGGCTACACCGCAATTGGCCATGACGAAGGCATGGCAATAGAGCTGGACAGCACCCATGATAAGGACAAGGGAAAGATTCGCATTGTGCCTACCCACACCATCATCTCAATAGACATTATCGAGGCAGTGGAGAAGGAAGAGAAAAAGCAGCAACGTTCCAGCACAATGTACGGGTGAACAATTGGCATGGTCTATGCTTAGTTATCGTTAACAGAGGGTCTGAGTTTGTATACAAAAGTGATAGGGTCTTTGCTTGGTTATTGTTAATTAGGGTCTAGGATATGCTGGCAATAAAGCTGCCAGCATCTTTCTGTTTTCCTAACACCCTGAACCCAAACATAATCCAAACATGTTGCAAACACCCTAGCCCCTAGACCCTGAACCCTATACCCAAACATATTGTAAACGTCCAGTATCTAAGCCATGTAATATTTATATCATGCAATTCATTAGAGGTATTGCATGTCACACATATTCGACACCTCAAGCCTTGAAGGCAAGATTCTTTTACTACTGGTTGAGGTGTATCCAGTTACCATGAAGGACATATCCAATTATCTCAATGAATCAATGAAAAGAGTGGAGAGGAGCGTCCAGATACTTGCCAAGAAGGGACTGATAGGCCTGGAGCCTCTGCCAGATGAAATTTTTGTAACACTCACAAGTGGAGATTTTTCGTTCAAGGGAAAAGAAACCGAGCAACTGAAAAAGGTCCGGGAAAAGCTCAAGAAACAGCAGGACTGGCATCTGCCAGATGATGAAGATAATGTGATGTATGGATAATGCTAAAAAGCAGATAGTTGAACGCACTAGCGAATTAATAGCAAGCGTTCGACGATGGCATGGCAACAATCTATTACTAAATTAAATGCCATACTGCTCATGGCAATCTGTAAGTAATAGGTGAATGCATAACTAAATCCAGCAATAAAGAGCATTCGTCATGATTGATCAATGTCCAAGTAATCGCAATCAAAAAATTCCGTAATCTTCGTAACTAACAATCTACAAATAGAGAGATTATGGGTTTAATGCATTGACATTTCCATAAACCGCATTTCCCTCTGCTTTGTTTCTAGAAATCTGTAAACTGCAGAATGTTCAGAGCCTTCCAGTATCATTTCCACTGCCCGTCTGGACGCGTCCATTGACATGAGATCTCCGATTATTGCCACGGTGTTTCCATATATTGATAGTTCTGATTCAGATAGATCTTCGATAATTCGCCTGGTCTTGCCATTGGTGCCGATTAGTCTGGCGCGGATTCGTGCAACATGTTTGCGTTCCTTGCCAGCAAAGTCCCGGATGTCCACAATAGATAGATACATGTCTTCATTGGCCAGCTGCATTGCCCTGTCTGGAGAAAAACCTCTGGCTATGGCCGTGACAACATCCCTGGCAGCGAGACCCACCTGTCCTTCCTGAACTTTTTTTGCCTTGGGTATGACAGTTACCTCACCGATATTTGAGTCTATCTCTAGTTTCACGCCGCAGCTCCGCTCTATCTGGGTCTTGACTTTCCCGTCTGGGCCAATGAGCACACCAACGCGCTCCTTTGGGATTTTCACATAGAGCATTATTAATCCTCCAGTTTCACAGAAGGCTTAAAATGAAATTCTGTGTAATTTGTATTCAATTTCATTTTTCTTCCTCCAAGATATCCTTCATCAGGTCTTCTACTTCCACCTGGATATCGAACCGTTTAAAATACCTTGCTAAGTTTTTGATATCTCGTTCTAGAAACTCTCTAGCCATTGGATGATTTGTTAAAACTGCCTGGCCAACATCGATTATTGTTGGGCCAGATTCGGTCATTAGGATATTGTACTCGGAGAAATCCGCATGAACCAGGCCGGCTTTCTTATATATTTTCTTGTAATTGTCATATAGAGTATTATACAATTCATCTGGACTTTCAATTTCAACGCTTCGTAAATGAGGTGCTGGAGTTTCATCAATGCCAATGAATTCCATTACGATAATATTCTTAACGCATGTAATTGGCTTTGGAACTATGATGCCATTGGTGTGCATTCTTTCCAGATTTCTGAATTCCTTCTGTGCCCATAGATGAATGGTCCTTCTCTTGTTCTTGCCAACACTGCGAAAACGCATATCGCCAGTAATGTATTTTTGAATATTATTGAATGTGGAATTTGACATCCTGTAAATCTTCACAGCAACATAGTCGCCATCAATAGTTGTGGCTCTGAAAACATTCCCTTCCTTGCCAGTGGCAATTGGAAAGTCCAGAGTATCAAAATAGCCCTTTGTGGTGAGGCCGTAGATGGTCATGAGGGTTTCATGGTCAAATACCTCATCGTAGATTTTTCTGTCCTCTAAATTCTTCTCACGAAAACGATAGGCAAGCACCTTTTTTTCAAGCTCCCTGAGCTTTTTGTCATCAATCTTCATATGACCTTCCAGCACCTAGAAAATATTTATTTCTTCGGGAATGACTCCGCGTCTGGCCAAATTGGATGCCTGTGTCCTTGTGTACCTGTAAATTATATCGGATTTTTCATCCTGGAATTCCCATGGCCGGATTATGAGCAAATCACCCTCACGAATCCACATTCGTTTCTTCAGCTTACCACGTATTCGGCCCATTCTGGACTTGCCATCAGCGCATATCACCTTTATTTTGGAAGCACCCATGAGCTGGTCAGCTATGGCGAACATTTCTCGTTTGATCTCCTTGGGCATTGGCGATCTTACCTGTTCGTCAGGTGTTCCGGGTTTCTTACCTTTATATACCATTCAGACCCACATAAGACTGGTCTAATATAAAAGATGTACTGGAGTATTTTTGTGAAATTATCTGCGCTGGCTCACTGAACATGTCCGAGCAGGATGCGCGAATTCTTTCGGAATTCAAGCCAGTAACACCCATGCGATTTGTGAGTGTTACTGTCGAACCTTCAGGTTTGCGGATGAAGCGAGGAATGGTTCAGTATCAGGGCTTCTCTGGGTTTTAACCCAGAGAAGTGCTTCCCACTCTAAGAATTCCGTTAGACATCCCTGAATATCATTGATGACAGTATAACCAATTTTCATATGTCATTCAATGTAAAACTGATAGGGATGCCGCTGCTTTCGGGCGTTAACCCGAAAGCAGACCACCCTTTAGGGTTGGGGAGCCCTCACCTTTCGCAAAAAGAAATATTCGGTAAAGAAAAACTCCAGGTGAGTCCTGCTCGATAATTTGAATGGCCAGAAAGGTTATTTCATTGAAAGAAATATCTTGACTGGGGAAAGAGAATGCGCGGGAAGAAGATACGGGCTCCTGCATCGGGGAAGGCCAGTGTCTGCTATTGTCTTCAGCATAACCTCCCTGGGCGCTTTGATGGCATTCGGGTGAAGTGAGAGTTAATTGACCCGAAAATTAATTACGGCACAAAGAAATCTCCTGGTCGAGGAAAGGGCCTCCAGGTGAGTTTTTGGAAACTTTCAAGATCTCTCTCCAGCCCAGGGGCTCCCTCAAAAACTCGGGGAAAAGGTTTTATTCGTTCCGGCAATGTCTGACCTTCAATAACTTGGAGTTGACTTGAATGGCAAGGAACATAGTCGTAGAACTACTAAGCGCAAAATACATCGAGACGCAGGATGTGGAGATAGTAGAGAGAAAGGGTATCGGCCACCCGGACAGTATAGCAGATGGACTGGCTGAGTCTGTATCACGATCATTATGTAAGATGTACATCAAGAAGTACGGTCACATTTTGCATCACAATACCGATGAATGTCAGATTGTCGGAGGCCAGAGTGCTCCAAAATTCGGCGCTGGAGTGATTCTTGAGCCAGCCCAGATAATTCTGGTAGGCAGGGCAACAACCGAGGTTGACGGAGAGCGTCTTCCTTACAGGGCAGTGGCATTAAAGGCAGCCAGGGACTATCTGAAGAAGCATATGACTCACCTGGACGTTGATATTGACGTTACTCTGGAATGCCGTATTGGTCAGGGTTCTGTGGACTTGAGGGGTGTTTATGACACAGGCAAGTTCCTTTCCAATGATACCTCATTCGGCTGCGGATTCGCCCCTCTCAGCGAGACTGAGCGCATAGTTCTGGAGACAGAGCAGTTTATTAATGGTAGGCTGAAAAAATCCATGCCAGAAGTTGGTGAGGATGTCAAAGTCATGGCCTCCAGGATGAAGGATAAAATCAGCATAACAATTGCAGCAGCAATGGTTAGCTCTGAAATTCCGGACAAGAGCCATTACAAGAGCGTGGTAAAGGAGCTTAATGAGAAGGCACTGGCTCATGCATCACATTTTACAGAAAGAGATTTGCATGTTGATGTCAACACAGCTGACGATTACAAGAAGGGAAATTATTACCTCACCGTGACCGGTCTTTCAATGGAGAACGGTGATGATGGTTCAGTAGGTCGTGGAAACCGCGCTAATGGTCTAATAACACCATACAGGCCAATGAGCATGGAAGCCACAGCCGGAAAGAATCCAGTTACCCATGTTGGAAAGATGTACAATATTCTGGCCAATAAGATAGCCGAGGACATTATAAAGGAGACTAAGGGTGACGTTTTGGAAGTTCATGTGCGCCTGCTTTCACAGATTGGCGCGCCAATCGATAATCCACAGATGGCCAGTGTACAGGTTGTTCTGGCAGATGGCGTGAAAATGGACAAGGTCAAGAAGGATATGACTGGTGTTGTAGACAATAGCCTGGAAAATATCTCCAATATCACCGACCTTATCGTGAAGGGCAAAGTCACAACCTTCTGATGCCCATGTTTGAATTAGAGCTGGCCAGCAGAGGCGGCGCCCCGCTGTTCCAGCCCTTTCACATACTCAAGGCACTGTGGATAATTCGGCAGGCTGAAATTATAGGCAGGAAAGAACTATCAGCGAAGCTGGCCATCGGAGAGGGCAGCACTCGCAAACTTATCGCTTACCTTGAAGAAAAGGACTGGGCCAGTTCAACCAGGCAGGGCATTTCTCTCACATCTTCCGCTAATAAATTGCTTGATGATATTGGCATACTGGCCAGCGAGGTCCATACAGGCGACCTCACAGTGGATGAACATGATTTTGCAGTACGCCTGAAGAATACCTCTAAGCTAGTAGGAAAAGGCATTGAGCAAAGGGACGAGGCCATGAAGGCTGGAGCAACCGGCGCAACAACTTTGGTTTACAGGGATAAGCTTGTTCTGTCAGATGACCCCGATACTGATTGCGGCATGCCTGAACTATGTCACAAACTCACTGAGATGTTCGAATTGACATCAGGGGATGTGTTGATAGTTGGCTCTGGCCCAACACTGGCATCTGCAGAGGACGGGGCCTTTGCTGCAACAGTATTAACACTAATCAATAAAAAATGAAAACAAGAAAAGGTTGCGATTTCTCGCATTATTTGTTCAATATTAGAAAAGGCCACCGACGCCCATTCTTATAGACCATGCTAGCACATAAAGTCCAAATCCAAATCCTGCTGCTCTAAGCATATGTGAACTTGTACTCTCTGCCAGGTCGGTTCTTGTTATTCCACCTATTATCAACAGAGTAAGAATGGCTATTATCCCCAAGTCTACTAGTAGTGTTCCCAGGAATCGAATAGCATCTATGTCACCAGTCAGCATTCCAGAAAAGCACATATCCAGAATCAAAGCTCCCAATGCTAGCATTCCTGCACTGAGCAAAAGGAACAATCCTAGCTTACCCGGTCCAACAAAATGGTCATGAATATTTGTCGTTTGGCTCTGTTGTACTGGTTGCTGATACTGTGGCTGGGGTGGTGGTTGTTGATATGTTTGGTCAGTCATAATTATCTCTCCATTTTTTACCTTTCATATTCAGATTAAGGTAATACTTGTAATAAGTTCTAGATATATTAATATTTCTATTGACTAAATAAAAATCAAAAATAATTCCCGTTTTCACTAATCAATAAAAAAATTTAAAAGTAAGAAGTGCGGAATGTTCCGCATTCATGTCAGTAATTTAACTTACTGGACATTCTTTCCACAGTGTGGGCAGTTGTTGAAGTTCACCGGAATTTGCTGTCCGCATCCCATGCAGGTCCTCTGTTGTCCCTGTGCTGGTGGTGGCGGTGGTGCTGCTCCTGGTGGTGGTGGCGGCGGTTGCTGATAATACTGTGGGGCCCTTTCTTCATACTTCACAAAGAAGTAAATTAGAGCGCCTGGCCAACAGAAAATAAGCAGGATAACGAATAATACCCAACTACCTGTAAATTCTTTTCCCATATGTTCACATCTCCTATTTTTTGTGTTTTTACTTGTTTTGGATTTCACAAAAGATTGCACTGATGCTATTAATAACTATCACCTTCATTTTATATTGTTCAGGCCTTCACATTTTGGAAAATTTGGATACTGATTGCATTCTTTGCATGTCTTGAGCATTTTTTTACTATTGAACAGGTTGTAGCCAATAGCAATTGCCAGGAACATGCCAATCAGTATATATTGCTCTGGTTGTGGGGCCAGCCATATGGAATACAGAATAGATGCCAATGAAATTCCTAAAATAACCCTGGACACAATCTGCATGCTTTTTGGAAGTTTGTCCTTATAAACTATCTTTCTTATGGAATTAATCAGGAACATGGCCAGTGCTATGTAGAAAGCCATGAGATACTCAATTGAATGCAAGTCTGAAAGAAAAAATAGCAAAGCTAGAGCAATTACTGCCGAGGGGTAGATGACAAAACATCCTAGACATAGCCTCCAGCCCCGTATATTCAAGGTATGACTGGAAAAAATATCACATGAAGGATGATGGGCCAGCAGAAAAGGATTGTTTTTGAAATATTCCTTCAATCGACCCATATTAGCACTCCGAACATGTTTATATATTCGCCGAATAAGCTATATTCAGCTACTGTGCAACCTGCTTGCCGCAGTGTGGACAATTATTGTAACTTGCCGGTATCTGCTGTCCGCATCCTGTGCACACCCGGGAACCACTATTTTGCTGATCATGCCCAACCGATGCTTTGCCACAGTGGGGACAGTTGTGGTAATTTGCCAGTATCTGCTGTCCGCATCCAGTGCATATTCTCTGTGGTGGCGGTGGTGTACCATACCCTGGCGGTGGCGCTCCATATCCTGGCGGTGGTGGCATATAACCTGCCCCTCTTGTTGCGTTTATCAAATCATCAAATTTCATGTAGGCAATTAAAAGAATAATACCGGGAATCATGTTTATAAATATAAGGCCTACAATCATCCAGATAAGTGTCTTTGATTTTGCCTGCTCATATTGACCCTGGTCTATCATTTCATTTATCTTAGTGCAATTAATATAGAATAGGAATCCAAGAATCACCGGAATAATACCAACTATCAGGAGAGGCCAAAAGATAAGCGCTAGCCAGATCATTATAATCATTCCAATTATAGCCATGATTATTCCAAATATGCCAGCAATATTAACAAGGCTCTTGATAGAATCCACTTCTGGCGGTGTCATACCATAGGGCATTGGCGGCTGTTGATAGTACTGTCCAGTCATTTTATTACCTTCCTAATTTAATCATTATGAGTTTAAACACATTATATTACAGATATATCAAACTTGCGAAAGCAGGCAATTCTTACTTACCCTGTATCTTCTGCAGATTATTTGCCCGTCTATTGTAGTTCAGGGCTTCTGCTTCATGGTTCTTGCTGCGTTCCAGTAATGCCTTTGCCTTCTGGCGTTTGGCTGCTGCCTTCTGTGTGTTCTTGGCAGAATTTGACATCCAGCTGCTGGATTTGCTCTTCATCCTTGCTGCTTTGGTCTTGAGTTTCGCAACCCTCACCCTGGTGCGCTCTGCCTTTCCGTCCTCAAGATATTCCAGATCTGCCTGTTTATCATCGGCCTTGGCCATTGCATTCTTGCCTTTTTCGATGTATCTTTCGGCTTTACGCCTGGCCTTATTAGAATTTTCCTGGTACTTGATCATGGCAGCTTCCTCTGTCATGTATTTTTTGAAAAGCTTTGCTTCCTCCGCACTGTGTTTGGCTGCCCTCTGCCTGAGAATTGTAACATCATGATATTCAGCAGCCCGCATCTTGTCATGTCTGGTATGGGCAATTTCAGCCTCAATATCTTTTTCCTGTTTTGGCTCTTCAGTCAATTCTTCTGATTCTGATGTGCTGGGTGTTTCATCTGCCGGCATCAAATAATCATGGGAATATGCTGCTTTCGAGTCATCATTCGAAAGCAGAGCCGCACTCTCCTTTTTCACTGGAGGAAGTTCTTCTTTCATCTGCGATTGCGAAGTTTCCTCTTCTTTCTTCTTACTGATGGCCTTTCCACCGCCATAGAATATCTCATCTTCCTCTTCCAAATCTGAGCTCATAATTATCAAGCCTTAATCATGATACCGGATTAAAGCTTTTCCTTTTTCCTCACTTTGATAATTGAAGCTTATAGGTATCAAAGTTAGGAAAAGCGTAAATTTGACAACTATAATTATGGATTAATTGTCAAATTTCTGCTTTTTCCTACAACCATGACAGATGCCTCAGCATCGTTAATGATTCTGAGTAATATATCCCGGCGTATGAAAGGGCTGTTCCAGTTGATGACCACAAGTTGATTGGATTTTGCCCTGACCTTCTGAACGAATTCTATTGTTGGGTCGCCGCGTACAATGTCTTCAACAACTTCAATACCATATATTCTGGCCATACGCCTGGTGTGTCCTCTAACAATGTCATATTCCACGCTTCCAGAATCATGAATGCACATTGCATAGAGTTTTGCTCCAGTATCCAGTGCCAGGCTAACTGCGCATCTGGTGCAGCGCTCACCTATCATGCTACTGTCCAGCAAATGAATAACTCGCTCATATTTTCTGCCCATAGCTATTAAAATTGAGACATCTGTGTCTGCTATTAAGCGCTTAACAAACTTCATTGGCAGTGAGTGGCCAAACATGCCTTGTTTGGCCTGATGGACCGCAACAAGGACCCCATCATCCTTTCCAAAGGTTTTCACAAGGGCCATGAATTCTTCCAGCAAGTTGCCGATTATTGGCTTGTATTCGCCTTGAACTCTTGCCTTTTCAAGAATTGTCCGGGCCTTGTTCAGCAAGTCATTATCTTCATGGCGATAGACCAGCTGGCAAGCCACTTTGAACCTGGTGCAGAGGAAAGCAACCTCTTTCAGCCCCTTAATGTCATCTGCAGATTGCAGAAGGTAAACTACCTTGGTTCTGGGGATGTACTGGCTTGAACTACCAGCCAGGGTTTCAAATATCTCCACATCAATCTCACCCATAGATACCATGGAAAGAATATCTCCTTCCTTCAGAACCAATGAAGGATTTGGTTTTTGCAAATTTTGACCTTTTCTCACGGCTGCAATTATGCAATTAGGTGGCAAATTAATGTCCTTGATGCGAGTGCCCAGCACCGGAGACTCTTTGGTTATGACAATATCGGTGATGGTCTCCATTGTTGGAAACACCTCTTCGTGAATCGCATTGATAGTTTCATTCACTGGTGAAATTAAGTGTGTAACGCCGGCTTCTTTCAATTTCTGACGATAGCTTTCATCATGTATTTTTGCTACAATCTTTTTGACTCCAAACTCGCTGGCTACCAATGCTGCCTTCCAATTTACATAGTCCTTGCTTGTAACGAGAATCAGAGCTTCTGCGGTTTCAATTCCTGCCTTCATGAGTACCTCTGGCTGCTTGCCATCTCCGCCAATGACCTGCCAGTCCGGGTGCTCTCTCCGTATGATAGTGCATTTTGCCGGGTCTGCCTCCACCAGAATTGTATTGTCCAGCCTATCCATGAGCTCCATGCCAACTGTGCCAGCTCCCAGGATTATGATATTATTCATTGAGCATCAGCCCCTGGGAAAGTCTTGCGGAATAGAATTGGCGAGACAATGCTGGTAATAACACCTACCAGAATGATGACACTTTTAAGAGACTGATCAATGAGTCCCATTTCTTCACCTACTTGTGCGGCTGCGATTATTAGGCTGAGCCTGGCTGCTAGCAAAATACCTATTCCAAGGGCTTTTCTTCTGCCGTATTGAGGGATATAAATCATGCTTGGCAATATCTTGACCAGATAGGCAACAATCAATAGCACGGGAATGAACAGAAGTGACTGAGATTCTAATATGCTCTTGAAATCGAATGTCAACCCTAAATGAATGAAAAAGAATGGAATAAAGAAGCCGAATCCCAATCCAGAAAGCTGTTTTTCAAGTAACTCGCGCTTTTGAAATATTAAAGTGAGAACAACGCCTGCCAGGAAAGCCCCCAGTATGGCAATGGATTCTGAACCTTCCTCTCCTAACATGCCGGATATTGCCACAAATATGAACAATATGGCAATTGAAGCACGGACTCCTATCTCTGTTGGGTCGTCCATACGGAAAAAGCGAGCCAGCATATTGGGAAATCGCCAGATTGCAGCCCTTCCAACAAGGTAAATCGCTATGAATAAGGCAAGCAAGAAGGCCAGGAAAAGCATTGGCAATACTGTTACATTGGCACTGTCACTTCCAAAGCTAAATCCTATGGTGTAAAGCATCAGCAAGGTCATGGTTGCGAAATCCGCAAAAATAGCAGCCAGTAATATGGCCTGGCCTTCATCTGTTTTGGAAGACCTTCGTTCCCTGAGTGTTGGTACTACAACCCCTACGGATGTTGTGCTGAGCACCAGGGCCAGGAAGAATGTATCCACACCAGCCAGTTCTACAAATACTCCTGAAAGAAAGCTGATGGCAAGATATGATAGAATAAGAGTTGCCTCAAATAGCATTGCTGCCTTGAGTAGAGTTTTCGGGCCTTGGGAGAATATGATATTCAGGTCGATTTCCAGACCAGCCAGGAACATCAGGAATATCAGACCAATTAATGAAAGAAATTTAAGAGATTCGCCGAATTCCACAGGCCCATCACCAACAAGCCAACTATACAGTGCCACGCCTATTCCCACAATAAGTCCGAAAATTATCTCTCCCACTACTATGGGTATGCCTATGCGCTCGCATACCAGAGGCGCTATGAAGGCCAGCAGGGCAACAATAACCAAAATTATCAATGGTTCGATATAACTTCCTCCTCACTAAACATGCCAGACATTGTAATGCATTACAGAATATATATTGATTATTACATTATACAAAATGACAATTTTGGGAATATACTTATAAACTCATACTGGCTAATGAATATTAGGTATGATATGAACGAAGAAGCATTAATTAAAATTAAACAGGCATTGGATAATTCCATATGCCCCCATGGCTGCAAATGCTATCGAATTAAGCCGGATGAGATATGCAAGGCCAGGGTAACCGATCTAGAAAATCTATTGGAATGCCTTGAGGATGAACCAGAACACTGCACATTCTCAATGGCCTTCGGCGGCATATATTATTGCAAGTGTCAGGTGAGAATCGAATTGGCAAAAATTTTGAATGAATCATGATTTAGAAATAATTTCTTCGCTAGCCTTTTTCAGACCGCCAGGGCCTTTAGCCAGTACAAAATTCAACCCAACTTTTTCTGCAACCAGTCTATCGCTTTCAAAGTCCCCTACAAACCAGGATTTTGCATAGTCAATGTCATACTTATCATTGACCTTGTCGAACATGAAGATTATGGCATGGATGCCTTTTTTGAACGGTTCTTTTCTTTTAATCATGAGAATACCGAATTTAGCCAATTTCTATGCAATCATGGTCATCTGTTTTCACCAAGTCCAATATGAACAAAACGAGATTCAATACCTGTATTGCTACGATAATCGTAACCAGGGCGTAAAGCAGCCTTTCATTCTCTATGGTAGCGATGGTAAAAATAAATGCAAATACAAAAGGAATGGCAAAAGTAGCCCCCGCAAGCCTCACCACTAATTCATATTTCTGGATTTTTTCTTTATCCCGGTTCTTGATATCCAATTTGTAGGCGTAATAAAAACACAGACCCATCAGGAAGAGAGAGATAAATACCAATATTACCCAGAACACCTGATTAAAAGAATTGTCTGGGCCAAGCCGAATAAATAAAAAGAGGATACCCAATAAAACAACACCGTACATGATGATTATGGCATGGATGGCTCTTTTAAAGGGTTCTTTTCTTTCGAACATGGAAATCCTACCTTTGACTTTCTAACCTCGCAACTATCAACCTATAATGTTTTTCAGTATTTCTTCAACCGCCTTCCTCAACCCGCCGTCGCCCCTTGCCAGCTTGAACCTCAATCCCATTCTCTCCGCTATCTCCCGGTCGCTTTCAAAGTCCCCCACAAACCATGAATTTGCATAGTCCACGTCATACTTCTCATTGACCTGGTCGAATAATCCAGTTTCAGGCTTTCTGCATTTGCAATTGTCCTCTGGAGCATGGGGACAGTAAAACACTTCCTCCACAATTCCGCCGCCTTCCTCTATCTCGAAAAGCATATTGTTGTGAATGACCTCAAGTCCCTCTTCTGTCAAGAGTCCCCGGCCAATTGGTGACTGATTGGTAATAATAATAATCTTGTAGCCAGCTCCAGATATTTCTGCTATGGCCTTTATTGCGCCTTCCAGGAACTCAAATTCTGGCCATGAAAGTACATACTTCCCAAGCTCGAGACGGTTAATGACTCCATCACGGTCCAGAAAGACAAATTTATCCACGCCTGGCCAACTCCTCTTCCTTGAGCATTAGAGTTGTCAAATGGTCAACAAGCATGTGTATGTCTTCGGTTTTCTGCATATTGTGAACTGGCACAATGAGGCATAAATCTACCATATCCTTAATCTTGCCGCCGTCAAAGCCAGTTATTCCCACAGTGGTCCCATCATTCTCGTTTGCATAGCTTATTGCCCGCAGCACATTCTCGGAATTTCCGGAGCCAGAGATTCCAACAACAATATCCCCCGGTTCCATGAGATTCTTCAATTGCTCTATGAAAATGTCCTCATAACATGAATCATTACCCCATGCCAGCATCTGTGGAATATTATCCGCAAGACTCAGTACCTTAAAACGAGGTACCCCTTCAACAATTGTGCCTTTGGCCAGGTCGCTGGTGAAGTGAGAAGCTGTTGAAGCACTTCCACCATTGCCGCAAAAAAATATTTTGCGATTATCTGCCCTGGCTTCCATGAAAATGGTGGCCAGTTGGTCAAAAAAATCTGCATTATTCACCTTGATATCCTCAAGTATCCGGATAATATCGTTCAGGTAGTCGTTTATAAATTTTTCACGGAATTCATTCATTTTATCAATCTCCGTTGATTATTGTGGCGCCTTTTTTATCGAAATGGAAGTCCAGCGGGCTTAAACCTTCCTTCACCATGGCCTTGGTAACTGCTTTCTGATGCGGTTTATCACAATACACCATGAAGTAACCTCCGCCACCTGCACCTGTGAGCTTACCGCCAAGTGCGCCGTTCTTCTTGGCCAGTTCATACATCTTATCGATTCTGGGATTAGAAATACCCTTGGCTAGATTTTTCTTGAACTGCCATGATTCGTCCAGAAGTCGCCCGAACTCATTCAGGTCTCCAGACTCTAGAGCCTTCTTAACCTCAAAAGCTATCTCTTTAATTTTATGAAGTGACTCAACAACTTCTCCCTTATCATCTCTTGTAGATTTATCCTGGCTCTTGAGAATCTTTGAGGACTCGCGGGTTCTGCCAGTGAAGAAGAGCATGATATCATCCTCCATGCGAACACGAACTTCCCTGGCTATATTGAGAGGTTCAACTTCCACAGTTCCATCTTTATTAAATTGCATGAAATTTACACCGCCAAAGGCAGCAGCATACTCATCTTGCTTGCCAATTGGCATCTTCAGTTCATTGTATCCAATATCATATGCCAGTTCAGCTATTTCCTGCTTTGTGAGTTTTAATCTCTCAAGCTCATTAATGATATTGATTATATTTACTGTCACAGTGCCAGATGAACCTAATCCAGTGCCCGGCGGAATCTCACTTGCCATGAATATATTAAGGCCGCGCTGAACATTAAAATGCTTTAGAACAGCAACTGGAATATCAAGCCCTTTTCCCAGCTTCAGGTCATAAAAATCCTTCACAGTATGATGAACCTGCAAATCCGAAGAAATGAGCTGAATTCGGTCATCCAGTCTTATCTCTAGAATGGTGTAAAAATACTTGTTTATGGCTGCGCTTACAACAACTCCACCATACTTCTCGTAGTATGATGCTAGGTCTGTCCCGCCTCCGCCAAAGCTTATTCTTACTGGTGAACGACTAATCAGTGTCATTTATTTCCCTTCTGGCCAGTTCCAGTCCTTCTGGGGTTCCTATATCATAGAACCTCTGGCTGGTCAATAGTCCAAAAAGGCGACCTGTATTTATTAATTTTGGGAATATGGATTCCTCCAGGGAAAATATACGTCCAGGCGCATAATCCAGTATATCTCTGCTGAAAAGTGAAAGTCCGGCTTCCAGGCCGTTCATTGAGTCCGGCGAATTCTTCTTGATATAGTCCATTATTCGCCCATCTGGCATTATGCGAGTATTGTTTGGCGCGATATTGTCATTGTTCAGATAAATTGAAATTACACCCTGGGCATCATTCTCCTCCTGAACTCTTGCCAGATGCCTTAATTCCAGCGGTAAATAACTATCTCCAAATGCAAAGAAGAATTTTTCGTCAAGCAAATGCCTGGCATTCAGCAGAGCGCCTCCGGTTCCCAGAGGTTCAAGCTCCACAGAATGAACTATTTCAACACCATGCTGGCTGCCGTCTCCAAAATGCTCTTCAATATGCTCATGAAGATGGCCGGTGCAGAACACGAATTTCTGAATGCCTTGGGCTTTGAAATATTCAACCAGTATCTCCAGAAAAGGACGCTGGCCGAAGGGAATCATTGACTTGGGAATGTCATATGTTAATGGATGAAGCCTTGTTCCCAGGCCACCGCAAAGAAATACTGCCTGCTTTACCATAATATCACTTGTAAACCACCAGGCCTTAAAATATTTGGCGTTCTTATTCATGCCTGTATGTTTCCAAAAGGCCAGTCGCACACCTAACTTCTCGGAACTATCGGTTCCGAGTTTATTAAACACGCGCCACACCCTAATACCGCTGCTTTCGGGTATGGCCCGAAAGCAGAGCAACCTTCAGGTTTGCGGATACAGGGTGCTCATCAAAATGATATATTTCATTTTATTGGATTGGCGTGTTTTTAATAAGGGCTCCCAGGTATCCGATAGGGATACCGCTGCTTTCGGGCGTTAACCCGAAAGCAGACCATCCTTTAGGGTGGGGAGCCCTCATTTGATTAGAAATGTACGGTATGCGACGATCATTCACGCGTTATTATTTGGAATATACATAGGGATTTTCCAATAGCCAGCGCACTGTTCTGCGAATCGTTTCCTCAATATTAACCTGTGGTTTCCAGCCATATGCCATAAGCTTCGAAACGTCCAGATGAACAAGGGGAGAATCACCAATCCAGCCACGCTCTCCTCCAGTGAACTTGTACTCAACATTATTCAGACCTAGCTCATCAGTAATAATGTCTGCCACGCTCTTCACTTCTATGAACTCGGTCTGGCCGATATTGAATAGCTCGGCATTGCCAGGGGTATTTTCATACCCAGTGAAGAAGCCGTCAATGCAATCGCCGATATAACAATAAGATTTTCTTGCTGTTCCATCGCCCAGTATTTCCAGCTGGGCAGGGTTAGCTTTCAGCTTTTTCACGAAATCATAGGTCACACCATGGGGGTGCCGCTCTCCCTGAATTGAAACAAAGCGATACATCCAGCTTTTGATTCCATATGCCTCGGTGAATGCTTCAATAAAGCCCTCGCAGGCCATTTTTGATGCACCATAGAATGAGGTTTGCCTTGGGTGATAAGTTTCAGGTGTTGGAAATACATCCGGCTCCCCATAAGTTGCCGCTGTTGAACTGAAAATTATCTGTTTCACATCATTGAGCCGCATTGCCTCCAGAATATTGTAAGTGACTATGATATTCCTGTCTATATCTCGAAAGGTGTCCTCAAGTCCATGACGCACATCAGCATTTGCAGCCAGATGGAATACCGCATCAGCATCTTTCAGCGCATCCTTGGTCTTCTCCATGTCTCCCAGGTCGAAATTTAGAAGCTTGACAGCATCTTTGTCCAGGTGATGTTGAATATTTTCTATATAGCCAGTGCTCATATTATCTATAATTGTAACATCATGCCCCTGCTTGACCAGACGGTCAACAACATGGCTGGCAATGAACCCGCATCCTCCTGTGACTATTGCTTTCATAATATCATGGGTGAGTAGTTGTTGTGGTTATTATGGATTTCGATGTTTAGGGTCTAGCTTAATTAACTCTGATAATGGGTCTAGGGTCTGCGTTTAGTCATCGTTATTAAGGGTCTGTGCTTAATTATCGTTAGTTAGGGTCTTTGTTTAATTATCGTTAGTAAGGGCCTATGCTTGGCTATCGTTAGAGAGGGGCTAGTTCGTTGAACGCAAGGCGTTCGACAATGGCATGAGAACGCATTCAAAATAAATGGAATGCCGTACTGTTAAAAGTGTTCTGAAAGCAATTGTTGGGTTCGATGGCTAAATAAAAACAAATGCAGAACCCGACCTGATATGGCTTAAAGCAATCTGCCAGCATAATATCAGAAGGCCCGCAATCACACTTGCGTTAAAAAAACGATTGCGGTGGTGCACAAGTTGGTCTTTTATCCGAAACATATATAATCACGTATATTCGTATTGAATAATACAAGAGGGGAAGCCATGAGGCAATCTACTTTGCAATTCAAGTGGGCAGTGATATTGACCAGTATTCTAATGATAAGCAGCACACTGGCTGCTGCCATGATAGTTGGTTCCACCTCACCAGATGGAGGATTGGAAACCCTAAATGCTGGAGAACCGAACATCTTCTGGATTGGATTCAATGACACTGCAGGAACATCCAGGCTTGACCAGATGGTTGATGTTGAGAACTGGTATAATTTCACATGTGGATTCAATTACAGCTAGGGCTTTTTCAATTGCGAGATTATTGTAGAGGCCTGGTATGACTGTGGGCTGGCAGGAAACAGTTCTGCTTACCCACCAGAAACAGAGGACAACCGGAGTCTGGCCTTCAGCCTTCTATACGATGTTGCGACAGTCTCTTACACCATACAGTACCCGGGAGCAACACCAGGTACCATGGAGATAGCTATAAACGATTCCTGGGACACTGCTGTCATTGACTGGGTGCACCCAACCAACTCCCCAATGGAGGACATACTTGCACTGACAATACCAATTTACCTGGGACCGCAGATAAGAAATGCAGATGGCAATGGCTTTGGCTCTGGAGATTTAGATTATAATTCAGACCCAAATAATGCCTTACTGGACATAAACAGCTGGGACTTCGAGATCACTGTAAGGGACTCTGCAAATACTTCACTGGCTTCTTCCAGCTACGGAGAGTTCGGAATCAACCCGCATTGTGATATTTCTGTTACTGGAAATCCTGTTGGGGAAGCACCACCTGGCACTGCCGCTACTCTCCTGGCAAATCCAACTCATATCACCTATTCAGCTAACAATGATTATTGGGTCAATGTTTCTGTGACTAATCTTCTGGAAAATGGTGTAGGGCCAGCTTCTATTTCTGCAACCGATGTAGAAGTTCAAAATTCTGACCCATATGCAACTACTGGTAACTCAGATATATCCGCACAAACATATTTCCCTGGCCCAGGTATTGATATGCAAGTCTGGGGACAGCCAGGTATTCCAATGAATGCCCCAGGAAATGGAACAATAGCTACTGGCCCCTGGGTATCTGATTACAATGCAGCAATGTATGGGCTAAATGACTATACCCAGCTTGATTGGTGGATCACGGTTAGTGCAGCTACGCCAGAAGGGGTTTATTATGGAGATATCACAATTACAATAGAAGATTCTAATGGAAACACAGTAATGGACCAGACTACTCAGATAATTGTCAATGTTGTTTTCCCTCATTTATATTGGATTGGATTCAATGGAACAGGCATGAACTCAAAACTTGACCAGGTTGTAGATACTGATAACTGGTACAATTTTACAGTGACTGGCAATTATTCACAGGGTTGGAACGGCCTCCAGGTGGAGATAAGGGCATGGTATGATAATGGTAATATTGGCTTTATGTCAACATATCCTCCTGTAACTCCTGAAAATAAAAACCTGGCATTCAGTATTACATATGAAGTTTTCAGTGGAATTTGCACTGTATATTATCCAATAGGGCCGCAGGTTCAGGTAGGAACAGTCAGTGATGTGATCACATGGATAAATCCAATAAACATAGGAGAAGACTGGCATACTGTCAACATTCCAGTTTACCTTGGAAATTCATTGATTTCCGCTGATGGTATGGGCTTCGCCAGTGGTGACCTTGCCTATCACTCTGACCCTAATTTGGCCTTGCAGGATGCTTTCAGCTGGGACTTTGAGGTCATTCTCAGGGATGCAATCAACCCAACAGCCTTGGACTTAAGCTATGCAGAATTCGGCCTTGACAACTCAACGCCCAGCTTTCCAATATCTCTAGACGCTGGCTGGAATCTTATTTCGCTGCCGCTTGAACAGGCAGATGAATATTTGCCATCTGTTCTGAGTTCCATTGACGGCCAGTATGATATTGTGAAATACTATGATGCCACTGACCAAAATGACCCATGGAAAACCTACAGAATAGGCGCATCAACCAATGATTTATTTTCAATTGATAGGACAATGGGTTTCTGGATTCATCTTACAGCAAATAATGGCGACCAGACATTGACGACAGGTATTGAAGGCACTTTCCCACCAGCCGCAGTAACTCTATACGCTGGCTGGAATCTTGTTAGTTATCCTTCCATATCCCCGGATACTGTCGCAAATGCCTTATGGGGCACAGGAGCCGATATAGTCGAAGTATTTGACCCTGCAGAGCCTTATTTGATAAGAGAGGTAAATGCGGATTATATGATGCAGCCTGGAGAAGGTTATTGGGTTCATGTTCCTGCGGACACAATATGGATGGTTGATTGGTAAGATTATAAGAAATATTTATATAACACCAATCGCAACAGTTAAATACAATACAAAATGGCGCACGTACATACTTATATGTGATTATACATATTATGTCCAATACAAAGTTAAAGGTGTTCATAATGGAGAGGAAAGATGTTTTTGTGCGCGGCCTTTCGATTGTTCTTGTAATATCAATGGTTTTTGGTTCAATACCATATTTCACAATGGCCTCGGAGACCGTAGGCCAGATTGATATTGAAGTGACTAATCAAGAATTGGCAACCTATAATCTGGCTGTTTCCGAAATAGAGCTCAAGGAGATTATTCCTGTTGAGGAAAATCAGGGTTCGCCGGCGCCAAGCCCATTTGCCACATTTGAGATTATGTATGCGGATTCGGCTATTGATCAGGGTGCTGGAGCAGTGCCCGAGGCAACTGGCACTCCTGATGATGTTCGCTTTTCATTCGGTGGAAATGCAAATTATGTAAGAGCTAGCGGCTCTACCTGGGGAGCTGGAGCAGGCTCAATCCTGTCAGTGGAAATCGCAGCAGAATGGTCATCTAGTGGTCTGACTGATGATGGTGCAATTATCCAGTATTATGATTCTGGAATTGGCGGCGTGGGAGCCACAAAGACAGCTGTGGATGCAAACAACTATGCTGTTGATAACACACTCTATCTGGACATAACCGCAGACAAGGCTAGCTGGACCTGGACTGATGTGGGTAATGTCAACCCTGAGATATATTACCTCAAAGCCGGAGGCCCGGACGGCGGAACTCTAAGCATTGATGCACTCTGGATACGGGTACAATATGAATCCATTTCAATTGACTATGATATCCCTGTGACCGTTGGCTGGAACCTTATAAGCGTTCCTTCGGTACAGGGAAACACCGACATTCTCACAGTACTGGATGATGCTGGCGGCGATACTACCTGGGAGAGAGCTTCACATTACAATCCCCTGATAGCTGATAATCTATGGCAGTCCTATTCTATTTTCAAACCACCTACCCTGAATGAGCTGAACGATGTGAACAATAAGCTTGGCATCTGGGTGGACATAACAGATGTGGGAAGCGATGGCCTTCTCACAGTAAGCGGCAGCCCGCCTTCCATGACTGCAATCAATCTCTATGCAGGCTGGAACCTTGTTGGGTATCCCTGCTTGGAAAGCCAGATGGCTATGAATTCACTGGCTGGCGTACCATACGATGCTCTGGAATGCCATGATGGTGGAGCACCATACCTACTCAGAACAATGCTGAACACAGAAATGATGGTTCCCGGTATTGGTTACTGGATAAAGGTAACCAGCGATTGTGTATGGAATGTGGGAGACATTACACCACCTACATTTGCAGGTCTTGTTTCTGCCCTGGATGCTGGAACCGGAGGAAGCGTTCTGCTGAACTGGAATCCGGCAACAGACCCCTCATACCCCATTACCTACAATATTTACATGGCCACAACATCTGGCGGCCAGGACTTTGGAACTCCGGATTATATTACAGACCTGACAGATTTCCAGGTTGATGGTTTGACAGACAATCAGGACTATTATTTCGTGGTAAGGGCAAAGGACTCTGCTGGCAATGAGGATTCAAACCTGGTTGAGAAAACAGCAATTCCAACAACACCAGATGCTACAAGCCCCTGGATAACAGCAACTGTTCCTGCAGATGCAGCAACAGGAATCGGCATTGCCCAGTCAATTATAATTACCTTTTCAGAATCAATCAATACAGGTACATTCGTTTATTCCTGCGCACCCAACCCAGGCGGTTGGATAGAAACATGGGATACATTTGTGGAAACAAATGATAGAGTAACCCTGACCCGCAATGACCTGGCTTTCGACACATTGTACACATTCCAGGTAACAGCAGCGGATGACCTGGCAGGCAATCCCCTGGTTGCCGGACCGGCACTGAACCCATGGACATTCACGACTATTGCAGCCCCAGACCTTACAGGACCAGTAACTTCTGGAGTATCAGCAACACCCAATCCCACCGATGGTGCTGGCACAGTCACATTAACAGCAACTGTTGATGATTCAACCACTGGCGGCTCTAATATTGCAGAGGCAGAGTACTTCGTGGATTCAGTAGGCGCTGACGGAAGTGGAACACTAATGGTAGCCAGTGATGGAAATTTCAACTCTGTGACAGAGGGCGTAACCGCTTCAATTGATGTTTCTGGATGGGCGCTGGGAACCTACACCTTGTATGTGCACGGACGGGATGCTTCAGGAAACTGGGGTGCTACAGACAGTACAATACTAGATGTCACCAATACACCTGATATCACAAGCCCCTGGATTGTAATAACAGCACCGGTGGACGGAGCAACTGGCGTATTAATTGGCCAGTCAATTGTAATTACTTTCTCGGAATCAATTAACACAGGCACATTCGCCTACACCTGCACACCGAACCCAGGTGGCTGGGGCGAATCCTGGGACGCTGCAGTCGAGACCAATGACAGAGTAACATTAACCCACAGTGACTTTGCATTTGACACATTATATGATTTCCAGGTAACAGCGGCAGACGACCTTGCTGGAAATCCCCTGGCAGCCGGACCAGTTCCGAACCCCTGGACATTCACAACCGAGCTGGAACCGACACCACCACAGGTTGTAGAGCCAACTTCACCTGCAAACGGAGCAATAGATGTGCCAGCCACATCAAACATCCAGATAACTTTCACAGAGGCCATGAACGAGGCATCTGTGGAATCCTGGTTCAATATTAATCCGGCAACAGCAGGAACATTCTCATGGAATCCAGGCAGTACAATTCTCACTTTCACACCCACAGGAGACCTTGCATTTGACCAGGTATACACCGTGACGATTGACGGTCTGGTGGAGGACCAGGAAGCCGAGACACTGGACGGCGATTATGACGGCGTTTCCGAGGGAAGCCCGACAGATGATTATGCCTTCTCGTTCACAACGGAAGCGGCACCCACGCCGCCCCAGGTGGTAGAACCGACGAATCCGGCAAACGGGGATGTAAACGTTCTAGTTACAGCAGCCATCCAGATACCGTTCACCGAGGCCATGAATGAGGCAAGCACCGAGGCGGCGTTCTCCATCGGCCCGGTTGTCGCAGGTGCATTCTCCTGGAATGTGGCAAGCGATATAATGACGTTCACGCCGTCCGCCGACCTATCGTATGAAACCACCTACACGGTCACCATTGATGGAACCGCCCAGGACCAGCAGGCCGAGACACTGGACGGTGATTATGATGGTGTTTCCGAGGGCTCGCCGACGGACGATTATTCATTCTCATTCACCACGGAGGCAGCGGTCACACTCCCACAGGTCACGTCCACCATTCCGGTAAACGGTGCCGCGGGCGTTCTGGTGACCGACCCGATAATAATAAACTTCAACATGGCAATGTGCGAGGATGGAAACGGCAAGGCACCCTGGGACGCGGGTTGTGTAGAAGGGGCGTTCACGGTAACCTATGGCGCGACCACATTGACCGCAGGAGACTTCACGATATCCTGGAACGCAGCAAATGACCAGATCACCTTCATTCCCGTTACTTCCTACCCCTACGGAACAGTGATGAGCGTGACAGTTGACGGCACGGCCTTGGAAACCACGGAAACGTACACCCTGGACGGGAATTACAATTCAGTATCCGAAGGCTCCCCGATAGATGACTATTCGTGGAGCTTCACCACAGAGCCAGCACCCACACCGCCGCAGGTTGTGGAACCGACATCCCCGCCGAATGGAGCGGTTGATGTCTTGATCACATTGGTCATACAGGTAACCTTCACGGAGGCCATGAACGAGGCAAGCACCGAGGCAGCGTTCTCCATCGGCCCGGTTATCGCAGGCACGTTCTCCTGGAACCCCAGCAGCACTATTCTGACGTTCACGCCATCGGCCGACCTCGCGTACGATACTGTATATTCGATAATCATCGCTGGAACCGCGCAGGACCAGGAGGCCGAAACACTGGACGGCGATTATGACGGCGTTTCCGAGGGAAGCCCGACAGATGACTATTCATTCTCGTTCACCACCCAGGCAGCACCCACGCCACCCCAGGTAATCTCCACATCACCCACCGACGGAGCCATTGGCATCTCTTTATCCACGACAATCCAGATTACCTTCTCCGAGGCCATGAACGAGGCAAGCACCGAGGCAGCGTTCTCCATCGGCCCGGTTGTGGCCGGTGTGTTCTCCTGGAACCCAGGCAGCACAATTCTCACGTTCACACCATCCGCCGATCTATCGTATGGAACCACCTACACGGTCACCATCGATGGCACTGCCCAGGACCAGCAGGGCGAGACACTGGACGGCGATTATGACGGTGTTTCCGAGGGCGCGCCGACGGACGATTACACATTCGGTTTCACCACCGAGCTTCCGCCGCCCCCGCAGGTCACCAGCCACTCGCCAACCGATGGGCAGAGCAATGTCCCGCTGAGCGAACCGATCGTGATCAACTTCAACATGGCAATGAGCGAGGATGGCAATGGCAAGGCACCCTGGGACGCGGGTTGTGTAGAAGGAGCCTTTAGCATGACCGGCGGACTGACCGCAGGTGACTTCACGATATCCTGGAACGCTGGTGTCGATCAACTTACTTTGACACCGGAAACCCCATACCCGAGCGGCACGGTCCTGACGGTCACCATAGATGGTACGGCGGAGGAATCCACAGGCACCCAGACATTGGACGGTGACTATGACGGCACAAGCGAGGGCAGCCCCACTGACGATTACTCCTGGAGTTTCACCACGGATTCCGGCCCATCAACACCGCCACAGGTCGTCGAGCCGACCGCACCGTTCAACGGCGAAACCAATGTTGTAGCGAGCACCAACATCGTGATTACATTCACCGAGGCCATGAACGAAGCGTCAGTAGAATCCTATTTCTCCATCTCGCCAGCAGCAGCAGGGGCATTCTCATGGAACCCCGGAAGCACTATTCTCACCTTCAACCCGAATCCGGACCTGTCCACGACCACCACATACACCGTGACCATTGACGGACTGGCAGAGGACCAGGAAGCGGAGACACTGGACGGCGATTATGATGGAACCAGCGAAGGCAGTCCGACAGATGATTATTCATTCTCGTTCACAACCGAGGCTGGCTCGGTCAACAGATATGCGGTTTGTGTGGGGATAGACAAGCACGATGACGGCACAACCACTTGTATATACGCTGACAACGATGGCCAGGATTGGGGGAATGAACTTAATTCCCAGGGGTATTCCGTAAGCTCGCGCCTGAATACCGCTGCTGATAAGGCGGTCATACTGGGAGATATTGCAGACATGGACACTTCTGAAAATGCTGGTGACTATTGTGCCTTCACATTCGCTGGCCATGGTGGTGTCTCTGGTGGAACCCATTACATCATTTGTGCGGACTGGGATGGAACATGGGGAACGGTGATCAGCGACAGCGAGTTTGAAGCGGCCTTCTCTGGTTTCAGCAGCATGCATATATTCATATTCTTTGACAGCTGCAACAGCGGTGGAATGAGCGAAGTTGCCGCGGCTGGCAGACTCCTGATTACGGCCTGTACGGCCGTCCAGAGCTCCTATGGCGGGGATGCCGCCATGCAAAATGGTGTCTGGACCTGGTACTTCGTCGAGGACGGTATCCAGACACAGGGATACACCATAATGGAGGACTGTTTCAACTACGCCGCACCCGAGGCAAAGAGTTGGTTAACCACCAATTACGGAGTCACCATGGACCCCCAGATATTTGACCAGTACACAGGGGATTTCTATCTTTGATCATGAACTAGGCTTGCGTCTGACAGCGATGAGGATACAAGATATAATGACAATTCCAATGAGGGCTGCCCATAACACCCGGTTGTCAGATCGATTTACACCTTCCGGTCCAATGGTCCTGTAGACGAGCCAGGTATTATCTGTTGGTTCGGGAAATTGCTCGGCAGTGTTGGTCTCCCAGATAATCATCAAATCGGTATCTAGAGGAAGTAACGCTGGGCCGCCGAGTAACAATCCCCCTCCATCTCGCCTGTCACCATCCCCGGTTGTGAGTTCGATGGTGCCGCTCCATTCACCATCAACTAATATGCGTATCACAATATCAGAATCAGCACCCGTGGTGATGGCCGGGTCATGGGATTGCCAGCAGATATAAAGGGCATCGTCGAACACAGTCATTGTGGGTTTGAAATCGTCGCCAGAATCGTCCGTCGTGAGTTCGACCAGTGAAGAATTCCAGTGGGAGCCGTCGTAGGCCGCCACGACTATGTCCCAGTCATCACCCGAACTAATAATCGGATCATTCGTTCTCCATGCCACGCGAAGTTTATCGTCGTGGGTGCATATGGCGGTGTCCGAGTTGTCCTCTGTGCTGGTTGATGTGATATCAGAGATATTCTGGCTCCACGAAAAACCATCGAAGGACCGCACGAGAATGTCGCTTCCCTCGTCATTCCCAAAGTTAGTCGTGTAACTCTGCCAGGCCGCATAGGCATTTCCCTGGAACGTTGTGATGGAAGGGGACCAGTTGTTGCCATTGGTGCCCTCTGACACTACAATCAGTTGCCCCCATTCTCTATTCTCATCCAAACACCTGGAAACAATGTCATATTGTGAGCCAGTCCACCTCTGCCAGACCACCAGAAGCTTCGAGCCTAGGCTTACGGCCACCGGCATTCTGTCGTTCTGGTCATCGTTCTCTGGACTCACGAGAATAAGGGTATCGTTATGGCTATTGACCTGTTTCATCACTATCTCGTCGTCTATTCCCGGGTCAACCAATTCAGAATCGCTCTGCCAGAGTACATAAATCTCACCACAATGTCTTACAAGTTTTGGCATCCCACTGTACCCATCGTCCCAAATAACCAATGGCGGTGACCATTGGCTAGAATATTCAGAATACATTATGCATTCTGTGCTGTGACAGTAAGCCGGATCATTGGTGCTCCAAACAAGGTGTCCAGTATTTCCATCATTCAATGCAAAGGGGTCCCTGTCCATGCCGAGGGCACCGGGCAGGGTGAACTCTGTGACGCCAGTACCACCCACAAAACCAGAACCAATAAACAGCGGACCGGAAATGACCAAAACAATGAACAGAAGGACTCGGTACTTCATACGAATACCACCTAGGGAACTCTCTGTTGGCCAGCCAGCTCTTTCAGCTTATCAATACTGGCCAGTGAAATCAATTCAACATCAATACCGGCAAGTGCTTCTCTTGCTCCTTCTTCCCGGTCAACAATAACAATAGCCTTGTCCACCAGGCCCCTATGTTCTCGGACAGCGGCAATGGCCCTTATCAGGCTTCCGGCAGTTGTCACCGTATCCTCAACAAAAAGCACTTTTTCACCGGCTGCCAGTCCCCCTTCAACAATGTTTCCTATGCCATGGCCTTTTCTATGTTTACGGATCATGAGATAGGGTATGTCAATCTCCAAGGATAGTGCTGCGGCAATTGGCACCGCACCGAGCTCCACGCCTGCTATCTTCTCAGCATCCCCTATGTATGAACTCATTGCCCTGGCCACCTTTTTCAGAAATTTGGGCTGAGTAATAACTACTCTCAAATCAACATAATAATCACTTTTTCTGCCTGAAGCCAGAGTAAAATCTCCAAGTTTGAAGGCTCCGGCATCTACAATTTCTTCTTCCAGCATTTATTCACCTACCAGGGCACATCATTTCCCCTTATTATAAATTATATATTACCAGGGGACGTCTTTCTTCCCCATTTTAAAACCTATGATGTTCACAACCCTGTGCATTACTGGGATAAGAATTATCAATCCAATGAAGCCAGCCAGATAAACGCCGTCAATAAAATTATCATAGAACCAGGTCCACTGAAGCGGCACAATTAAAATCATTGCGCCAATAAAGAAATCATATTGGTCCATTATTGGGAACTTGGCCCCGCGTTTCTTGCCAATACGGCGCTTTATGAAGCTTCCCAGCATGTCCCCGAACATTGAGCCGAAGGCCAGCAGAAATAGAATTGGCAAGGCACAGGTGATGCAGGGATTTATTGTCCAGTTTGGCTGATTCAAAAAGCCCATTATGATTATCTGGATTACTCCCAGAATAACACCGCTGAGGGTTCCGCCTATAAGTCCATTCCAGGTCTTTCCATCGCCCAGTATTCTGGTGCCGTTCTTCATTGTCTTGCCGAAGTCTACAGGTGTTCCACCACCGAATAGCACCGCTGCTGAATTGGGTATCAGCATTGGAACCATTAGCCAGACCGCTCTCAGAATTGCCATGACAATTTCCAGAATGTCCATGAGCATGGTAATGTTGAGCCAATTAAAAATAGTTGGGGAATGAAATGTTTAATAGTAGCCAGCGCATTAGGGTCTTACATGGAGAAAATTCAGACTTACATAGAGGGCTTTGATGAGGTATTGGACGGCGGAATTCCCCAGGGGCATGTTGTTCTAGTTTGCGGGACCCCTGGTACAATGAAGACCTCAGTGACATACAGCATCATGTATGAAAATGCCAAGCAGGCTGGAAAAAAAGGCCTTTATATTTCACTGGAAGAGAGCTATGAGGGTCTGAAAGGGGCAATGCTGGACCTGGGAATGGAAGGCATTGACGAACTTCCGGTATTCATGATAGATGTGGGAAAGATCAGGCATGCCCATGTAGGCCAGGAAATGAACAAGAACTGGATAGACATACTCCAGAAATATATCAAAAAGAGAGTGGAAGAAAATGACTTTGACATCATAGTTATTGATTCGCTGGCTGCGCTTTATTCCCTTGCGCCACTGAGTAATCCCCGTGCCGAATTATTTCATTTTGTACGGTTCCTGAAAGAACTAAGGGCATCGGTCTTCCTTATCTCGGAAATATCCTATGGCTCAACATCCCTGGTATCCCATGACGAGGACTTCCTGGTTGACGGAATTATTCATCTTAAAATGCATGAGGTTGGGGAAAGTGACTTCCAGCTGAGAATTAATTGTATTAAGATGAGAAGGACGCAGCATACAAGAGGCTGGCATCGTTTGATGCATACTGGTAAAGGGTTTAATGCAACGCCAATTATTTCTGATTGAAGTTGGTGTAATTTGTATTTAATTGTTATCCATTTTGCTTGGAGATTGTTTGAATAATGTAAATAAGTCTTACAACCTTAACTATTATCCAGCTATTATCCGGTGCAAGACGATGGCGGCTATGCAAGAGCTTGAAATGTTTCAACTGTGCCAGAACGTGAACTGTGCTGATAAGACAAAGAATGGTGCCAGTGCAAATCCTCTTGCGGGATTTGTTTTATCAGGGTGGAACAGTGAACTCCCATGTATAGTCTAATACATTACCATAAATGTCCTCTGCAACTATTTGACAGACCACAGTAGTTCCAGGAGCAAAACCTGCTTCGTGATAGTATGAAACATTGTAACCGTCTGTGATGGGATCTAAATCGTAGAAAACAGAGAATGCGCTGACGTAAAGCCGGATAGTGCTTACTTCCACTCCAAACATGTCTGTTATATGAATTGAAATTACAGGTGTTGTATTGGTCGATGCTCCATCTGGTGGAGGATATTCATTTGAATGCTGAGGTGGAATTGTATCGCTTATCACAGTCCAAGTGCAGTTGTCTGTGACTTTCACCCAATAACCTTCACCGGCAGTCATTGTGACTGTGGTCAGATCGTAAACATCTCTTATGAGCATTGGTGCTGTGGAATCATAAACAGCTATACTTCCTACAGGTAATCCAGATAATGCGTCAGAAGCTAGTCTGTCATTGTATGAAGGATAGCCCACAAGGTTATAACCATAGTACAAAGGTATCTCAGTAATTATAGGTTTACTTCCCATTACTGCCAATGTAGTATTAGCCGTTGCATGTATCCAAATACCCATTGTATGGTTAATGTATAGCAGGTTATTTTGATATTCTGGCTTATAGATGTTATAAGATTTCCAATAATCTAATCTTGTATCAAACCACCTTGCACGATCCCACTCGCCTTCTATAGTGTAGAATGCAGACCGGATGTATGGATCGAATTGTATATTAGGCAGGGAAATCAGGTTCCAGCCTTCGTGCAATGGTAATAGGAAAGGTTCACTTAATATGATTATTACTTCCTTGCTTTGGTTCATATATGCGTTTGGTGTGGCATAACCTATAAGGTTCTCATACGTTGCAGTTGCATAGTGGGGTGTGCTGAGTGTTCTAGTAATTGAATTCTCCACATATTCTGTACAGATAACCCAGTTAGTTCTTCCATTAATATTCGTGGTTCGTAATTCAACTAAATTGTGAGATGTATCATTCACCCAAACGGTTGCATTAGAAGTGGGCTCAAGAGACTCATAGAGAACTTTTACATGGAGGAACCATTGGACTGTAAGATTTGATGAAGCATCCCAGTATATTGTATTGGTCTTATTGAAGGTTGTATTTAGAGAAACTGGGTGGGAGTCACCACCAATGCTGAAGTCATAACCGGTACTATTTGTAATAGTGGAATTTACTATCAGGAAAGAGGAATCATAACAATAGATTGCATCGTTTACAGTGTCTGAAATAATGTTGTTTCTGAGTTCGGTTCTCAGAACGTATTTTATATTAATATTCTCCAATACGATTTTTCCCTGCTCGTCAACACTGACATTCAGAGGTATAGTGACATCCCCTAAACCTGTACCTGATACTCTACTGTTCAACAAGCTTACTAATCCATTGTCTGTTTCATTGATGAAAACGATTTCATTAAATTCACCACTATACACCCAATCCTCAACACCATCATCTCCAATGTCAAGCTTAACATTGCTTGAGAAAATGTCATCTCCAAATATTCTCATGTCAACAAAATGAATGTGTGTTGTTTGTTCTTCTTCACACATTTCTTGCCAGGCTACTATGTTTCCATGAATTGATTGACTAGGATTTGGGCTAATACCTGCTGTCAAAGAAAGAATGGTTGTATTACCATCAGATATGTCATATATGGCAACTCCAAATGGTCCAGGAACTGCATTGATTATCTGGTAAACTACTTTATCGCCCCAGATTTCCGGTTGCACATTATTATGAGCATTCGTAATCTTAACAGTCTCATTGTTGGAAAGATTGAACACATAGATATTCCACCAGTTATCCGATGTGACACCATCTTTGTCGCTTTGCCAAGCTATAAAATTATTATGGATACTTGGGGATGTGTTGATGGTTCCACTGCCAAGTGGGGTAATCCATTTTTCACTGTCATCTCCTCCACCATCTTCAAACACACCATTTAGTCCAAGGTCATATAAGTATATTGCATATTCCCAACCTAGATATTTGTGCCATACAATCTTATTCCCAAAGATACAAGGAGCATCATCAATTTCAAGATTATTTGTTATTCTAGTCTCTTCGTTTGATGTCAGATTATACATATAAATTTCATAATTTCCGTCGCGAGAATCACGCCACACAACTTTATCGTTATGTATACTAGTAGAATAACCTCTGGAAACCTTGTTGGATAGTTCGGTTACAATATCTGCCGAGATATTATAAGAATATAGGTGATTTTCATATATCCAAACATATTGATCATCCCAAAGAGCACCTTGTATTGCCATAATGTTACTTCCCACATCCACTAGATACTCCTCTTCCATAGTTGAAATATTGTAAGTAAAGAGGCTATAAACTCCTTCCCGTTTATCTAACCAGTATACTCGGTCTTCCCAAACATGTGCATAATGTTGACCCATTCCCGCTGGATTAGAAACTACTTCTACACTAGTTCCTAATGATTCTCCTGAAATCACGAAAGTTGACTCATCCAAAATAATGGCCCTGTTTGGAACAGTGAGTGTTGGTAGGGGATTAAGATACGACTCTGGATTGAAAAAGCCGAAATCTCTTTTTCTACTCCCATCAGAAAGGCAATTTATTGAAAGTTCTGGAGAATAACTAGAATTTTCAAAATATACACCATAACCATTGATTGAAATGATATTATTTGCTATATAAGGACCTGATGAACGGGAATATATTCCGTATGCTATGTTCTGGGAGATATTGTTGTTCATAATCGATGGATGTGAGCTATCACAAAATATACCATAGTTGTTCAATCTTATATTGTTCCCTGTTATATTCATTGGTTCTTCGTTTGAGTTTATGTAGATACCATAACTAAACAAAGATATTGTATTGTTCTCTATGGTAGTTTTTGCTGTTCCGTATATGCCTATTCCTCTTTGGGTTCCGGTTCCAGTGATGTTGTTCTCTTGAATTACAGGATAACATGTATAGGTGGTTGAGGTGGATCCATAAGCATACACTACATGCCCTGTTCCAGATTGTATGAAAGTATTGTTCTTAATGTTCGCTAAGCTATCGTAGCAGTAAATGAGGTTGGATGAGCTTCCAGAGATATTATTATGGGAAATAGTTGTTGGTCGTTTACCTCCATACATATAGATACCATAGGTGTTGCTTGAGAATATATTGTTGTAACTTATTGACGGCCAAGAAGCAAAGAGATAGATGCCATAGGTGTTGCTTGAGGAAATATTGTTTCTTATTACCTCAGTACTAGAAGACCATACCATATAGCAACCATATCTGTTTAGGAGTATATTGTTGTCTTCAACGATGGCATGACTACCTTGATCTCTTATACCAGCACCGGATGTATAACCGTATCCATTTGAAGTTATGTTATTACCAGCGATTGTTGCACCAGAAGATTGTATATATATCCCACAATTATCATTTGAAGTTATGTTGTTTCCGCTAATTAATGACGTGTCGGATGAAGTACTCTTAATGCCAACCAGATTTAACTGAATTGTATTGTCGGTTATTGTGCTCTGAGACCACCATCCAGTAAGTATCCCGATGCCATCGTTGGAATTTATATGGTTCCGTGTTATAATCGCCATTGAACGTATCACAAATATTCCTTGATAATTCAGGGAGATTGTATTGTTATCGACTGTTGAAAGTCCACCTCCCTCTAAATATATTCCACGCACATTGTTTAAAGATATGTTATTGCCATCTCTTAAGACAGGGGACGCCGAGTTGCTATATACTCCATAATTAGTGTTTGAAATAATTGTATTACCGATTATACTTGGGCTGGCTAAGATAGCCACAGATATACCGATAGTGTTCCAACCTATGTCATTGTTCTCTATAGTAGGGGCACTGTTATTTACATAAATACCTCGTGGGTTTGAGCTTATATTGTTATTGTTGGCGATAATCAATGATGTGGCTGCCTCATTTATTTGTATTCCGTCATTCCAGTTATAATTGATATTGTTTGCTTCAATATTTGAGGAACTATCTTTTCCAACCACGATGCCATGATAATTGTCTGTAAGGTTGTTTTTTGTAATATGGGGCGAAGAGTCACCAATAACAACTATCCCTGACCCTACATCGAAATCAAACATTACAACGAATTTGAAATATTCACCGGAATTATCATCGATAGCAATATTATCAGCAACATCTTTTGACTGAACCGCAAAATAGTATGTTACACCATGAAGCAAATTCGTAAGAAATACAATGTGGGCTGTGGTCTTTCTCGGGTTCGAAGCTGTTGTTAAGGGAGGTACATTGTCACCCCAAATTACCGTGCTGTCACTACTTTCGTCAGTGTCCCAGGTGATTGCCACAGTGCCATATGATAATCTTGTGACTGCAATATTGGAAATAATGGGCATCGTATCGTCGATAATAGCTGTGTCAATAGCTGTTGCCGGACTGCCTGTTCCATCATCTGCATCTTCATATTCAACAGTTATTGTGTCACCTGATTTTACCTGTAATATATTGTCTGGAGGATTTGAATCTCCATACTCCAATGTCGCACTGCCAGTAAAGTAACTGGAGCCTGAGACCGTCTCTGTCAAAGTGGACTGTAATAAATCTCCGGTTGGACTGCTCGCGAGGTTAATCATTATGTTTGGTATTGCTGTCAAGTCCGCATCGACCAAGTTTATTCCTGCTGTTGAGTTTGACTGATATGCCGTTTTATCAAATTCAACAATGCCTTTGCTTGTAGGTGTCCCGTGATAGTTCAGAACAATGGCATAATCCTGGTCAATCGCAGATGTGGCAGAAATACTATCCTCTAACAAACTTACGGCAATTACTCTTACTATGTAAGTTCCCACCAAAAGCTCCGAAGGATTGATGTACACACATTCTATATTGTTTATATCATCGTTTTGAATCAGAGATGAATCTGACCAACCGTTTGAAAATTGATTGCCATAATATACCGTACCATCAGGTGCAATCACATCAAGATCCAGGTTGTTTACCAAGGTCTTAGCTGCATTCGGCGAGCCTGGAGGATCTGTCCAGGCCATTGTGATCTTGAGCGGCTGGGTTGTATCTGTTACTGTGACCTTATACTCTTGCCATTGTCCGTTTTCCAATAACTGATGGTCATCATGTGTTATTGTGCCTACTGGCTCAAGGGCATTTGTCAGATTCATTCTACCCCATCCCTCATTTCCGTTTGGTATATCTGGAGTGCCAATATCATCTGCACTGTTTATCAATACTGCCTTTATCATAGCCGGGCTCGGATCTACTCCGTAGAGATTTCTGTAGTATTCAATAAACAACGCGGCTCCGCCTGCGACATGTGGACATGCCTGGCTAGTACCTGAACACCACTGATAATCATCATCTATGTTTTGGTATCCTGCTGCAACCAGGCTTGGGCTTCCATCATGAGTTTGTAAAGAAGCAATCCATGTTCCAGGTGCGACAATGTCTGGTTTAATTCTTCCATCATCAGTAAGCCCTCTGCTACTGAAGTAGGCAATTTCATCTGGGTTATCTGCTGCACTGCTCCCCTCTAGTCTGTAATTTTCTGATGCACCCACAGTGATTACGTTTTTTGCATTCCCAGGGCTTCCTGTAGAACCTGCACCAGCACTACCTTCATTTCCTGCAGCAAATATCATAGTGTATTCTTGATCTCCAGCAGTATCATTGTCAGCGTCTCTAACAAGGGCATCGAATTCAGCATCGTCTAGAGTGTACGCCCCATAACTCCTACTTCCCCAACTGTTACTACCTAGCACTGCTCCACGAATAAAAGCATCTTTCACTAATTCTTGATTTGATGGGCCTTCCCAGGAATCTGAATCGCCAAATATCCTCTGAGCCAATATTTTGGCATTTGGTGCAACACCTAATCCATACAGATAGCTGTTGGTGTCTGTTGTTCCAATTGAAGCGTTACCAGCTACAATCCCTGTACAATGTGTTCCATGTCCATTGATATCTTCAGCAACACCATCTGTATCATCATCTTCTGTATAGTCAATATATCCTAATACTCTGCCTCGCAGATCTTCATGCATTGTTCCATTTACACCTGTATCGAGACCTGTATCAACAATAGAGATATTCACGCCAGTTCCATTGTATCCTAGGCTATTTACATAAGAGCCATAACCTGGGAAAGAGCCGCCAACTATTTCATCAGAAACTTCGTCAAATATCTCAGGAACCATATAAGGCTCAATCCAATATACCTCCGGAATATGTGCAACTTTTGATACAATATCAGAGTTAATCTGGATTCTCATATTGTAATAATCTCTAAATTGCCATTCCTTTAGAACCACGTTGCTCAAAGAAGTGACTTCTGCGACTATATCAGATACAGCATCAGTATTCATTATCATAACAGTGACATTTGTAGAATTTTGGAGGTTTCTATTGATTTTTGAGCTGATTTTGTAAGCTGGTTGATATAGGCCGCACCACTGAATGAAAGGCAGATTTTCCACGCTGGTTTTCGTTGTCTCGTCCATCATTACACCAAATGCATTACTTGGTACAGAGTCATAGACTGTCGCACCTAACCCCTCAATCTGCTCTATCATTTCATTTGTAAGAGGTTCGGAGAACTGGACAAGATACAACCCATCAACCCCCGGCGGATAAGCTTCGATTTTAAGATCACTTGAAATTAACGGTTCACCTTCAATTGTATCAAATGAGATGGAATCCAGTGATATTTGAGTTTGAGATTGCGGTCTTCTATTGAGTAATTGAAGAAGTGCTGGTGAAGAAAAGATGCTACCGCCTGAACCGGGCAATCCTTTTCCACTGTATGTTGTAGCAGAAACAAAGTTATCCGAGATGTATGGCGATCCACCAGAGACAACAATTCCTGCTTGCCCATTGAAAGTTATTGTGTTTCCAATAATCGGTACGTTAGACAGAATCGAGCTTACTCCAAACCCGGTATTAAATGAGATGTTATTATTGGCAATTTTCGTGTATTCTGAGAGTAAAAATGGAACTGAAACAGGATTTGCTTTTGAGGATCCTACGAAGATTGTGAATGTTTGGTACGCATCGTTCAGCCACAGATCGAAAGTCACCGTGCCACCAGTTATGTTAAAGTCCAATGAATCCTCACCGCTTCCTTCATTCATGTTAAAAGATGTCGGATTGCCTATTCCTGCAGTATCGCCTTCTCCTGTCTCAAAGTCGAAGTAGTTCAAATTCGTAAAGCTCTCGCTTGCAGTTATTGTTCCGTTGAAGTAATCTGTACCTCCGTCGCCACTCATTCTCAAATGCCAACCAGCATTGTCATGCCAGATGAAATAGCCCACATCTGTTCCGGGAATGTATGTCGGCTCACCATAGGGACTGATCATATTATGGACGCTGGTGCCATTTCCCTGATTATATTGAATTGTATTGTTTACAATCCTTCCGATGGACGAATCCAGGTATATTCCTTCACCAACATTGTCTTCTATCAGACAATTTTCGATTATGGGGCTGCTCATGCCCTCGACAAAGATACCGTGCCCGAGGTCTGCCTTGGTCACATTGCTGTTCATGATTGTTGGAGAGGAATCTTTGACGTAGATGTTGTGTGTGGTTCCTTCCATGATTTTACTGCCAGCGATATTTACTTTACTTCCTTCAAGTGCCTGGATGCCTCCTGGTTTGCTGAGGTCTGAAATATCGCCCCACATCCACCGAACAGAACTGTTATCCGTGACGTTGAGCCACGAATTAGTGAAAAACTTGTATGAAAGAGATTCTTGTTTTGCAACGATAATAGACCGATCTAAGATATCAAAACTTCCACCATGATTGAGTTTTATCTTGAGCGGTGATTCTAATGGGTCAATCCTGTCTATTCTCAATGTGACATTATCTTCGAATATCAGTCGTCCGGTAGAATTGATTATCAAATCTCCGCCAAGACCGTATCTGTCCTGCAATCTTATCTCCACATTATTGTATCTCTCTTCTGTGTCCACGTAATGCGTCGAGTTCCACCAGATAGTTCCACCAATCACCCACACACCTTCCCTGATGACATTATCGCCTTCATTTGCCTCGCCGATTTTGTTCTCGGGGTCTATGTGAATGTTCAGATAATGGGGGCCTCTGGTCTCGGGAGTCCATTCAAATGTAACAAAATCTTCGGAACCGCTCTCTATCTTGCTGATGGTGGATGAGGATAAAAGCGTCTTATCTCCGTTCTCTAATTCATCGTATATATCTACTTGAACATCCTTGGCAGATACTATTCCAGCATTGCTCACGGGAATTTTTATCCAGCTTGGTTCGCCCTTGATCAAATCGCCTTCTATCTCAATGTATTGTGGTATCGCTGTAAGGTCTGGTGGAAATATCAATCTGGTTTCATCTATCTTCACAATCGCCCACGTGCCAAATATCTCCGGCAATCTTCCCTTTATCACATAATCTCCTATCTCATCTTTTGTTTCGAGAAGAAGTTCTTCACCAGCTTCTAAGAAAGCTTGTATATCTTTGTCTTCTGCCAGATTCTTCATTGCAGTTTGATATTTGTTGAGAGCAAGTGAAAATTTATTGTCGATAATTCCCCACCAATTATCTCTGCCGAGTTGAATTGTACCTGTAACTCTTATCTCGGCAATGCTTTTCTCCGCATTTGCGATATCTTCAGACATAGGATTATCGACCATTACATCTGTAGTTTCAATCAAGTTGTTAATCATAGACCAGACTTCCAGTATCAACATATCTGCGTCTGCCTCGTTGATTGTTCCCTGCTTCTCAAGCAAGGATATCTTGTCTACTACCAAAAAGGCAGAATCAACCGCGTGATTTAATGTATTAACTGCCTGTGCTGTCTTCCCATTGTCATAGAAATTATCAGCGAGATTCAATTTACGTTCGATAACATCGAGCAAAGAATTGATTCCTCTTGAGTGTGGTTCTCCCACCTTTTCATCAACAAGGTCTCTGAGATTGATAACTTGCTCTTTTACTGATTCTATCATAAATGGAACCGTGACAACAACAATCTCACTGTGCGCGATGTTATTGGTCTCATCTGCTTCATAGAATGTCTCATCTGGGTCAACCACTGCAAAAATCATGTATTCTCCTTCAAAGCCAGTAGTATTCCAATTCAGAGAGGCGGTCATCGGCTGAGAAAGTCCGTGAAATGAGGACATACGAGTTCCGATTTTATTGTCTTCGTCTACAAAATTCAAATAGAAAGAAACATTGACATCCGGGGCACCCTGGGCGGCCGTTATCACAGCAGTAACAGTAATAATTTCACCTGCTTCGGGTCTGATATTTGAAAAGCTGACACCCCTCACTGATAAATCCTGTTCAATTCCCAATTCATCAAATTCTTCTTCCGGTGGCGGGGCATCTTCTGCAAATTCATCAATAGGCATGGAAAATTCTGATAAAGTATCTGGAGAACCCTCGGTAGACAAAAGACTATCAGCTGACGCTATTTTAGAATCCTGGCTGTTGAAATATAAATCTAATTTCTTCCCGAATCCTATGTGTTCAATAACAAACGTTTCATAAATCGTGCTGCCGTCACTGACCGCAGTAATCTGGATAGTATCTCCAACTTCATAACCGCTTGGCAATTCTTCCAATATACATTCATACGCACAAGTTTCGTATACCTCTGCCTTAATGGATTCACCTGTTCTCAGATTTTCAATAGTAATGTCCACATTGCTTATCAAATTGCCATTCCCATCATAGACAAAACCATAAACATCAAAAGGTGGTATTGGAGCACCATTGTTTCCAGTCATTCCTTGTGCCTGAGCTGTTGAGAACGCACTGAATATGAACAACATTACAACCAAACTCGCAAAAATCTTTGTCTTACTACCCACTTCCACACCGTTTCTCTTCACTTCTGTATTCATCTAAATTCCTCCCGACAACAAGATGACTAAAAAACGCCCCCTAACCTGACCCTGATGATGTTATACATGCAAAAAACTTTCTATGAAAAAACAGCATGTTAAAAAGTAATATACTGGAAACGATAGAAAATCTAATTAAGAAGTTATGAGTTATATTCATTACATGTGCGGGAAAAGAGTGTCAGTAATTCTTTCGATTATTCTTGTTATCATTCTTATTTTACCTGTTGTGAATCTTTCAGCAAACAAGCCAGAGCAAAAACCAACTCCTAAAATGAATCCAGTAAATAATGAAGCTTTCGGTTTTCCACCTGGCTGGTCTGACGACATTCAATTGACTTTCATACCTGGGTTGGGGTCGAATGTACGGGCTTCCATGATAACAAATAGGGATGTCATCCACATTGTTTGGGAGAATATGACAGATGGCCATATCGGATACTGCCGTAGCGAGGATGCTGGAAGGACGTGGACAGAGCCTAGAATCATAACCTCTGGAAATGTGGCAGGGAACCCAAGGATTGCCATAAACGGTTCCCATATACACGTTGTATATGAGAAGGATACTGGCTTCACATCTGAAATCATGTATCAGAACAGCACTGACAATGGTGAGACATGGAGTTTACCTGTGATGTTGTCCCTCAATGACGGAGTTTGGTGCGCAATACCAGACATTGCCGTTGATGGCGATAACATTCATGCGGTATGGGAAGATGAAGATGCAAGCGGACCCGGAATTTATGAGATTATATATCGCAACAGCACAGATGGAGGAAAAACTTGGAATTCACAGGTTCAACTAACCAATTATCCAGGAGGTTCTGATGCATCAGCAAAAATCGCCATTAATGAGTCTGTAGTTCATGTGGTCTGGGGAAGGTTCGTTACTGCCACAGGCAGTTTTGAAACAATGTACCGCCGCAGCCTGGACGGAGGCTCAATCTGGGAAGCTGAAATGCAGATAACAAAACCAGGTTCTGGACATTCCTATGCCCCTGATCTGGCAGTGAACGGCTCCAATGTTTATGCAATCTGGATGGACAGCAGGGATGGTTCATGGGAAACGTATATCAACACCAGCTTCGATGATGGCCAGACTTGGAATGGAGAAATAAGGTTGACCGATGTTGATGGCCGCAACTCATTTGGGGCTCATGTAGGTGTCTGGAATGAGACTGTTTACGTTGTCTGGGGAGACCCGAGGGACGATTACCCATACCCGGAAGCGCATGAAGCCTACATGAATTATAGTTTTGATGGCGGTGTTACCTGGCAGAGTTCGAATGAGAGATTACAATTTGCTCTGAATAACTCCGGGCCAAATGATATTGCGCTGACAGAGAACTATATACATGTAGTCATGAAAGACAATAGGACAGGAAAACGAGAAATATATTACAAACGCTACCCCGACTTCCAAACAGATACCACAGCTCCTTCAATAGTTCATACTCCAATCCCAAACACACCTATTGGCCAGCTGATCAATATAACAGCAAAGGTTTCTGACAATGTGGCACTCTCAGAAGTATGGCTTAACTATACTGGCATTAATGGAACCAATTACAATGTTTCGATGACCGGCTGGGATCAGAAAAAGGTCATGGTTTCTGGATTGGGGCAAACACTCTATGCCCAGGATGGTAATTATTCATTTGAGATTCCTGCGCAGAATGGTGTTGGTGTGGTTAGCTATTACATTTGGGCTGAAGACGTGGAAGGAAATTTTAAAAATTCTCCTTGGGGCGGTAGTTATTTCGTACAGGTAACAGGGCCGCCGAGCATTGAAGTTACAAATCCCGTAGGTGGAGAAATTTGGACTGGCGGGAGCAATCACCAGATTGAGTTCACCGCTTCAGATTCAGAGGACGACCCTGCCAATTTGACCGTCTTCCTGAATTATACCTCCGGTGCTGGCGGAGCGATTGCCATACTTCAAGGGAATCAGACACCTTATTCCTGGACATTGCCTACTATAAATGCGATTGATGTGAAGGTCAACGCCACTGTGGTTGACAGAGATGGAAACAAAGCCTACGGTGATTCTGAAATGTTCGAGATTGATACTTCCTTGCCAGAGGCCGTCTCGACAATGCCAGCCAATGGCACAACAGGAGTTTTCATCTATCAGTCTGTTGTCATCCAGTTTAACGAACCAATGAACACCTCCACCGTTACAGCGGCACAAACAGGCGGGATCGACCCAGGCAGTTGGTCATGGTTCTGGAATGTGGATAAGGACACGATTACTGGCATACATGATGCGTGGTCTAGGGGAGATATTATTGAGATAACTGTTCAACCAAATTATAAAGATGATTCTGATCAGGGAAATGCTAACAGCACATCCTGTGTTTTTTCGTTCACAACCGAAACCAATCCGTCACCTGAGATAGTCCACACAAATATTTCAAGTCCGCAGGAACTGGGGGATGAGATTAGAATAAACGCTACAATCACAGATGACAGTACAGTGATGAACGCTGTTCTATGGTGGCAAGATATTGATGGTGTTTGGCATGAAAATTATATGAGCAAAAATGGCGATGATTGGGAGTATTGGATTCCTGGCCAGATGGCAGAAGGAAAAATAAGTTATCAAATCAATGCAACAGACGATTTACAGCAGAAAAATACCACGATAATCTATGAATTTAATGTTGAAGATACAACGCCACCAGTTATTGTTCATACACCTGTTGAGAGTGTATTAATTAATGAATCAATTAACATCACTTGCCAGGTTAGTGATTTAGGCGGGGCGAATGCTTCAGCGGTGTATCTCTTTTACAAATGTGCAGGCGAGACTGATTATACCCAAGTAACGATGAATCCAGGATTTTGGTATGAAATACCAGCACAATCAATTCCAACCACAATTGAATATTATCTTCTGGCTTCTGATTTCTATGGTAATAATGCTTCTACCTCTCTTTACTCTTTTGATGTAATTGATACATCCATACCAGATACTACACCGCCAGTAATTGCCCATACACCTGTTGAAAGCGCTGTTATTGGCGAATCGATAAACATCAGTTGCCAGGTTATTGACCTGGATGGAGTGGATATTGTCTATCTGAATTACAAAAATGAAAGTGATGTAAATTTCATCCAAGTAACAATGAATCCTGGCTATTGGTTTGAATTGCCCGCTCATTTTCTGCCAACAATAATCGAGTATTATATTCAGGCTTTTGACATATCTGGCAACGAGGCAGCAACACAAACTTACAGCTTGGAAATAATTGACCCATCTGTTCCAGATACAATGCCACCAGAAGTATTGCTAGCAACTCCGACAGGAGATAATTTTCCCATCTCAACGAGTATTTCAGTTGTGTTTAGCGAATATATGAATACGACCTCTGTGGAAGGTGCAATATCGATTTCGCTAGACATTTCCTTTAGCAGTTCATGGGCTAATAATCAAACTTTAGTTCTATCATTCACTGGCAACCTTTCTTACGACACTACTTACACAGTTACAATAGATTCGGGAGCAAAAGACCTGGCAGGAAATACTTTGGCAAGCGATTATTCGTGGCAGTTTACGACATTAGGTGAACCAGAGGTAGTACAACCCACAGCATCTAATGATTGGGGCTGGATTGGGATTATAATCTTTCTGATTTCGTTTATTGCTTTAATTCTAATTCATGGAGTTTACAAAGAGGAATTGTGAGTTAGTCTCTTTTCAATCATTAGTGAATCCGAGCGGATTCGCATTCGGCGGTAAGAACGCTTACTACTTTCATCCAAATTCATCCAATTCTTCTTCCGGTGGCGGGACATCTTCTGCAAATTCATCAATGGGCGCGGAGAATTCCGATAAATTATCTGGAGTGCCCTCGGTAGACAAAAGACTCTCAGTTGATGTTATTTTAGAGTCCTGGCTGTTGAAATGTAAATCCAATTTAGTCCCGAATCCTATACGTTCAACAATAAATGTTTCATAAATTGTGGTGTCATCATTAACCGCAGTAATCTGGATAGTGTCTCCAATTTCATAGCCGCTCGGCAATTCTTCTAAATCACATTCATATGCACAAGTCTCATAGACATTTGCCTCAAGCGTCTCAGTGGTTCTAAGGTTTTCAATTGCAATCTCAACATCGTAAACAGGATTGCCGTTCTCGTCATAGATTTGCCCATAAAGCACATAAGGCGGTGTCGGCACTCCTTCATTTTCTGCCACTCCCTGCGCCTGAGCGGTTGAGAATGCACTGAATATGAACAGTGCCACAATTAAGCTCGCAATAGTCTTTGTTCTAGCCCCCATGATATTTGATTTTGTATTTTTCGTCATTTTCCTACCCCCTGATATGATGGTTAATATTGCAAGGGCAATCGCATTGGTGAGATATAAAATCTTGTGAATGCACGATAATATTGTGTAAAGAAAAAGGATGTTTTTATGACGAAAACCTATAGTTTGTAGTTAAAGAGACAAAAGTATTTTAGGAATGATGCGAATGGAGATTTGTGTTGAAAAAATCGATAGGAAGAAAACGGCAGATCTTTCTAGTATCTGCAACTACATTCGTAATCATTACCTTGTTATTGAGTTCTATGGTAGTTATAATTTTCCCTCAAAATACTGCCAAACAGATTGATAATGTGATTAATACATTTCCACCGGGTTGGACAGATGACATTCAAATGACCCTCTTAACAGAATTGGGCTCTCAAATAAGACCCGCTCTTGCATCTGAAGGAGAGGTTATTCATTTAATCTGGGAAAATAGGTCAAGTATCCATAAATTGGAATATAGACGAAGCAATGATGCGGGAAGGACATGGACAGAAACTAGAATGATTACTTCGGGGGAAGTGGGTAATCAGAAAATAGCCATTAATGGATCTCAGATTCATGTCGTTTATGAAAAGGACTTTGGTATCGGTTTAGAAATAGTATATCAAAATAGTACGGACAACGGGGATACCTGGAATGCTCCTGTGATGTTAACTCCCAATGATGGAATTTGGACCCAGCTCCCTGATATTGCGGTTATCAATGACACGATTCATATAGTCTGGGAAGATGAAGGCACAAGTGCTCCTGGAAGTTGTGAAATATTCTATCGCAACAGCACAGATGGAGGAATATCTTGGAATCCAACGATTCAACTCACAAATTACCCTGGGGGGTCAGATACCGAGGCAAAAATCGCTGTTAACGGCTCTATAGTTCATATAACCTGGGGTAGATTTGTTACGGGGACGGGGACGTTTGAAGCAATGTATCGACGAAGCCTAGATGGAGGTTCAACCTGGGAGGCAGAAAAGCAGATAAGCCTACCAGGATCTGGACATTCTGAGCCTAGCGACCTCGCCGTGAATGGCTCCAGCGTTTACACAATATGGATGGACAGCAGGGATGGATCGTGGGAGACATATATTAACTCCAGCTTTGATAACGGCCAGACTTGGAATGGCGAAATGAGACTGACCGATGCCGATGGTCGGAACTCATTTGGCGCACATGTTGGTACATGGGATCAAACTGTTTATGTTGTCTGGGGAGACCCAAGAGACGATTATCCGTACCCAGAAGCGCACGAAGCGTACATGAACTACAGTTTTGACGGCGGTGTAACCTGGCAGAGTTCGAATGAAAGATTACAATTTGCCCTGAATAATTCCGGGCCTGGTGACATTGCCCTAACAGAAAACTCTGTACATGTAGTCATGACAGATAATAGAACAGGAAAAAAGGAAATTTATTACAAACGTTATCCTGATTTCCCAGCAGATATTGCGTCACCATCTATAATCCATACACCCACCTCAAGCACACCTATAGGCCAATCAATCAATATCACAGCCAAAGTTACTGATAATGTGGCCCTCGCAGATGTCTGGTTGAATTATACCAGCGTGAATGGGACAAATAACAATGTTTCTATGACTGGCTGGAATCAGAAAGAAGTCATGGTCTCGGGGTTGGGACAAACACTCTATGCCCAGGATGGTAATTATTCGTTTGAGATTCCTGCTCAGCAAAGTGCTGGTGTCATGAATTATTATATTTGGACAAATGATACCAGTGGAAATGAAAACTGGATTGGGACTTATCAGGTTCAAATTTTTGACATGACCAAGCCAATAATCAATCATGTTCCTGTAGCTTCTTCAAAAATAAACGAGCCGATTGATATAGGTGTAAATGTGACTGATAACGGCGAGGTTGCGAATGTAACTCTATACTATGAAAATGTGGGCGTTACGACCTATACAGCCGTTGACATGACTCCCGTATCCGGCAATTGGGCTGCAACAATCCCAGCACAAAATGAAACTGGCTTGGCTCATTACTTCATATGGGCGAACGATACGTCTGGGAATAATGTAACTGATCCATTAATGGGAAGCCATGCGGTTCAGATAACTGGGCCCCCGAGCATTGGGGTTACAAATCCAGTAGGTGGTGAGGATTGGACTGGCGGGAGCAAGCATTTGATAGAGTTTGTTGCGTCTGATACTGAGGATAATTCCGAGAATTTGACGGTGTTCCTGAATTATACATTTACTACTGGCCAAGGTGATATTGCCATCTCGATAAAAGGGGATGAATCTCCATATCTTTGGACGTTGCCAAATATCGATGCGACTGATGTTGTTGTAAATGCCACAGTTGTTGATTCTGATGGGAATAAAACCTATGATGATTCGCCAATATTTACGATAGATTCTTCACCGCCAGAAGTAATTTCGACTAATCCAGTAAATAATACAACAGGTATTTCTATTTTCCAGCCGATAGTAATTCAGTTCAATGAAAAAATGAATATATCTTCGGCTGTTGTAAATCAAACGAATGGTACTGACCCTGGTGGTTGGTTTTGGTTCTGGAATCAGGACAAGGATACAATTACAGGGATTCATGATGCCTGGCTCAGAGGAGATAATGTAGAGATAACAGTCCAGATAGGATACAAGGATGATTCTGAACCTGGAAACATCAATAACACTGCTTATGTTTTTTCATTCACAACTGAAACAAACCCTTCGCCTGAGATAAACCATATGAATATTTCAGTCCCACAGGAATTGGGTGATGCAATAAGAATTAATGCAACAATCACAGATGATGGCACAGTGATGAACGGTGTTCTTTGGTGGCAGGATGTTGATGACATCTGGCATGAGAATTATATGGATAAAGATGGTGATGATTGGGAGTACACCATACATGCTCAAATGGCTGTGGGTAAAGTCAAATATCAAATCAATGCAACCGATGACTTTGAGCAGAAAAATTCAACTATTATTTACGAGTTCGATATTAGAGATTCAACGCCTCCAGTTATTATCCATACGCCTGTTGAAAGTGCAGTTATTGGTGAGGCGATAAACATCACCTGTGAGATTATTGATTTAAGCGAGGTGAATATAGCATACATGACATCTGGGGTGTTTTTTGTTTACAGATACGAAGGCGACACTGGCTTCACATATGGAGTGATGAACCCGGGTTATTGGTATGAATTACCAGAACATTCTGCGCCAGCCACAATCGAGTATTACATCCAGGCATCTGACATTTATGGCAACGTTGCTTCAACACAACTTTACACTTTAGAAATAATCGCCCCATCTTTCCCAGATACTATACCGCCAGAGATATTGCTCGCAACTCCAACTGGTGATAATATTCCAATATCAACGGAGATTTCAATAGTGTTTAACGAAGCTATGAATCAATCTTCCGTGGAAAACGCAATCTCGATTTCACCGACAATAACTGGTATCAGTTACACGTGGCTGAACAATCAGACATTAGTTATTGATATTTCAGGTATTCTTTCATACAATTCAACTTACACAGTTATGATAGATACAGGAACAAAAGACCTGGCTGGAAATACTTTGGAGAACGATTATTCATGGCAATTTACGACGGTTGAAGAACCGGAGATTATTCAACAACCAGCGTCAAATAATTGGGGGTGGATTGGGATTATTATATTTTTGGCTACAATAATAATGTTGATGTTGTTCTATCAGTTTAACAAGGAAAAAGAGCTGGAATAAGCTATCCCCAGATATTCCATCAACGCTTTCTCTCGTTCTTTAATATTTCTGGCAAGTTATCTTGTCTATTAGAAATGGAACTGTTAATACCACGATTTCACTGTGCGCGATGTTGTTGGTTTCATCTGCCTCATAAAATATCTCATCTGGGTCAACCACTGCAAAGATTATATGTTCTCCTTCAAAACCAGTGCTGTTCCAGTTCAAAGAGGCGGCCATTGGTTGAGAAAGTCCGTGGAATGAAGACATACAAGTTCCGATATGATTGGCTTCGCCTACGAGATTCAAATAGAAAGAAACATTGACATCAGGAGTACCCCGATTGGCGGTTATCACAGCAGTGACAGTAACTATTTCACCTTCTTCTGGTCTGATATTTGAAAAACTGACACCTCTTACAGACAGGTCTTGTTCAATTCCAATATTATCTAACTCTTCTTCCGATGGCTGGGCATCTTCTGGATATTCATCAATAGGCATGGAGAATTCTGATAAAGAATCTGGAGAACCCTCGGTAGACAAAATGCTATTCGATGCTGCTATTTTAGACTCCTGGCTGTTGAAATATAAATCCAATTTCTTCCCGAATCCTATGTGTTCAACAACAAACGTTTCATAAATTGTGCTGCCGTCACTAACCGCGGTAATCTGGATAGTGTCACCGAGTTCATAACCGCTAGGCAATTCTTCCAATATACATTCATACGCACACGTTTCATAGACCTCTGCTTCAAGCGTCTCAGCGGTTCTCAGATTTTCAATAGTAATGTCCACGTTGCATATCAAATAGCCATCTCCATCATGGATAAAACCATAAACATCAAAAGGTGGTATCGGAGCACCATTGTTTCCAGTCATTCCTTGTGCCTGAGCTGTCGAGAACGCACTGAATATGAACAGTGCCACAATCATACTCGCAAAAATCTTTGTCTTATTACCCACTTCCACACCGTTTCTCTCTATTTCTGTTGTCATTTGAAATCCTCCTAACCTTATGGTGACTAAAAATCCGTCCCCCGACCTGACTGAGATATTGTCATAAGTTTAAAAAACTATCTTATAGAAAAACAACATGTTAAAAAATATTATGCTTGAAAGATAGAAAACATAATTATAGAAGTTACGAGTTATATTCGTTAACATGTATGGGAAAGGAAGAGTGCCGGCTATTCTATCGCTTATTCTTGTTATCATCCTTACTTTACCTGTTCTGAATCTTTCGGCTAGTGATTCAGAACCAAATCCAATTCCAACGGCAGAACTAGTAAATAACGAATCTTTAGGTTTTCCTTCAGGTTGGACTGACGACATTCAAATGACACTCTTACCTGGATTGGGAACCCATGTATGGCCTGTTATTGCAACAAATGGAGATACAATCCATCTCGTATGGGAAAATAGGACTAGTACTCATAGTATAGGATATAGACGTAGTGAAGATGCAGGAAGGACTTGGACAGAATCTAAAATAATAACTTCTGGAGAAGTAGGTAATCCAAGAATAGCTATTAATGGCTCTAATATCCATCTTGTGTATATGCAAGACACCGGCATCACATCTGAAATCATGTATCAGAATAGCACTGATAATGGTGAGACATGGAGTTTACCTGTGATGTTGTCCCTCGATGACGGAGTCTGGTGTGCGATACCAGACATTGCTGTTGATGGCGATAACATCCATGTTGTTTGGGAGGATGAAGATGCAAGTGGACCCGGAAGTTATGAGATTATATATCGCAACAGCACGAACGGAGGAATATCATGGAACCCGACAATCCAACTCACAAATTATCCTGGGGGGTCTGATGCATCCGCAAAAATCGCCGTTAATGGGTCTTTAGTTCATGTGGTCTGGGGAAGGTTCGTTACTGCTTCAGGCAGTTTTGAAACGATGTATCGCCGCAGCCTAGACGGAGGTTCAACCTGGGAGGCTGAAATGCAGATAACAAAACCAGGCTCAGGACATTCCTATGCTCCTGATCTCGCCGTGAACGGCTCCAGCATTTATGCAATCTGGATGGACAGCAGGAATGGAGCATGGGAGACTTATATCAACATTAGTTACGATGATGGTGTTTCATGGAATGGTGGTATTGCTTTGAGCGACATAGACGGAGAGTTTTCGTGGGTTCCAATAGTAGATGTCTGGAATCAAACAGTTTATGTCATGTGGACAGATCGAAGGGATGACTACCCTTATACCGATGCACAAGAAATCTACATGAACTACAGTTTTGACAGCGGCGTTACCTGGCAGGATGAAAATAAAAGATTGACATTAGCTCTAAACAATTCTGCTGTAAACGACATTGTGGTTACCGAAGACTATATACATGTAGTTTCTGTCGATAATAAAACAGGAAAACGGGAAATTTATTACAAACGGTATCCCGATTTCCCAGCAGACACCACACCTCCGACAATCATTCACACACCCATAACTGGCACACCTATAGGCCAATCAATTAACATATCATGTCAGGTTTCCGATAATGTAGCGCTTTCTGAAGTATGGCTGAATTATACTGGTGTGAACGGAACGAATTACAATGTATCAATGACTGGCTGGAACCTGAAAAAAGTCATGGTATCTGGGCTGGGGCAAACACTCTATGCCCAGGATGGTAATTATTCGCTTGAGATTCCCGCCCAAAATGGTGTGGGTGTGCTTAGTTATTTTATCTGGACAAATGACACAAGCGATAATGATAACTGGACTGTGACATATCAGGTTCAAATATTTGACATAACCAAACCAACAATCAATCATGTTCCTGTAGCTTCTTCAAAAATAAACGAACCAATTGATATTGTTGTAAATGTGACCGATAACGGCGAGGTTGCAAATGTAACTCTATACTACGAAAATGTGGGTGATATAACTTACACAGCAGTTGATATGACTCTGATTTCTGGTGACTGGACTGCAACAATCCCTGCACAAACTGTGACAGGCTTAGCCCATTATTTCATATGGGCGAATGACACATCTGGAAATAATATTACATCGCCAGTAATGGGAGATTATGCGATACAGATAACGGGGCCTCCGAGCATTGATATTACTAATCTAATTGGAGACGAGGATTGGACTGGCGGTAGCAATCATCAGATTGAGTTTAGTGCAACAGATACGGAAGATTCGCCTGCTGTTTTAGATGTGTTTTTGAACTATACTTCGAGTGCTGGCAACGGTGTTATCGCATCGATAAAAGGTAATGATTCACCTTATGATTGGACGTTGCCAACTATTAACGCAACTGATGTTATAGTCAATGCTACTGTTATTGATTTGGATGGGAATAAATCATACGACGATTCACTGGAATTTATGATTGATTCTTCACCGCCAAAAGTAATCTCCACCAATCCTGTTAACAACACAACAGGCAATTCTATCTTCCAGCCTATTGTTATTCAGTTCAATGAACCTATGAATATTTCTTCGGTTACTGTCAATCAGACAAATGGTACTGACCCAGGGGGTTGGAATTGGTACTGGAATGAGGATAAAGATGTGATTACAGGCATTCACAATCCTTGGGAAAGGGGAAGATACATTGAAATGACCGCCCAGCCAAATTATTCTGATAATTCCAATCCTGGAAATTCTAACAACACAACCTATGTTTTCTCATTCACAACCGAAACCAATCCTTCGCCTGAGATAATCCATACGAACATTTCAAGCCCGCAGGAATTGGGTGATGAAATGAGAATCAATACGACAATCACAGACGATGGAGAAGTGATGAATGCTGTTCTTTGGTGGCAGGGTGTTGATGATGTCTGGCATGAGAATTTTATGGACAAAAATGGTGATGATTGGGAATATTTCATACCTGGCCAGGTGACAGAAGGAAAAGTAAAGTATCAGATAAATGCGACAGATGATTTACAACAGAAGAATACGACAATAATTTATGAGTTTGATATTGAGGATACGACACCGCCAGTTATTGTTCACACACCTGTTGAGAGTGCTGTTGTTGGTGAGGCGATAAACATAACTTGCCAGATTACTGATTTGGGTGGTGTGGATGTTGTAAATCTATATTACAAAAATGAGAGTGCTTCAAATTTCACACAGGTAACTATGAATCAGGGTTATTGGTTTGAATTATCTGCTCAGACCGTGCCGAATACAATCGAGTATTACATACACGCTTTCGACATCTATGGCAATGATGTTGCAACACAAACTTACACTTTGGAAATAATTGATACATTTGTTCCAGATACCACACCGCCAAAGGTTTTGTTTGTTTCACCAACTGGCAATAATGTACCAATTTCTACGAGCATTTCAATCGTGTTTAACGAAGCTATGAATCAAACTTCTGTGGAAAATGCAATATCAGTTTCACCAACAATAACCGGTATCGGTTACACATGGCTGAATAATCAAACATTAACTATTGAAATATCAGGCAATCTAAGTTACAATACTACTTATACAGTTTCGATTGGCACAGGAGCAAAAGACCTATGTAGAAATACTTTGGAGAACGATTATTCATGGCAATTCACGACAGCAGAGGAACCTGAAATAGTACAAACGCCAGCGTCTAATGATTGGGGATGGATTGGAATTATTATCTTTCTGATTACGATAATAGTATTGTTAGTCCTGTCCCCACAAATGCAAGATAAACCGAAATAGGTTCATGCGCCCCGACCAGGGTTTTGTCGAAGAAGCTTGCTTCGAGATGTAGATCAATCATTGGATGGGTTTGAAAGAATGAGGGGGCTGATTGGTGCAAGAAACCGGATGCAGGCAGGCCGTCCTGGACCCTGAACCCTAGACCCTCTCTAACGATAACCAAACACAGACCCTCAATAACAATAACCAAACACAGACCCTTACTAACGATAATTAAACGCAGCCCCTTACTAACAACAATTAATCATAGCCCCTATATTAGAGCATAAAATAATTGTAAAAGTTATTTCTTGGCTGGCGGCTTCTTCTTGGTGGACTTCTTAGCCTGTGTCTTGGACTCTGTCAGGCCTGCCTTGTATTTTTCATACTTTTCCCTTCTCTTCTTATTAGATTTGCAGTCAATATCCAGGCACATCTCCTGGGGTTTCCGCCTGTTCATTACCACCTTCACCTGGGGGCCGTCGCAGGCCTTGCAGGGTTCCAGATGGGGTGTAATTGCCCCGTACTGAGGCAGTGCATAGGTATTCTCACAATCTGGATATGCATCACAGGCCATGAATCTCTTGCCGCGCTTTGACTTGCGAATAAGAAGATTTCCTTTACCACATTTTGGGCACTGGCCCATTTGATTCAGATTCTTCAGGGCTTCATTAACTTCCTTGCGGATATTATCTTTATGCTCAAAAAGGACTTTCAGAGAGCTAGCCAGCATTTCTTGAGATTCTTTCACCACCTTCTTCTGGTCAATCTTTCCCTCGGCTATTTTGGTCATGTCCTCTTCAAGCTGACTGGTCATATCTGGTTTTACAATCATATCTGCATTTTCTTCCAGTGTCTCCACAATGACTGTTCCTGCAGTAGTTGGCCGCATCTGTCCGCCCTGGACATAACTTCTATCATAGAGCTTTTGAACTATCTCGTGCCTAGTACTTTTTGTTCCAAGTCCAAGTCGCTCCATTTCCCGGATAAGAGTTCCCTGGGAGTAGCGTCTTGGGGGTTCAGTCTTGCCTTCTCTGCCTCTTACTTTAATAACTGGAATTTCTTCACCTTTTTCCAGCTTTGGAATGAATATGTCCTTGAATTTGAAATATGGATAATAGGCATGCCAGCCTTGTTCTAAGGTTTCATGGCCAGTTGCCTCGAATTTCTCGCCATTAATATCAAATAATGCACTTCCGCGCTGAACCATAGCATCGGGGGCCAGGGTTGCCAAAAATCTCCTGACAACCAATTCATAAACCCGCCAGTCATCGCCCTTGAGCTTGTCCTTTGTTGCTGCTCCAACCGGGTGAATTGGTGGATGGTCGGTTGTCTGCATCTTGCCCCGTGATGGTCGCAATTTCTCCTGTGCCAGTATCTCGGCAGCCTCTTTACCAAGGTCTGACTTGGTCAGCTTTTCAAGAATATGTCTTATTGGCAATGTTCTGGGATAAACAGTGTTATCTGTTCTAGGGTAGCTTAAAAGACCATCATTGTAAAGACGTTCTGCAATTGACATTGCCCTTGAAGCTGATAATCCCATCTTGTTAGCCTCTGCCAGAAATACTGTTGTATTGAATGGTGCCGGTGGTCTGTCTGGTACTGTTTTGGACTCGGCTTCTAATACTTTCGCAATCTTTGCATCCTTGGCTGCCTCGAATACCTTGTCTGCCTCTTCTTTCTTCCAGAAAAGACCATGGGCATGCTTGGCAAAGAAATGCTTTTCCTTCTCCAGGTCGGCCAATATCTCCCAGAATGGCTGAGGGTCGAAATTTTCAATCTCCTTTTCACGATTAACTATAAGGGCCAGCGAGGGACTCTGTACCCTTCCCACTGACAGGAAATCAGCCCCTAACTTTCCAGTGGAGGTTGACATGAACCTTGTTAGAACTGCGCCCCAGGCCAGATCAACAATTTGCCTAGCTTCAGCGGCCTTAGCCAGATTATGGTCTAGTTCGATTAAATTTTCAAATGCATCGTTTATTTCTGGACCTGTTAATGCGCTGAACCTTGCCCTTAAGACCTTCATGTCTGGCTTGAGGTTCATCACCGAAATTGCTTCTGCGCCAATGAGTTCTCCTTCCCTATCAAAATCAGTGGCCACAATAACTGTATCAACTTGCTTGGCCAGGTCCTGAAGTGCGTTCATAATCCAGCTGGCTGTTGTGTGTTTAATTGGCTGTGTCTCAACCAGTTTCTCCAAATCATCAATATTCCAGTTCTTGAACTCTTTAGGATAATCAAAGTTGAGAATATGGCCTCTCAGCCCCATAACAATTCCTTCGGTATCATTCCAGGGGAATCTGAAGACAGGAACACGATTAATGAAGGTCTTATTGTATTTGCCCTTGGCTAAAATACTGGCTACCCGTTGAGCCGCGTTGTTCTTCTCGCAGATGATTAATGTGGCCATATTCCTGTGGCATGGGGGGGTTTTATAAAAGTTTATGGTATGAGTCAAAATAGCCTGGCCAGTCTATTTTTTAAATTTGAATAAATTAATACCGAATCTATGATTCGTGAAAATAGTCAATTAATCAGTTAGAATTAGGGTTATTGACCTATATTCATTAGGATTTACAATTCTACTTTCTCGCCTTCTGTAGGCATGTGAATATCAAAACCTTCCTCTTTCAGGTCATTGGCCAGTACGTCCCGGTTGTCTCCGTGGCACAGAACAACATCTTCTGGATTGCATTCTTTAATGAATTTCATTAGTTCCAGGTGATCTGCATGAGCAGAAAAATCGTAAAAACCAAGCTCGCATTGAACTGGTGTTATATTGCCATTTAGCTTAATGTGGCCATTGTCAATGAGCATTCTTCCATTGGTGTTTTCCACCTGGTATCCGGTAAGCAGGACTGCGCTGTTCCTGTCGTCTTTCTTTTCTGAAATGAAGTTCAGCACCGGCCCACCGTCCAGCATTCCACTGGTGGTGATTATTACATCTGCCATTCCAACCACTGATTTTCTATCCCCCGGATTCTTGATTGCTTGTATCTTATTCATTGCGTTTCTCAGCATATCAGGGTCTCGTAAATATCCAGGCATTTTTGCATAATGGCGGTTCACAGACCATCCCATTCCATCAAGCCATACTTCATGGCCAGAATCTGCGAGGGTCAGCATCATCTCCTTGGTTCTTCCCACTGCAAAGGCCGGAACAATGGCCAAACCACCGCGTTCCACAACTTCCCTGGTCTTATCCAGGAATGCTTTCTCGGTTTCCATTCTAGGTGGGTGGTCCCTACCAGAATATGTACTCTCAATGACAAGCACATCACAATCCACTGGCTTTGCCCCGTTGACAAGATAGGTATCCAGTGTATTTATATCGCCGGTGAATAGTAGACTTCTGTCGCTTCTCACCTCGAACATTGCTGCTCCAGGTATATGGCCAGCTGAATGTAAAAGAACCTCAAGACCTCCAATTTCCACAGAATCGCCGAAGGTCGCCCTCTGAAAATGCTTTTTCAGTGCCCGAACATCGCCCTTATCATAGGGAGCTGGAAACCCTTCGGAAGCTGAAACTTTCACGCTATCTTCCAGAAGCATTGTGCCGATGGTTATTGATGGCTGGGTAGCCACAATGTCCATGCCATAGGTTGCACATAGCCAGGGCATCATTCCAGAATGGTCAATATGCGCATGAGTGAGAAATGTCAAGTCCACCGCAGGGGGCTTCATAGGATATTTTGGAGGCTTTGATGGGGTAAGGCCGCAATCGAATAATAATCGAGCTCCTTTTTCCTCGAGATAGGCAGATAAAGATCCTACCACACTTGCGCCACCCAGGAGTGTGAGGTCCATACAGAAGGCAATGACAACCAATGATATTATAATTATGGAATACTTTCGGGGCAGTGTAAGAAGCCCAGGGGGAC
>JAUWNU010000166.1 GCA_030612505.1 Methanomassiliicoccales archaeon
ATTCCAGATGCATTTGTTGTTCCTGTGTAAACATCATAAGGCCATCCATAGCTCTGAATCCAGAAACTGGCACCTTCAACTGGCTGCCCCTCAAGGTCTGCCACACATAACTCGAATGATGTTGTTGTGCCTGATATGAGCCTGTGATACCAAACATCCAGAACATTCACATTAATAAATGCAGAGTCATGGCCCCCAACATCTCTTGGGTCAGCATATATTTCATACATCTGGCTGTGAACACTCTCTGGTACTGTGAAATCTACCAGATAGATGCCAGTTGCCTCTGACCTGTAGGTTAAGTTCTGCTGTGTTCCGTCCTGGTCCTCAATATAAAGATGGTCAAAGCCAGTGATTGGAATTGGAGTTTCTCCAGTTCTCACAATAATAGTGGCCGTAACAATATCTCCTGGCCTTGCATTGACCATTTCCTGGCCATTGAAATTTACCTCCACATTATCTTGAACAGAATAAACATCAATCTCAAGAGCATGATAATAATGATCCACGGCTTCGTGGTCAGTTCCTAGCCAGGTATCATGGAAGAAATAAAGATTATGATGATTATCATTTGTTTTAACTGTGTAAGTGGCAGTGTATATTCCTGTACCATCACTTGTTAGATTTAGCGCGATCGGATTATTAAAATTATGATTCTGGCTTACAGCCAATGTAATATTGCTGGCATCTGCCAACACACCCTTGTCATACACCCGAACCTCAATGGTTATTGTATCTCCAACAGAGTAATGTATATCTTCAACTGTCATTAAAACATGAAGTGAATCATTCTCTGCTATTGCCAGTCCTGCGAAAAAGCCAGATAGCAAAAGCACTGCAAGCCCCACTGATAACGCTCTGTGGTTTCTCATACCTATCACATCATACAATTAGACGGGTGGTATAAATAAATATTCTATGTAGAAAATCCTTAAATGTATTGCCCTGATGCTGAATCAATGGACATTTCCCAAATCAGCAAGCGCATAATCGACAATCCCCTGAAGACAGACTGGCTGGGCCACCAGGATATTCTAAAATTCCTTCATGAGATGATTTCATCACTATCAGGAAAGCCAAATGTTGCTAAAATTCAGGGCAAGACCATATTTTCAGGAGACATCCACGGAGACATAGACAGCATGCTGGCTGCCATCAATCTCGCAGAAAAACACGATGCGAAAATCGTCTTCCTGGGAGACATTATTGACCGGGGCTCTCATAATGTAGAATGCGTGAATTTAATTTTAGCGCACATGCACCAGGAACCAGACAGATTCTTCTACACCAGGGGAAATCATGAATTCCAGGGCATAAACGCAAAGTGGGGGTTCATGGATTCTGTTGTTGATAAATATCCTGAAACAGCATACTGGCTCTACAATGGCGTATTCACCCAATTGCCAATCGCAGCCCTGTGGGACAATAGAATTTTCGGCGTTCACGGGGGCATATCCAGACATCTGAAAACCCTGAAAGATATCGAAGCCCTGAAGCATGAAGACAGAGGATTCAGAGATGAATATCTGGACCTGGTATGGAATGACCCTGCAATTGTTCCTCTTAATGGTTTTCAAATGAACACCAAGCGCGGCATATTCTACTATTTCGGCCAGGATGTTTTTGATGATTTTATGGAAACTAATGGTCTAGAACTATTCATCAGAGGCCACAATAAGCAGAAAGCTGGCCATCGGTATTTCTTTGATAATCGATTGATTTCAATATTTACAAGTGCAGACCATTACAAGGATACGAAACCCAGTGTGGTGCTGGTTGAGGATGATGGTTCCCATGAGATAATTGTTTTATGATTGTTTATTATTTTTTTGTGTAATCTCACCCACCCCTGTAATTTGAATCCCCCCACCCAGTTCCTGCGCTAGCTTCGCCCCATCCCCCGCTCGCCGGCTCGGAACTGAACTTTAATATAATGCCTTCTTGATTGTAAATTTTTATATTGTTTGTCAACAATCACATTATGAGGGAAATTCTTGGACATGAACCTGGTTTATTCAATCATTTTTTTCCTGCTGGTTGCATTGATCCCATCAGTATTATGGATAGCCTGGCTGAGGAAAAAGGTTCCCACCGGGCCGGGAATATGGTCAATACTACTCATGTTCGGCTGGGGGGCGGTTTTTGCAATAATTATCGCATTGGTCCTGAACACTCTGATCCCGGGTTTCAGCCCCCGGACATACGGCACCCCCATGTTCTTTGTTGCAGTAATTGTCGCGCCCTTTGTGGAAGAACTGGCCAAACCTCTGGGCCTGAGATTTGTAGACTTCGACATCTGTAGAATAAAGGATGGTATAATTCTCGGGGCAACAGCCGGTCTGGGTTTTGCAGCAACCGAGAACTTGCTTTACGAACTTACAGCGCTGAACGACGGCGGCTGGGCATCTTTCTGGGCAAC
>JAUWNU010000097.1 GCA_030612505.1 Methanomassiliicoccales archaeon
ACCGGAACAGCTCATGAAGGAAGCAGAAATGCTGGGCTGGGACATGAAAAAGCATTATGAGAAGTCATTATTCTTTATCCACTTGAAGGGCAAGAACTTCAAGAAGATGATTGATGAACAGATTCCCCAGCTGGTAAAGGCTAGAAGCGATTATGACATCAAAACCAGAGTCGTTATCGACCCTATGACGCCAGTTATCTGGGCAACCGATGACAAGCTTCAGCAGAGAGAGATGATTGGAAAGCTGTTCTACACCCTGAAAGAACTTGGTGTGGTCATGGCAACCGTCGAGGAACATTCCAGGCCAGGAGAGATTGTAGGCGAGGATGTGCTTCTGCCTGTATATCTGGCTGATGGTGTTATCAGCCTTGAATACTACCCAATCGGAGGCGCTTTCAACAGAACCCTCAAGATAATAAAAATGAGAGGAACTCATCACGGAGAGGGTGTTTATCCATACATCTTTGCCAGAGGCGCAGGAGTAATAATCAGAACCTCACCGGCCGAGGCTGTAAAAGCGGAGGAAGGCGAGGATTTCAGTGCGGTATTTGACGAGGCCATAAAAACTGCTGAATTCATCAAGGCACCTGAAAATGTGATTGAAAAGCTCAAGATCATGAAGGACGGTTGGACATACAATTACTCACCGGAAGAAGTACTCCAAGTGATGTTTGACTCCTATGGATTGCAGTGAGTTTCTGGAGGAGGATTAGGATGGCAGAGAAAAAGAAGATCGACAAAAGAATGGAGGCAAAGACAGTCGTCCAGCTTAAACATATGTTCGATATGGAACTGCGGCATATCAAGGAAGACAATGACATAGACATGCTCATGTTCGTTGGTATTGATGGCAGGATATTCGCTTCTATAATTCCACCTATTTTGAATCCCATCCAGTTTAAATTTCTGAACCTGGTGAAGGGCAACCTCACTTCAATCTGCAGCCAATTAAAAGGAGACAAGATGAAGGTCAGCATTCAACAGTATGAGTTTGGAAGTGTAATCATCTCCAGCATAGGAGATAATAGCTTCCTTGCCTCGGTTTTAACTACCCCACTGGATATAGATACAATGGGGCCAACTGTTACAAACATCATCAATGGAAGCACGGTGTTAAATCATCTTTTTGAGCAGAGACCTATTACTGCAGAGAGCATAGAAGGATATGACAAGGCAGTTCAGGACAAGCTTACCAAGCTTACCAGGCAGCTTTTCGTTGAGAAGTTTGAGGAAACCAGAGGTTACAAGAGAAACATGGAACTTCTGAAATTTCTCAAGCAGAAGATTAGCAGTGTTGTGGGAATAGGTGCGGTTGATGAAATCGTGACTCTAACTATGAATGAGCTTGGGCTAAGTGCCGCTTATATGAAAGATAAGGATTGGCTGAAGTTCGTGGATATGGTTATTAACAAGCATATCCAGGAAAGAAGTGGTGATATAGTTGCGGACGAGTGCAAGAGAACCTGGGTACCAGAGGTGGAACGGAAATTAAAATCATTCGTATGATAGACAAGGATGGGAACAATGGCAAAATCAAGTGGTAAATCTACCAAAAAGAGTGAATCCACCAAAGAGAGTGGGGATACTAAAAAAGCCAGTACTAAAGCTGGAAAAAAGGTAGAAAAAGATACTTCTACTAAGGTTGGTGAAAGTAAAACCACTTCCACTATGAAAAAATCAACCACAAAGAAAGCCACACCCCCAAAAACCTCTAATAAAGAGAAAGAAATCAAAGAGGAAGAAATCAAAGAGAAATCGGACAATAAAAAGTCCTCGCCAAAGAAGGCAAAAAAAGAACCAGCATTGAAGTGCAAATTTTGCCAGAAAACTATGAATAACCAGAAAACTTTAAAAATTCATGAGAGAAATTGCCAGACCAAGAAAGACCAGGAAATAGAGAAGAAGCTTAATGCCTCTATGCTCAAGATGAAGGATGATTTTGAAGATGAGCAGCAATCAATTGTTAAACAGTTCCAGAAGCGTGAAGATGCACTTCAAAATGAACTAGATGAGATGCGGACTGTTCTGAGAATGGAGTTGGACAAACATCGAAAAGAGCTAGAGATGATTCGTAAGGTCGAGAAACAGGTTGCAGAAGTAGCTGAAAGACAGTCAGAGCCAATACATGAACCAATTCACACACCTGATGGCCAACCAAGAGCAATTGACATGATTCCGACACCCTTGCCAAATATTCCCAAGAAAATTATTGAACCAGTTCCCATAGAGGAGGATACCGAACCGAAAGAGGAACCTCTTCCAGTTATAAGACCGGAAGAGGAGCATCCAGAGCCGGCGGCTATGACACCCAACTCAGAGCCGAAAACTGTTGTCGAATCTGTTCCAGAAGAATCTTCCGCTCCTGAATCTATCCAAAAGCCAGTTCCAGCAGTGACTGGCCTTTACAAAGAGGAGATTGAAGAACTGGTGAAATCTCTTGTCAAGGAATCTGCAAGTGATTTACCTTCATCAGCAGGAGATATGCCAGACCTTGAGGAATTTAAAACCAAGATGCGTCAAATATCTGGCAGACTTGATTCCCTGGACACCAAGATTGACAGGTTTAACAATGATATGAGAAAATCATTTGAAAGAATCGAGAAAGATTCCAATCTATGGAAGATACAAAAAGAACTGGACAAGGTTTCTGATAAGATAATTGATATGATGGAGGATATTGGATTCAGTGAAGATTTAAGCGTTACCAAGATACCTCCAACCATTCTGGAAATTGTCTATCAAGCTACATTGGATGATATTCATTTTGAAATTGTAAGAACCAAGGGTGCCCAGGATGCAGAAACAATTGCCAGAACAGCTCTTGAAGAAGTTCGGCTCAAAACAAGCGGAAGCGAGCTTTTTAAATTCGATGGGCGTAAAATAGTAACAGATAATCTGGCCCGCTCCATCAGTGCTAATTTAATATCTGCTAAACAAATTCAGACCACCTATGATGTACTTCTGGACCGGCTTCTGGAAACCGTTCCCCATCACAAAGCTAAAAACTTCAGAGGCATGATTAAGGTCAAGAGCCAGGAGTTTGCAGTGGACCGTGCCACAGTTCTCACAAAGGAATATGATCGCCTGGAAAAAATTATAGAATCCACAAGCCAGATGGTTGCGGCCATATCTGCCCAGAGTAATGCCAAGAACCTTGAGGTTCAAGAAACCTTGGAGGATATTAAGAATAATTTATTGGCTGAAAAGGCCAGCAAGGAAGATATTGAGCTTATGAGAATCAAGATGCAAGAGCAGGATGAGAAGGATGCACAACTGGACAATGAATTGGCACTTCTCAAGGCCGAGATTGAGATGAAGGAGCAAATAAAGGCCAAGGAAGATACCGAAGACCTGGCAATTATCGTTCCAGGTGAAGTGATAGATGCCGAGGAAATAATAAAAGATACAGCGGAAATTGAGGAACCAAAGCCAGATATTTCACCGGCAGTATTAGAATCAATTCAGAAGGGTGCAAGCTCCAAGACTGCTATTATTAGAGATACTAGCATGGAAGAGGATGATGTTCTTGCAGCTATTGCTGGGCTTGTTAAAGACAAGAAGATTATCGAGAAGAAAATAGGCAAGCGAATTAAATATCTGACTCCAGAACAGGAACTTGACGAAAAGCTTGAAAAAGATAAGGAAAAGGACATGCTAGACAAAAAACCTAAGAAAGTGACTTCTTCAAAAAAGAAGGAGGAAAAAGAAGAGCCCCAAAAAGAGGAGAAACCCTCAACCAAGGCTTCTAAGAAAAAAGATAAGCCAAGTCCCAAAAAGGAATCAAAGGAGCCAGTGAAAGAGAAAGTTACTGCCAAGAAAGAAGAACCTAAACCTAAAAAAGAGGCCAAACCAGAGAAAAAGGCCAAGAAGCCAGAACCAAAGAAAGAAGAACCTAAGCCTAAAAAAGAGGTCAAACCAGAGAAAGAAACCAGGAAACCTGAGCCAAAAAAGGAAGAACCTAAACCTAAAAAAGAGGCCAAACCAGAGAAAGCAACCAAGACACCTGATCCAAAAAAGGAAGCACCTAATTCTAAAAAAGAGGCCAAACCAGAGAAAGAAGCCAAGAGACCAGAAAAAGAGGTCAAACCCAAAGAGGAACATGTGGACGATGCTCTGCCAGTTATCACAAAAAAGCTCGAAGACCTATCTGGCGACGAGCGTCAGGTTCTTAATGTCATATCCAAGGAGGGTATGACAATTTCCGGGATCCAGTCAAAGGTTGGCAAATCTTTGAAGCGTTTTGCTCTGCTTCGAGCTTTGCGAGTTTTAATAGATTCTGGTTATGTTGGAATAATCACAAAAGGTCGAATGGACCTTTATCAGAAAATCAATGTCACAAAAATGGACAAAAAGAAACAAAATAAAACCGAAATGGAGGTGAAATGAACATGCTCGATGTAGCATTGGTCTCGCTTATTCAAGACATGAGCGAGAAAGCTGGAGTGGAAGGAACCATCCAGTATTGGGCTAGAGTAGGAGAAAGCCTGGCTAAGAGAATGGGCAAGGAAGCATACATGGGTTGGCCGTCTTTCAACGTAGCGTTGAGAGAGGGACGGACCGCCTTTTCAATTGAAGGAAGTGTGACTGCCTTGACAGACCTGGCCATAACAGATGTAGATGGCGACGTTGTAGGGTATATTTATGCCCTGGAGACCTGTGTTTTTAACCCCACTATAGTGAGGATAAGATACAGTGTAGGTGAGCTGCCCCGTGCTGATTCAGCCGTGGCAGAGGAGTACAATAACAGCGTGCGGGACACAGCAGTTTGTAATTTCTGTGTGATTCATCAGAGATTCAGAGAGGAAGTTGCAAAGAATATTTCCATAGCGGAACAGAGCCTTGATTGTGTGCAGCTGGCCAACAGAGGTTTCACCGGTGAAACAAAGATCACTGAAGATGCCTTGAACAAGATTGGTATAAACCCAGAATATGTCCGCAGTCTTCTCAGGAACTATGCCTGTGTCTACGCTATCTTGATGCGTGGTGCCAGAATGAAGGGCGACGGCGAGGAGTCCGATTAGGAGGTGTAAAAAATGAGCGAAAGAAGAAGAACATTGATTGATGACAACCCGTTCGTGGACGTTGCAGCATGCCTGTTCCTTGAGGATATTGCAGACAAGCAGGGCGCCAGTGGTATGAATAATTACCTAGTGAGTCTGGCAACATCCCTGGCAAAGAGCATGCCTGAAGAAGAATATGCCACCTGGGATGAGTTTCTGGAATCACTGGTAAAGGGAGAGTCCATTATCTCGGCATTCGAGATTGTGAATACAATCACACCACATTGTGCAGTAACTGTGGAATGCCCGTTTACCAAGGGATGGCAGGAATACACAAAGAGAATTGGAACATTCTCTAAGATACACACAGACGTAGCCGAGTACTATAATTCAGTCTACAAGCCAGGTACAATCAATTCCATGTGTATAATCCACCAGACTTTCAGGAATGCAGCAGCAGACCGAATAAAGGTAGCTGGTAAGCCCCTGAAGATCGCACAGATTGCTGCGGTCTGGGAAGATGGTACCAGGAAAATAGCCCCTGAAGAATGGATGCCAATCCTTCTGGAGAAGGCACAGATATCCAGAACAGACCTGAACATGATTCTCAGGAACAATGCAGATGTCTGGGTAATTTACACGGATTAGGCTTTCAGCCAAATGTCGAGCACTGTGGTTTAGGCCATGGTGCCGACCCACTTATTTAGTGGAGACTGTGTGCAGAATCTAAGATTGTGCAGGAGGTTATGAATTGTTTGAACTCGGCAGAACCGGTGACCTGATATTCTACAAGCTAGAAGACGCCTCTGAAGTAGGCAAATTTAGAATACTGAGCATGGAAGATGGCCGGTTTGCCGGTGGTGGTTTTGAATTCTTCAGAGGATTGGGAATCATCGGTTATGAGAAGACCTTCAAGATATGGCTCAGAAAATTTCCAAGGCCTATTTTTATTGCTGTGGTCAGAGGCCAAGATATGGTATCCTGGGTATTTCTTGAGGAATGGGAGGACTCTGCAAATGATGGAATGGCCATATGGGTTTTAAGGGCAATTGAGACCCTGCCATCTATGAGAAAGAAGAAAGTAGGATACAAACTGCTTATTCTTGCAGCCCTGCAATGTGTTGGCTATCTTGTAACAAAGCCATTGACTCCAGAAGCTGGTAAGTTTTTCCGGGACGGTGGGTTTATGGCCCCTAATGAGTTCAAAAAATCACCATATGATGTTTCCAGGCACCCTGGCTATCTTATTCTGCCGCCTTACAAGAAGAATACACTGGCTGAACAATACTCTAATTATTTTAAGTAAAGCACATCCCAGGCCTTACGACCTGGGTTGGGGGGCTTCGACGATTTCAGATGGCTGGTTTTTTGGGGCAATTTGGATGTAGCTTTGGTGATTGGGAGAGCGGGGGTGGAAGTGATTTTGAGGGTGTGAGTTACAACATCTCAAAAAGGTCATGAGTTCTTAATACCATGAACCGATTTTGTTTGTCAAAATCCCTGTCATTTGTCCAGATGGCATCAGCACCAAGGGCCAAGGCAACCGCGATAAATGGAGCATCGTCCTTGTCCACCTCGCCAATGATAAGAAGGGCCTCCTCAATGTAAGTTTGATATTCCTCGAAAGGCGTGGTGTGTACAACCTGAAATAGCTCTTCCATAAAATGTTCCAGTTCATGAATCGATATATCTGCCTTCTTGGTGATGGTCTTCATGTGTTTTCTTATCTCGGAATGAACCCATTCCGGGACGAAAAAGTCCACATTAGCACTCATAAGAATTTCTCTTGTTTTCGAGTCTTTGATAAGACTGGAAATGATGATGTTCGTGTCCACGACCAACAACATGTTCAGATCCCATGCCGTTCTGCCACAGCTCGTTTCAGTATTTTATCGATCTCCTCCACATCCTCTTCCGTCAGTTTGCTTTTTGAGGCAGTTCTATCGAGGATCTTCAAACGATGGGCATATTCCTTCATGGCTTTTCTTGCAATAGCACTCCATTTTATCTCTGGATAGCTCTTCATGGTGTCGTATAATTCCTGATCAACAGACAATGTCATATTTGGCATATTATCAGAATATTGTATGTGTTCACACATATTTAAATGTTTTCAAATAATTATGTGTTTTTCCATTTCCCCCTCCACAATCCTAATCTCACACTAAAGGACAAGCTGGTGATTACGAAAGAAAGAGGAAATGGAGAAGTTCCTGGAAGAGCAGATGAGGGAGGAACAGATGAAAGAGGAGGCGGGTGTTTGGGGTGTGTGTGGGTTTGCCAAAAAACATCGAGATAAATCGATAATTCTTGTTATACAATTACAGAAAACATTATAAAGTAGAAGTTCTGTTACTGTATAATAGAAAATGTGGTGAATGCATGAAAGCGAAAGGTCATTTAGACAAGGCACAGAAAATCAAAGGCAGCATAGAACTCTTGCGAGGAAGTGATGAAAATGTGGAAGCAATTGTTGAGATTTGCTATGGTTTCGCCCATCATTTGATTGCATATGGCTTGGAAGAAAAATATGGAGAACACAAGGACACCCATCAAGGAGTTCCATCATTGCTTAGACAATATAAGCAAAATGACATTGCGATACATTTTGAACGGTTGGACACTCTCCGAATAGGAAGATGGTACGGCGGGAAAGGCAATGGTGAAGTACAAAAAGAAGCACTAAAAATCGTTGGAGAGATCGAAAAGTGGGCGATAGAATGATCCCTGATAAATTGCGTTTACCGATTATCGACTTTATAGACAAGGCAAATGAGATACCGAACCTGAGGGTGGCGGTTCTGTTTGGTTCTGCCGTCAAAGGAGATTTTCACAAAAAAAGTGACATAGATATTTTGCTCCTATTCGATTCAAAACACAATCCAGAAGTTGGAAAGGAATCGAAAAAGGCTCATAAAATCGCATCGGACATTTTGTCTAAATATAACATTGCCCATTCTTTTTCCTTTGTGATGGGGAACATCAATGATCCGCATCTCGACCCACAGTTCCTAAGGACAGTAGTTAATGAAGGCATGATAATATGGGCCCTTCCCGAGATAAACATCCTTAAAAATAGACATCCAAACATGGAGCCAGCTACCATTTTCTCCTATTCTTTAACTTCATTATCGCCAAAGGATAAGATGGCCATTCATAGGAAGTTATATGGATACAAAGTGGAGAAAACGGTAAAAGGAAAGAAGTACTGTAATGAGAGCAGTGGCATTGTGGGGGAACACGGAGAAAAGCTGGGCGATGGTGTATTCATGGTCCCTTCAAGAGTCTCTGAAAAGGTAATCCTTGCATTCAAGGAACGCAAGGTCAATTACAAAAAGAAAGATATATGGATATGATGTTCTGTTATTAAAACAACAGAAACATTAAATTTCTCTAGTTTCTGTAATTGAATTTGCAGAAAGAAGGAGGAAAACCAGAGATTCCCGGAAGGGCAATAAGAGAGAGGGTTGGCCGGTGTCGGGGTTGAACCCTTGAGTCTGGCGCATGGGGTTGTGGGGCTTCGGCGGTTTCAGATGGGGGGGTTTTGGTA
>JAUWNU010000133.1 GCA_030612505.1 Methanomassiliicoccales archaeon
TCCCAGAAATTTTCACGTTAATTTGCGAATAAGCCGAAAAAGTAATTAATCCTAGGACCAGTAATATTGCATTCTTCATATTCAATTTAATTTGCGAAGATTTCCTTCAATCTGGCAATCTTGGAAGAGAAAGGAGTGGTGAAAGATTTACTGGAAGATGTGCCGGGCATTAGTTCTATAGTGCTTTATGGCAGTTATGCCAGAGGCGAGAACGATATGCACAGTGACCTGGACATTCTCACTATCTCCACAGCGAAGAAGATTGATGCCAGCAAAATAAGCAAGAAAATCGGAGTGATGGTAAACCTGATGAACTTCACAAGCGTCCAGTGGTCAAAGCAGGCAAAGGAAAACAGAGCGTTCTATCTGGATGTTATCACGGAAGGCATAGTATTGCATGGCACAAGGCCGGTGATTGAATGAGCGAATTCGATTCGCTCATTCAACAGCCCGAAATTGAATGCGAGAACGAAGCGATTACATTCAAAAGCTCGAACAAAGTGAGAGATTCGGAATGGAGAGATGCAGAATGAGGCTCAAAGGCTGTTACGATAAAGGGCTGTTGCGCAAAAGACGCCCAGATCCGGGAAAGAGCAAGAGAGCTATGGAACTGGCCCACAAGGATCTTGAACGGGCAAAGAGGCTGCTGGAGAGCGAGTTCTACATGGAATCAAGATTGCTCAGTTATACCGGGATGTTCCAGGCTGCCCGTGCCCTATTATTCAAGGATGGGGTATTCGAGAGAAGTCATTTTTGTGTCGTGGAATATCTCAAGGAAAATTATGTGAAAAAACACATACTGGACATAAGTCATGTCAATTGGCTCGATACATTGCGTGTGATTCGCCATGAATCTCTGTACGGGCTTGACATTGTTGATGAATCGCTGGAAGATGCAGAGGATTCTTATGATAAAGCATCCAGATTCATAGATAGAATTCTTCACATATTGGACAAGGATATTTGAAATCAACTGCACCGGCTCCTGGGAAGACACCCAGAGGACAACGATAGTTCTCCCTGATATCGTCCTGAAATATGTAAACTACCAGCCCCTAAAGGAGTTGCTTTCGGGTTTGGCCCGATACAATAAAACTGGATAGCGCGGCTCAGGATAGAGCAATGTACGAATTGATTTTGGAGGCTGTGGTTGAGTATTATGGGCTGAAGGATAGTGCGTCTTAATTTCTTTTTATTCCCTTTCTTCTCGCATTCTATTTTCCATTTCAAAGACTGTATCCGATTGCAATAAGACTTCCAGAGTGAGGGCTCCCCAACCCTAAAGGGTGGGGCATCCCTATCAGTTTTACATTGAATAACATGTGTAGATTAATGTTATTGTCATCAATGGCATTCAGGGATGCCTACCTGTATTCTTAGGGCTGGGAGCCCTTTAACTGAACTATTCATCGCCTTTCATCCGCATACCTAAAGGTAGCGGCATTCAGGCGTGACATGTTCAGTAACCTTTTCCTCTCCCTTCGGCAATCCAATCATTCTTGCATACTCAACCATCGCAGTTCCGAGGTTCCACTACCGCTATTTTGACGAAAATTCCTGATAAAAGAAAATAACGCGGAGAGGGGGATTCGAACCCCCGAGTTGTTACCAACACAGGATTAGCAATCCTGCGCCCTACCAGGCTGAGCTATCTCCGCTTTACGTATTGAAATGGCGATATAATCTTACTACATATAATTTTGCGGTTCTAAATACCTTTTTATACCCAATCAAAAATCCCCCAGTATGACAGAAAGTCCTCTCCTCCCAAAGCAGGTGTTTTTCACCACAGGCACAGGCAGGCACAAGGAGAAGCTCAGCAGTTTCGAGCTGGCCCTGAGAAATGCTGGCATTGAGAGATATAATCTTGTCAAAGTTTCATCAATTTTACCGCCTCACTGCAAGGTTGTGAGCAAGAAAAAGGGGCTTGAACAATTGCAGCCTGGCCAGATTGTCTATGTTGTGCTGGCAGAGAATGAGAGTAAAGAGCCAAACAGGCTCATGTCCGCAGCAATTGGAGTGGCAATTCCCAATGACCGGGAGCACTACGGCTACCTAAGCGAGCATCATGCATTCGGCGAGAAGGAAAAGGTCTCTGGAGAGTATGCCGAGGACCTTGCAGCACAGATGCTGGCCTCCACCTACGGAATACCATTTGACATTGATGCCAGCTATGACGAGAAGAAGGACATTTTTAAAGTGGACGGCCGAATAGTCCAGACCAAGCATTACGCTCAATCGGCGGTCTGCGGCAAGGACGGTTGGTGGACCACGGTGATTGCTGCTGCTGTTTTTGTCCTCTAGCCAGTAGCGAAAATTATTTTATTAAGTTCCACTTCCCAAACTCAATGACCAATGTGGAATACAGGCATCCGACCATTGAAGATATAGAAGCAATAACTGATGTTTTCAATCGCAATTCCAGAGAAATCCCTCTACATCAGGATGATACTGTTGAAGAGATAATGGAATTCACATTCAAAGAGGATGATTATGATTCTAAGGGCTTCTTGGTGGCCATTGTGGATGGAGAGATAGTTGGTTATGGAGGATCTCATATTCGAAAACATAGAATTGAGATGGGAAAAGATGATGCCTGGATAACCATTGCCATAGTTCCGGAAAAGAGGAACATCGGCATTGAGCAGCATTTTATGGAGCTCGGATTGGAGTATCTTCGCTCCAGAAAGATAGGCACTGCAAAGTGCTGGGCCTATGGTATGGAAGGATGGATACATGATATTTGCCTTGAGTACGGCTTCAAGGACGTAAGACACAGCTACACCATGGTCTGGAAGCATGACAAGGCTCCGGAGGCAATTCCAGCACCCGAGGGCATTACATTGGAACATGTGAAATTCAAGGAAGCCAGTGATGAAACTATTGAGCTTTTTACAGATGTTTTTAATTCTTCATTTGTAGACCACTATGATTTTTCCAAGGTACTGTTGAAAGATATCATAAAATGGAGAGGGCTGGACAAGGAAAATACCAGACTAATTTTTGCAAAGAAGGGCCAGGAAATTGTTGGGGTTCTGATGTGCGAAGAGAGTTTAGTATACAATAAAGAAAACAATGAGAAAATTGGCTGGGCAAATGTACTGGGTGTGAATCCGCCCCACAGAAAAAGTGGAATTGGTCGTACTCTCTTGTCAACTGGCATGCGGTGGATTTATGACCAGGGCATGGACACAATATATCTGGGCATGGACGCTGAAAATGCCAAGGCACTGGACCTTTACTTTTCACTGGGCTATAAAATTCACAAAGAGAGTGTTAGTTATAAACTAGATTTGTAAGGCCAAAATGTTTAATACTCGCCTTCAATCCAATGGCGATGACAGGGGAGCCGAAGATTACTGTTGTAATACCCACCATGAACGAGGAGGAGGCCATTGGCCAGGTCATGAACGAGGTTAATACTGCGCTGAAAGGTATGGACTATGAAGTTATGATAGTTGATACCAATTCTAAAGATAAGACTCGAGAAATAGCAGCCAGCAAGGGCGCGAAAATAATTGACGAACCAAGGCGGGGTTATGGACGTGCTTACAAGACCGGTTTTAAAGAAGCCAGAGGAATATTCATTGCAACACTGGATGCTGATTGTACCTACCCGGCCAGCGACATTCCAAAGTTCGTTAAAATGCTTGAGGCTGAGAACCTTGACTTCATATCCGGAGACAGGCTCAGCACACTTGGAAAAGATGTAATGAACTTCAAGCATAGATTAGGCAACTGGATGTTGAGGGTTGCCATGAACACGCTTTTCAGAATGAAGGTTGCAGACTCCCAGACAGGCATGTGGGTTTTTAGACGGTCAATTTTGCCAAAATTAAATCTCACCAGCGATCAAATGGCGCTTTCAGAGGAAATAAAAGTTGAAGCTGCCAAGCATTTCAAGTTCAAGGAAGTGCCTATCAAATACACTCCACGGGTAGGCGAGGTAAAGCTCAATACCTGGAAAGATGGATTCGACAATATGATGTTTCTTTTCAGCAAGAAAAATGGCAAGGCCAGCAAGGCAGAAGGAGAGAAGTTTTGATAAAGATTCATTGTTGTTAATAAGGGGCTATGTTTGCATTTAAAAGTAATAGGGTCTATGTTTGGTTATCGTTAATATAGGGTCTGTGTTTGGTTATCGCTAAGAGAGGGCCTATGTTTAATTATCGTTAATTAGGGTCTAGAATATGCTGGCAATAAAATTGCCAGCATCTTTCTGTTTTCCAAACACCCTGGAATGAAACATAATCCAAACGTATTTCAAACACCCTAGACCCTGAACCCTAGACCCTAGACCCTCAATAAACCCACAAAAACAAAGCCAGGAAAATCGCCAGACTTCCGAAAAACATACAGAAGCCTGAAAAATCTGCATTTTTAGCGACCTTTACAAGCACTGACATGGAAAAATATCCGAAGATGAAAGACGATGCTGCGGCAATTGCCAGAAGCCACAAGCCCACTTCTCCTACTTCTCCAAATACCACAAAATAGGCAAATGAGGCAATTGAAACCGGCACAGATAGAAGGAATGAGAATACCAGCGATTCGGTTTCCTTGAATTTACGCATCAAAAGAGTGGTGATGGTCATACCTGAACGGGAAACACCTGGGAGCACGGCAAATGCCTGGGCAATGCCCACCAGGGCGTAGTCAACCAGATTGCCTTCGGAAATGTCTTTAAAGGCACTTTTTGGCCGCTTCCCAAGCATGATGCCAGTGAGTATCAGGGCGAAACCAATGAAAAGGGTTATTGTAACTCCAGTCCACAGATTGCTGTCGAAGGTCTGCTCCAGCAGGAAAAGAATTGGCAAGGCACAGATAAGCGAAATTATTGTGGTTATCCAGTAGAATTTCTTCTGGCTTGTGAATGTTCGCACATCCAGCAATTTCACAAGTGGTTTAGGATACCTGGCAAACACCGCTGCGGCGGTTCCGATATGAACTGCAAGACCAAATGAAATTGCCAGTTCAGGACGAATGCCCATGAAATCCACCATGACCAGAGTTGTCTGGCCGGAACTGGATACTGGAAGCCATTCAAGAATACCCTGGATAAAGCCAATGAGAAGGGCAGTGAACCAATCAAGCATGAGGTTGGATTAGAGGGATTATTTATAATATTATGGATAGAATATGTCCCACTATTTTGTTTGTAAATATTTTAGACTAGTGTCGTGACAACTTAATTTAGTTACGTTTATATATTTGGTTTCCATATACCTCCACATGATAAAAATAAAACTAAAAAAAGAGGAGTGTGAATTCCTACACCAGTTTGTGAAAAAAGGGACAAAGAAAGCGAGATC
>JAUWNU010000106.1 GCA_030612505.1 Methanomassiliicoccales archaeon
TTTTGACATGACCGGCCTTGGACTGTATCATTGCGGGCCAGTTATGCAGCAGAAGGACGGCAAATGGAACATTATTTCTGCCGGACCTACAACAAGTTTCAGGATGGAAACACTTGAACCAGAATTTCTGGACAAGTTCAAAGTGAAAATAATCATCGGAAAGGGCGGCATGGGGCCGTTGACGCTTGAGGCACTGAGAAAACACAATGTGGCCTATGTATCTTTCACAGGTGGGGCCGGGGCGCTGGCTGCAAAAGGTCTTGGTGAGGTTAAGGCAGTTTATTATCTGGAAGAATTAGGCATGCCAGAGGCAGTCTGGGTATTCGAAGCCAGGGACTTTGGACCTTTGATAGTGTCCATGGACTCCAAAGGGCAATCGCTGTATGATGATGTTAATGCAAAGACCAAGGAGAATTTGCAGCGAATTTTGTTATAACTCACCTCCAAGTTGTTTTCTCTAATCTAAGTGTTCATTGAAAGTGGTTCAGTCCAATAATAACCTTATTTTTCCTGAATAGGATACAGCTTAATCACATCCGAGGTGTTCAATACTTTAATGTGTTTTTGCAGTTTTTCAGTAAAAAAGTGTTTTGTGTCATATGTCCAGACCCCCTCATTATGAACTGCTAGAGCCAGGGCAACTATCGGGACATCATCTGGGTCGTCAATCAATTTAGATGCTTCATCCAATTTGACCTTGTATACGTCCTCGGATACTGGATAAATGAATAATTGCCTTATACCATTTATGATTTCTCTCAGTTCATTATCTGGAAGCTTCTTCTTGTTCCAGACTTCTTTGTGCTCCCAAATTTCTTCAAAACAGTATTCAGGAGTTATGAAAACATCTTTGTGTGCTGCAATAAGCTGATGTGTGATACCATTGGTGAGCAGAAAGGACATTATTACATTGGTGTCAACGACAATCATTCAATTTTCCTCGTCTCTCCAAGCCTTGACCATCTCCACTATCTCTGCCTCGGTCAATCCTTCAACATTTAATGTTTCTAATTTCTTCAAGAGCTTCTTGCGTTCCACGTCCTCAAGAAAATTTCTAATCACGTTTCGGAACCACTCATTACGTGTCTTGAAGCCGGAGCCTGAAATGTTCGAGTCCAGTTCTTTCAACATCTCCGAATCCACACGGAACAATACCTGGGTTTCAGTCATAATATCACCTAATATTGCTATCAATTTGATAGCATTTAATACTTTCGGTCGAATGCGAAGATCAAGGAGAATTTGCAGCGGATTTTGGGAGATTAGAGCGAATTAGGCCTGTTCAATCATCTATTGTAATTATTAATAGAAAGATTTTTAGCATAGCTAGACATTTATTCCCCAATAGGAGGAAGAGATGAACCGCTTAATCTCAATCTGGCTTTGCTTTGTTCTTGTGGCTAGCTCGGCGTTTGTGCTGGTTGGTGTTGAAGATGGAGTTTCTGCAGACACAATAATAAGTGGAGGTAGTATTACAATAGATACCACCTGGACTCTAGCAAATAGTCCATATATCATCGGAGGAAATGTCTATGTTGATCCTGGTGTGGTTTTAACTATTGAACCTGGGGTTGTTGTGAAATTTGATGGTTATTATTCGTTGGTATCCAATGGAGCTATTAATGCAACTGGAAATCAAACAGACAGGATAATATTTACTTCCAACAAGATAGTTCCCATGGCAAAAGATTGGTATGGGGTTGTTGCACGAGAAAATGGAACTCTGAATATCGATTACTGCAACATAACCTATGCCAATGTAGGGGTATTTCTTGATGGTGAATATGGTAATCCTCTCCGATTTTCAAATATTTCAAATACATACATTGCTTATTCTGACTGGTATGGCATGTACTTTGAATGGGCAGAATACAATAATGTAATCAATAACACCTTCTATCAGAATAACAATTGTAATTTTGTCTCCATGCGTGCTCATTGGAATAATCTCAGTTATAATAATGCCAGCCATGCCAGAATGGGAATCGCAATGGGCTTCACTTCAAACAATAATACGATATTTAATAACAATCTTTCACACCATTGGGGTGAAGGAATAGATATAGATGGTGATAATAACACAGTATCCCATAATGATCTGTGGTCAAATAAATATGGAATATCATCGTGGTTTGGTGGGAACAATAATGAATACACCAATAACACTATATTTGGCAGCACAACAATTGGCTTCAGCATATCTGGAAATAATATAGTAGATGTCACAAATATGGTAAACAATCATCCTGTTTTCTATTATTATAATTTAGATAATCAAACAATAGATATTCCAGAAAGAGCAGGCACCATCATTATTTCCGATTGTGAATATCTAATTGTAAACAATTGCCATATCGAAAATGCAGATTATATAAAGGTTATACATTCAAATAACATAGAAATTCCCGATGCTATTGTCACTGGTAGTGAGTGGAGTGGAATTAGCTTATTATCATCTAATGAAAACCATATTGAAGGTGGAAATTTCAGTGATAATCAATATGGGATTATGCTGTATAATCATCATGGTGGGGAACATTGTAATATAATTGAAAATTGCGACATTTTAAACAATCAGATGGATGGAATCAATTTACGGGGCTCTAGTTACAATTCATTCATCAACAATACCATTGAAAACAATATAGAAAATGGTGTGCAAATAGATGGGTCATACGGTATTAGTGCAAAATCATCTGGCAACATATTTACAAAAAATAAAATCCTTCTCAATGGAGCAAATGGAGTTTACATGTTCTCGGAGGGGGACATGTCTGCAGTCTATTATAATACAAACAACAACAGTTTCATTGCAAATAATATCTCAATGAACTCCCAGAATGGTATATTATTAGAATCCCTGGCTGGTGCGTGGTATAGTTCCTCAAATAACATATTTACAGACAATAACATAACTTCCAACATTGAAAATGGAATAGAACTATCAGCTAATGCATTGATGTCAAATAATGAAAATATAATAGTTTCAAATTATATCGCAAATAATTCAGGATACGGAATATTCCTGACAGGCTCTGAATATAATGAAATATATCACAATTTTATTGATAACAATGTAAACCAGGCTTATGATGATAGTACTCCTACTTTTGGAAATGTATGGGACAGCGGTTACCCAGGAGGAGGTAATTGTTGGAGTGATTACGTAGGGGTAGATAATTACAATGGCATCAATCAAGATATTGTTGGGCCAGATTATATTGGAGATACGCCTTATAACCTAATAGATGGGGGTATTAATCAAGATAATTATCCTATTTTATACGACCCTTTTGAAAAAGAGGTTCCAATATCAAGCGTTAGCCTTATCTCACCATATTCGTTTTCGACCTCCACTTTGACCATTATCGCAAACGCTGATGATGGTAATGGTAGTGGTATTGGAAATGTAAACCTGTGGTCTCGTCACAGTTTTGACAATATATCATGGGGCACATGGGAATCCTTCAAAGTTGATTATGCCAGTCCATGGTCATGGAACTTCATTTTTTCAAGTGGCGGCTATTTTGAATTCTTCTCCATAGCAACAGATATAACCGGCAATATTGAGCCCATGAAGAACATTGCAGAAGCACTTTGTCATTACAATGTTTCAACTATTATTCCAGACGAGGAGGCTCCTTATTCTTCATTAGATGGACTTTTTCCATATTGGCAACAAACCAATCAAACAATCATTAAAGCCACCGCAAATGACATGGGGCACAGTGGCATTAACACTGTATCTCTTTGGTACAGATACTGTGATGATAATCTTTCATGGGGTAATTGGACTTATTATAGAACCGATTATTTATCGCCCTGGTCATGGGAGTTCGATTTATCAGATGATGGTTTTTATGAATTTTATTCAATATCTATAGACAATGCAAACAATGAAGAAAGCCCACCATATGACGCAGATATATGTATTGGTTATGATACAACACCTCCAATATCCGATGCTGGCCCGGACCAACTGGTGCTTATAGGTGATATTGTTACCTTCAGTAGTTATGGATGTTTAGATAATGTTTATATTGTCAATTATAGCTGGGATTTCAATTACAATGGCACGCATCAAATATTCGATGGAGAATCTACAGAGTTCATATTCTGGACATCTGGGAACTACACAATAACGTTGAATGTCACGGATGCTGCTGGTAACTGGGATACAGATACGATGATTATAACCGTGGAATCCCCCGAAATTGGAGAAATTATTGATGACCCAGAGACCCCAAATGGAGGAATAGGAAACTACCTCTGGCTAATCATCATCCTAATAATCGCCGCAGTCCTGGGAGCCGCCTTCATGCTGGCAAAGAAACCACAACCGGTAGTTGAAGAAGTTACAGAAGAACCAGTACTAAAAACCGAACTCTGTCCCAAATGCGGCTTTGACATTGAGGCTGGAAGCGCCTGCCCATTCTGTGTCGAGGAAAAGCCTCCAGAGCCAGAACCACCCAAACCTGCTGAAGTTCCGAAGCCAAAACCCAAGTTCACCAACGAAGAAATGCTGGAAATGATTGAAAAGTCCTACCGTGAAGGCAAACTGTCAGAGGAGCAGTACCTGAGGAATATGAAGAAGTTCAGTTAATCATGCTTCACTGGATATAAGATGTACTGGAATATTACCGACGTGATTATACACTCACATTCCCAGTACTGGAAGTGCTAAAAGCTTTCTCATACAAAGAGGTTAGGAGCTCTTTCCCGTGTGGTTGTGGAATCTTCCTGCCCTCATTCTTTGCTGTGGTCAGCCAGAGTTCCATAGCAACCTTTACTTCTTCAAGTGCATTTTCCTCTGTTTCTCCGAATGCGGAGCAACCTGGCAGTTCAGGAACTACTGCGATATAACCATCGTCCTCTTCGCTGTAGAATATTTCTATTGCATACCTATACATCTTTGCCACCTTCCTCATTTTCCAGAAGATTGTATTTATCTATTACCTTTATTAATTGTTTTACTTGATAAGGTTTTGCTTTCCCGCCTACATTTTGAAAATTCAACATTTCAACAACTCCTTCACGTACATAGATTCGATGACTGCCTTTCCCGCCACGGAACCTGAAACCGAATGCCTCTGCTATCTTGCATAGTCTCTTAAAACGCATGCTCTTTGCCTTTCTTTTAAGTTCATCCAGCAGTTTTTCCTTATTCATACAGCCCAACTCAATACCTGCGACAAATAAAAGACTTCGTGTGAATGATGCACTCCACCTTCAGCGTTGGATATCAACCCTCAAGCATTTTCTTCGCCGCAATCCCAATATCAGCCGGTGAATCGCAAACTGTAACGCCAGCATCCCTGAGAGCTTTCTTTTTTTCGGCAGCTGTTCCTTTTCCGCCGGCAATTATTGCTCCTGCATGGCCCATGCGCTTTCCTGGTGGTGCTGTGCTTCCTGCGATAAATGCCACAACTGGCTTCTTCATGTGCTCCTTTATGTATTTCGCGGCAATTTCCTCGTCGGAACCGCCAATCTCTCCGATTAGGGCGACTATCTCTGTGTCAGGGTCATTATTGAAAAGCTCCAATGCGTCCCTGTGCGATGTTCCTATTATCGGGTCCCCGCCGATACCCAGGCATGTGCTCTGCCCCATGCCGACATTTGTTATCTGTGCGGCAACTTCATAGGTCAGTGTTCCGGAACGGGAGATAACCCCGCATTTTCCTGGGTTGTATATCTCCACTGGCATGATTCCCATCTTGCCGATATTCGGGGTGATTATTCCAGGGCAGTTTGGCCCTATCAATCGGGTCTTGCTGCGTTTCAGCAATTGCTTGACTTTCAGCATGTCCAGCGGCGGAATTCCCTCTGTGATAAGCACAACAAGGTCCAGCTTTGCCTCTATTGCCTCTATGGCAGCATCTGCGGCATATGGAGCTGGAACAAAGATGATCGAGGCATTTGCCCCTGTTTCTGCAACAGCATCCTCAACAGTGTTGAAAGCAGGCAGTCCCAGAACATCCTGGCCGGCCTTTCCCGGTCTAATGCCTCCTACTAATTTTGTTCCGTACTGGAGCATTCTTTCTGCATGAAATTGACCTTCTTTTCCCAGGCCCTGGACCAATGCCTTTGTCTCGTCGGTTAGAAGAATCGACATTCAAGCACCTCCTGCAAGTTCCACTGCCTTTTCAGCAGCTTCTTTAAATCCAGATATTGTATGGAACTCCAAGCCAGAATTATTCAGGATTTCAATACCTTCCTTTGCATTGGTACCCTCCAGGCGTGCAACTATTGGAACTTCAACATTGCCAATGTTCCTGATGGCCTCCACAACGCCGGTTGCCACTCTGTCGCATCTGACTATTCCGCCGAAGATATTGATAAGGACGCATTTTACACTCTTGTCCATCATTAGTATTCTGAAAGCGTTTTCCACTGCCTCGCTGGATGCTGTTCCTCCCACATCCAGAAAATTAGCTGGCTCACTGCCTGAAAGCTTGATAAGGTCCATGGTTGCCATGGCCAATCCCGCACCGTTCACCATGCAGCCAACCGAGCCTGATAATTTGATGTAATTAAGTCCATGTTTGGTTGCCTCTACCTCTAACGGGTCTTCTTCATTAGGGTCCCTCAATCCTGGCTGCTCTGGATGTCTGAACATGGCATCTCCATCAAGGTTCAGTTTTGCATCCAGTGCAATTACATTCCCTTCCTTTGTGACCACCAGTGGATTAATTTCAGCCAGTGTCAGCTCCTCGCCTATGAACAGCTTGTACAAATTATTCACGCATTTCACGCCGTCCTTGAATGCCTGGCCTTCTAGACCCAGCCTGAAACAAATGCTTCTTACTTGATATGGCATCAGGCCCAGAGTTGGGTCAACCCAGTCTTTGTGGATTTTCTCAGGAGTGCTGGCGGCAACTGTCTCTATCTCAACGCCTCCCTCTGAGGACGATATGATGGCGATCTTTGAAGTTTCTCTGTCAATGACCACAGCCAGATATATTTCACGTTCTATATCTGATGCTTTTTCCACCAGTACTGTGCCAACTATCCTTCCTTCCGGCCCAGTTTGATGTGTAATAAGGTTCATCCCGAGGATCTGGCCAGCTAAATTTTTAACTTCCTGGGGAGTATTGCCTACCTTAATTCCTCCGCCCTTGCCCCTTCCTCCAGCATGTATTTGCGCCTTTACCACATAGGGACCAGTAAATGTTGTGGCCAGCTGTTCAGCTTCTTCTGCAGTTGTAGCAGCCCTGCCCTCTGGAACTGGGATTTCATATTTTCTAAAAAACTCCTTTGCCTGATACTCATGTATTTTCAATTTATCACCCCTCTTAACGAATTAACAGCCCGGGAATGCCTAACTCCCTAAATAATATTAGCATCACAATTCATGTAAACTACCAGGCTCTAAAGGACTTAGCGTAACGATTCAGGCCTGTATGTTTACCGATATTAGCCGCACACCTGATTATCAAAGCCAGCTGGCTTTGATTTGATACACTAGAAAATGTACGGTATGCGGCGGAATTCCCTTGTTATATTCGTGTAAATGGTCGATTCGTCCACAGTCTGTGGGGTTCTCGACCTATTTCCACTAAATTTTTGTACAATCAAATTTGATGCAATTATGTACAATTAATTTATTAAAATGTGGCCAGACGCACAAGGTTTTTATACATCTGTGGGCATTACTATCCATTACCTTAAAGGAGGGACAATTATGTTAGTATTGGTCAGATTATACCTTAAGGGAGGATTGGACAGCCTTGGGAAATTACTTGAGTCAGAGAAGAGAAATCTATACTGGAAGGACATTCGTCCACTGTATGCTATAAGGCAGGAGGGCAAGAAATTTCTGAGCATCGTGCTTGATGTTAAGAATGTCGATGCCATCCAAAAGGTGTTTCTGAAGAACCTG
>JAUWNU010000027.1 GCA_030612505.1 Methanomassiliicoccales archaeon
AGGCTTCGCCTTGTGGATGCCACAGGTATCGAGGTAGATCTAGTGACATATCCCGCCCCGACCTCAGGCACTACCTATGCCCGGTTCAAGGACGGCTTCACAGGCAGGGCCTATGACAGCGATGCCGGTGGAGACTGGTACACGTCCTCGCTACCCTCCAGAGATGCGGCGAACGACCGTCACAGACCGAGGATAACGGTGGAGAAGTCCGTGGACAAGGCCTCCGCCTCGGTGGGCGATTACCTGACCTACACGCTCTACTACAACAACACGGGCCAGGGATACGCTGATTATGTGTGGATAAACGACACTCTGCCGGGCGATATGCTGTTTGATTCGTCCAGCGTGCCATACGACTCCTCGGCAGGCAGCACGTACCGATGGAGGCTCACGAACGTGGCTCCGGGAGACCATTCATTCACTATCACGGCCATAGTGCTGGACACCGCACCTGCCAGCAGCACGCAGACCAACTGGGCGTTCCTCAATTACACCGACCAGCTGGGGAAAGGGCTGGAAGAAAGCTCTGACTCGGCCTCCACCACCATCAGCTCCCAGAGCATCTCGGCCTGGAAGACCGGCGACAGGACACTGGCCAACCCCAGCGACACCATCACATACGAGTTGTATTACAATGTGTCCGGCACGGAGAACGCTGCAAATCTATGGGTCAACGATACAATACCAGCAGGCACGAACTTCGACCAGTCGAGCGAAGTGCCCACATCCGTGTCCGGCAGTACCTATACCTGGTACTTCACAGATGTGGAACCGGGCTCATACAAGATCACTATGAGCGTGATCGTCGATGTCGGACTGGCCGACGGCACATCGCTCACAAATACCTTGACAGTCGAGGCCAAGGATTCGGGAGGTTCTGACCTACCGCCGGACACCAGCACCTTCGACACTGTCGTGACCGCACCTATAATCACAGTCGGGAAAGTCGTGGACAAGAGCACTGCCGCAGCAGGCGACACGCTGACCTATACCATCTATTACAACAACACTGGCTCCGGCACTGCAAAGTACGCGTGGATAAACGACACGCTGCCGGAAGGCGTGGCCTTTTCTTCCTCTACAGAAGGGACCAGTTATGTATCGGGAAATACATATGGCTGGGAATTCACGGATGTGGCACCTGGCGACCATTCCTTCACCATCACTGTCACTATCAATGCGGATGTCGTAGAAGGCACTGTTCTGACGAACTGGGGGTTCCTGAACTACACCGACACCAACGAGAACAAGCTCTCAGAATCCTCTGCCTCTGCTTCTACAGACGTGGCATCGGGCCAGAGCCTCATCGTGCTCAATGAAATTAATTCAATTGGAGGCGAGGGTGAATGGATAGAGCTTGCGAATCCCACGGATTCCACCGTAGACCTGACAGGCTGGACCATACAGCGCAGCCAGGGCGGCGGATGGGAGGATATCATGACCCTCGGCAGCAGCATCGGCCCGTGGCTCGGCGGCTCCGAGTATTTCACCGTGGACCTGCCTGCTCTTCCCCTGCGGGACAACGGGGATACTATCAGGCTCATCAATGCCGACGGTGTGGAGGTTGACCGCGTGACCTATCTCAGAGTAGATGCTGGAGAGAGCTATGCCAGATTCAAGGGCGCGCTGGACGGCATCCCGGAAGATTCCGACTCTGACGCTGACTGGTACGTGTCCACAGCTCCAACGAAGGGCAATTACAACGACCGGCGCAGGCCTGTCATAGTGGTGGCCAAGATAGGCGACAAGACTGAGGCCGCGCCTGGCGAGCTCGTCACCTACACGATATTTTACAATAACACTGGCGGCGGCATATCCAAGGATGTGTGGATTAATGACACTTTGCCGTCCTACACAGAATATGTCGCCTCCTCCGAACCCTATGTGTCCTTCTCGGGCCCGACATACTCCTGGTATTTCAAGAATGTGCCGCCAGGCAGCCTGAACTCGTTCACCATCACGGTCCGCGTGACAGGGGATGCGCCCGATGACACTATCCTGACGAATACAGTGAACCTGGAGTACACGGACGTGTTCCGGACCAAGCTGGAACCGTCCACCGATACATACGACGTCACATGCCGCAGACCCATAATAACCGTGGAAAAGGTAGCAGATGTCTCAAACGTGCTGGCAGGCGGCACCATCATTTACACCATATACTACAACAATACCGGCACAGGCACCGCAGGGGACATCTGGGTGAACGACACCATGCCGCAGAACACAATGTACCAGTCATCCAGCGAGCCTTTCGAGACCGTGGACGAGACCACATACACCTGGCACTTCATGAATGTCGCGCCTGGGGACTACTCGTTCACCATCACCGTGACTGTTGATGCCGACGCCCCCAGCGGCACAATAACCAACTGGGCCTTCCTGAACTACACATCAACTTCCGAGTACATGCTGGAGGAAAGCTCGGATTCTGCAGTGGTTATCATACCCGAGTTTCAGAACACTGCATTGATATTCCTGGGGATTCTAATTCTCACATTCATCATGATAAGAAGGAGGCATGACAATGGAAAAATCGATTGAAATGAAAGATTTCAAGACCGGGTGAAAACACTGGCTGGTACTTCCCCTATCTGACATATCGGTGATGATTGGCATTTTCCTCGTAGGCCGGAGGAATCGGGAACATGCAAATGCCCGAGAGAGGCCCGATTTGAAGAGATAGGAGAAATTTCGGACATTTAGGAAATGAGGGCTCCCCACGCTAAAGCATGGGGTATACTTCTCAGGGTCTCAACCCAGAGAAGACCTTTGATTGAACGATTCACCGCCTTTCATCCGCAAATCTAAAGATTGCTCTGCTTCCGGGTTAACGCCCGAAAGCAGCGGTATCCAGGCGGGACATGTTTAATGATTATCTTCTGCGGTTTCTGTTTTTTCTGTCTTTCTTTTTTGGCTTTACAGTATTGTCTAGCTCCCATTTGGTATCATCATTTCTCACAAGTAAATAGCTTATCATGCCAAGGAGCCATAGAACAAATAGTAAAATAAGCCACTGGCCAGGTGTAACTCTGGAGATTTTCCCTTTCTTGCCAACCTTGTGCACAGCGTCTGTGTAGGCCCATATCATGAAAATTATCTGCAATGCCGCAATCAGTATCCACAGCCAGAGCTTCGTTTCATCGTCCAATGTATCCTCTCCACTAGCTAGATATAGAAATATGAGACTATATAATTTATGATTTTCAGAGTTCTAAGTACTGAATGATCTGGCTGGCTAAAGATGTGTCGTCCAATGCATTTTTTAGCTCGTCTTCGGAGTTGATGGGTCTTGCATGGAACAGCCTGGCTGCCCGCTTCTTGCCGATTCCAGGCAGTTCTTCCAGGGCCGCCAGTGAGCAACTGTTAATATCCAGAGGATATTCTAATGCAGTCAAGCTACGGCTTCCGTGGCTGGTTATTTTGGCATCCAGAAAAATTCCTGGTTCCAGGTTCTGAGGCAGACCCACAAGTATGGGGTAAGTGCCGATTTGCCTGGCGAACATGATTTTGCCTATCTTGACCTCGGTGAACAGGTTTTTCAGCAGAGTGCCAGCAGGGATAACTTTTTCAAGCATCTGATTGTCTATTTCTTCCCGTACGAACTTTTTGAAATTAATGAATTCTTTTTTTAATCTGGTTGGTTGAAAGCTGCGCCTCACCGGGGCAACCTGCCGAATATTAATGCGCCTGAGCAATAGGTCTTGAGAAAGCACATTTTTCAGGAACTGGCTATTATTCTCGAATGTTTCCTTGGTCTCGCCCTCAAGGCCTGCGATGAAATTCAGGCCTGGTAGTAAAATTGGCAGACCGGTTGGGCCTTGTGCCCTACCAATCTTATTAATAATTTTTATGGCAGCCATTACATCATCTGGCCTTGAATTAAGATTGTTAATTTCTGCTACTTCCATGTCTGCGCTCTCAATGCCCAATGAGAGTAGATTACCAGATGTGCATGTGCTTGTTATTATCTTGAGAATTTTTTCTGATTCTTCAGGATGGCTGGCGATAATTCCTGGATCCGCATTGTCAGTGTGCAATACCCTGATGCCTGGCAACTTAGAAATGCCCTTGAAAAACTGCTTTATAGCTTCAGGGTTGGGTGTTGGGCGGTCTGTATCTCCGATTCCTTCTGCTTTATAGCTGATTATGCATGACTGGCCTCCCAACCGGAAGTTCACGCAGCCTGCTTTTAACAATGCTTTAATTTCTGCAATTATGGACTGTTCATCACGAAATACTGGCTTGCCGAACAAAGGCTCGGTGCAGAATGAACAACCCCCGGTAATATAATGGGGACATCCATAGGACATATCCAGTTCTGAGATTAGAGAGTTCATCTGGTCATGGTGATGTTCAATCATGCCAGCACCGAGAACGGGCCAGTCTGCCCATTCTTCAGGCGTTCTGCGGCGTTTTGATGGGGTGCCAGTCAATAAATCATATAGATATGCATCCGGGTCGCAATCCCACAGATGTGTGGCTCCAGGAGGCGTTTGCTGGGGCTTCGATGAATACCATATATGATTATCTAATTGAGATTCGGCAAGTATGCTGGCCAGCTCCTTTGAGGACATTGGCATTGTCCTGAGATATTTTCCTGGAACCAATGCACCAGAAATAATCATGAGCAAATCACCTTCAGGTCGCCTGCCCGAACGATAATGGTCAATGGTCATGTATTCTGGTTCATGGCCGGCTGCCTTAATGGTCCCATATAAATATCTAGCATATGGTGAAATGAATGGGGGAACGCCCAGCCGGGAAGGCTCGTCTATGTAACCATCCAGAATTGTTACTTTCATCATGATTGGCATGGGCTGTTAGATAATAAGATTTTGGAGAAAATATGGAAAGGGATGAGCGGCCGAAGCCGCTCATTATTTTCTTGCAATATTCAATTCAGCCTACTGCCCGGGTGGTGGGGGCGGTGGGGGCTGTTGATATTGGTCAGCAGGTGGTTGCTGATACTGCTGGTCAACTGGCTGCTGATACTCCGCTGGTGGTGGAGGTGGCTGTTGGTCATATTGCTGTGGGTGCTGGTGTACCGGTGGTGACTTCTTCTTTGTGAGCATCACAACTACAATCACTACTACAATAATCACAATCACACCAATCAGAAGTATTCCAAGAATGCTGGAACCGCCGTCATGGCCGCCAGTCTCGGCTTTAACTTCTGCCAGTGGATCCTCTGCGAATTCCTCTACCTCTGCTGCAGTGACCTCGGTGGTCATTAGTTCACCGTCCATGGTCATTCCAGTTATGAGGCCGGTTTGAGCATCATACTGAAATCCTGTGCTTGGAATCATAGAGTCAATATCTGGAACCTGTCTTGTACCATATCCGAAGGCATTTCCCATATCTGTTTCGATTATGAAAATATCTCCGCTAGCATAGACGCAAGTGAATAAAGTACCGCCTCCGCCATACCAGTAATCATCAGGCTGGCCGCCAGGTATGTTTTCATAGAAGTCATTGCTTCCAATTTCTGTGGCCAGGTTGATTGTTTCGGTTTCATCAATTGGCTCTTCGCCGGGTACTACAGCATATACATCATAGACTATTGTTCCCTGTGCGTTCAATGAGCCGCTGACATCTGTGTCATATCCAGGTACATACCATTCCTTGCCTTCCCACATTGGGAACTGGTATATGTCCAGTGGCGGGTCAAAGGCCAGGTCAAAGTCTATCTGCACATCGTTTATGCTCATCTCTGCATCTGCCTGAATGCTCTGACTTGTACCCTGCATGCTCATGTCTGCATCAAGGTGAACTTCGCCACGGCCCTCTGCTGTAAGTGTTAAATCAATCTTGGCCAGTGCCAATTCATCAACTGTCAGGTACATGTGGCCATTAAGATTTACCTCAATTTCTATAAATCCGTTTCCTGAGCCGTCAACTGAAATTTCATATCCAGACTCGGAAACACTTCCATCAACACTTGCACTAAGACCAACATCAATGGCAATTGCACCTGTGATTTCTATGTCATAGCACATGACACCGTTAATATCTGAATCATCGCCAACAACCTCAATTCCGAAGTATGCGCCAATACCACCATTGATATCATAGCTCACATCAAAGCCCAGGTCCTCGAACTCGGAGAGTGCTGTGTCAAGTTCATCCTCGATTTCTGCGCCGATGTCCTTGACACCGCCCCAGTATACCCCATCACCAACAGTCATTGTTGGAACTGTTGCCTGTGGGTCGCCAGTAACATAAGATGTTCCGCCTACCCAGAGCTCGCCGTCATTTGAACCGCCGCCCATTCCCTCAACAACTGATATTGTGAGGGTATAATCGGCAACTCCAGATGCTGCATGCACTTGGATGTAGTAATCGCCTGTATCTTCTGCAGAGTGGTAAACAGATCCATAATAATCTGAGTAATCTGAATATTCCACTTCATATTCATATGGATCATATAAGAAGAGGTCAAAATCATATCCAGACATTGACAAGGAAATTGTGATATAATCCCCCTGGTACAATGAGATTTTAAAATAATCATCAATGTCATATGTTTCGTCTAATGCTCCTCGTATATAATCGCCATCATAGCATTCCACTGCGTCCGAAAAACTATCATTTGGTTCCTCATCTGCAGATTGTGCCAGAACAACCATGCTGGATGTCAAGAACATTGTTGCGATAAAAATCGCAGCAAGTATGCCAACTATTCTGGAAGTTTTTATTTTTTCAATCATTTCATCACCTTTATAGGCTTTTGCGGCCCTGCGACCGCACTCTTGCCCTTAGCAAGACACGAGTCTTACCCTATGCATTTAATATTGGTAGGGGTATTTAAAAGTAATTGTTATGAATTTTCAATATCTGGATGTGTAAAAGAGCATTGGAGGAAACATTTCCTCCATACTACTCCTGAATGAAGGAAACACTTCTTTCATACTACCCCTGAATGAAAGAAACTCTTCCTCCATACTACCTCTGAATGGAGGAAACTAATTATATTCAGAACCTTTCATGGATTTCAATGGGTAAAAAGCGGCATTTAAGAATATTCTTCAAAGGGATAGCAATGGGACTGGCAGATATTGTGCCAGGGGTCTCAGGCGGAACAGTGGCCCTTATTCTAGGGGTCTACGAACGGCTAATTCGGGGTATCAGCAATGTTAAACCAGATACCATAAAAAACACATTAAAAAGAGAAAAGAATGGTATCGATATAAAATTGTTCGCGCCCCTGGGTGCAGGAATAGCTCTTGCTTTTCTCATAATGTCTAATATTATTCTTTTCCTGCTGGAGGATATGACTTCCATAACCTATGCATTCTTTTTCACACTTATCCTGGGCTCGGCTTTTCTGCTTCTGCGTTCAGAGAAACTGGCTTCGGTTCTCAATCTGGTGTTCATCATTGCGGGCTTCATACTGGCCTTCATTTTCGTTGGAATGGATTCAACCAGTATCGGGCATTCTTTGCCGATTATTTTCATATCTGGCATAATTGCAATAACCGCAATGATATTGCCTGGTATTTCAGGTGCATTGCTAATGTTATTTCTTAATCAGTACGAATATATGCTGAATGCCCTCCGAAGCCTAAATTTTATAGAAATTATTACCTTCATGGCCGGTGCAATAATAGGACTGCTGGCCTTCTCCCGGGTGCTTAATAAACTTCTTGAAAGCTACAGGGCACAAACTGTTGCATTCCTAATTGGCCTGATGCTGGGGGCCCTGCGACTCTGCTATAACAATATTACTTTTGATTCTACAACAATTTTCCCTATCTGGATAGCTGGGCTTATCGGGTTCGGGATTGTGTTTGGACTTGAGATTGGCCGTATAAGAAGAGTGAAAAAAACAGTATAGCGGGGAGTCGATTTGAACGACTGATCTTCGGGTTATGAGCCCGATGGGATTTCCTGGCTACCCCACCCCGCTAAAATGGGAATCCGAGTATAATAGGGCTTATGTAAAAACCTATCGATTGCTTGGGCAAGGTCTTTTTACTTGATTTACCTTCAGCATCCCATGGTGGAAGAGTGCATTGCGCCAGATGCCGTGGATGAAGATAAATTTGACAGGGCCAGGCGAATTGGCTGGCTGGATATTGATTCTATCTCCAAGTCAAAGGTTCTGATGGTGGGTGCCGGGGCCATAGGAAATGAGGTTGGCAAGAACCTTGTTCTCTCGGGCTTTAAGGACATTACCGTGGTGGACATGGATCGCATTGTACATTCCAATCTAGCCAGATGCTTGTTCTTTTCAGACAATGATGCTGTCGAAGGGAAGCTTAAAGCGAAGATTGTGGCTGCCGGAATGAATGCCCTTGATAATGGGGTTGTGGCCAAGCCAGTTATTGGAACAATCCAGGAGCAGGACGAGGGATTTATCAGGCAATTTGATATTGTGCTAGGGTGCCTGGACAATGTACTAGCACGGCTTCATGTGAACTCACAATGCTGCTTTCATGGGGTGCCTTATATTGATGGGGCAATGGATGGCTTTAATGGTAAGGTTCAGGTGATAGTTCCAAGTGCTGGACCATGTCTGGAATGTGGAATGAATGATACACATGCCAAAATTATCGAACAAAGGTTCAGTTGCACTGGAAATGATATTTCTCTATTTTTGCCTAAAATTGGTGCTGAAATTACAACCACCTGCATTGTCGGGGCCATGATGGTTCGTGAGGCCATGAAACTAGCTTCTGGGAAGCAGGAATGGGTGATTAAGAATGTGGCTTATTATAATGGAGCGAATAATAGCCTGGATATTCTTGAGATTTCAAATAATCCTGAATGCCCAAATCACTCTTAATGTCTATGATGGGGGCTCCCCAACCTGAAGGTTGCTCTACTTTCGGGCCGATACCCGAAAGCAGCGGTATTAGGGCGTGGTGTATGTTTAATAATTTGACAGGGGCAATTTTTATTAAGGGCGTGTGCATAGCTGTGCCAATAAGTTGCACAACTAAACAAGGTGGTATAATGACGGATCCCGGAAAATTTGATAGTTTGGGTATAGTAATCGCACATACAGCAGCGGTTCATGAAGGTGCCCAACAAGCGGTGAGCCTCGGGCTTGAGGCAATGAGAAGAGGGAAGCGTGTGGGATTTTTCCTTCTCTCAGATGGTGTTTTTAATGCAATACAGGGCTCTGGAGACGTGGCTACTGGCCTTAATCAGGTAATATCGGACGGCGGCAAGGTGTTTCTGAGCAGTGAGCATGTCTTGGCTGCAGGTATCCCTACAGAAAAGCTCATCACAGGCACGGAAACCCTGGAAAAAGCTTACGAGGCACTTGTGGACCTTATAATGGAAGATTGGGACAGGGTGATAATATGTTAGAGGAAAAGTCCGCGAAAATAAAAAAGATAGAGAAGGACAAAACGCTCTCTATACTGCTGCTCCGGGGACCATATGTCTCGGAATACGCAGAAATTGCCTCGACACTGGCTCTAACTGCCCGAAAGAAGGGATACAAGGTGAATATGTTCCTCTATCTGGATGGGACCTGGCTGCAACATATTAAGGAATTCAAGAATTTTTCAAATCCCGGTGACTGGCTCAAGCGGGCCATGCGCAAGGGCGTTACAGTAAGAGCGTGCCAGAGATGTTCCTCTGCCAGAGACCTTACCCCGGATGACACAATCAAGGGAATCGAACAGTCTGGCCTATACAGCTTCGTTGATATGTTAGCTGAATCTGATAGGGTCTTGACATTCATTGGATAGGTGATAATATGGCTATAAATAAGAAAATATTGATTGCGCTGATTCATGGAACCTATGGCCATCATGATGATTGCTATGGAGCAATCCAGTTGGCAAATGCTATTGTGGCCAAGGGTGGGGATGTTACCCTCTTCTTGAGAAGTGATGGGGTTTACTTCGCCATGAAAGGCCAGGATCCTATTGGCCTCGGTCTTCCGAATAATCTGGATGAGATTTCAGACTTCCTGGAGCTTGGGGGAACAATAAAGGTTGATTCAAATGCGCTGGCTTCGCGAGGTCTTGAGCCAGGAGACCTTATTGAAGAAGTTGAAATCATGGACAATTCCCTGGCTATTGAATTGATTGAGCAACATGAATTCTGTTTGACGTTCTAGAGAGACATATACAGAGTAATAAGAGGTGGATGAAATGAAAGAAGATATAAGGATTTCAACGCAGGGTATGAATTGCCCAAAACCGTTGATAGAGACTAGGAAGGCATTGAGAAAGTTGACAACGGGCCAAGTGCTTGTGGTGGAGGGAAACCATGGGGTTTCCAAGGATGAAATTCCACAGGCCGTATTAGACACTGGGGACGAAGTCTTGTCCATTGAGGAAAAGGGCCCTGACTGGATAATCACCATACGGAAGGGATAATCATGACAGGAACAAAATCCATGACTATTGTTATGCACAGCGGCGACCTTGATAAGGCAATGGCTGCATTTATACTCGCAGCTGGGGCAGCGGCAAAGGGCATGAACGTGACCATGTTCTTCACGTTCTGGGGCCTAGGCGTTATGAAGAAAGGTGGTGCTGACAAATCGAAGTTATCCAAGATGAATATGGGCGGCCTGGGTTCCAAGATGATGAAAGACGTTATGAAGAAGAACAACGTTGCCGCGCTGACGGAACTAATATCAGATTGTAAGGAACTGGGTGTGAGGTATGTGGCCTGCGAGATGACCATGGAACTCATGAACATCCCGAAGGAACTGTTGATATCTGAGGTCGCCGAGGTGGGTGGCGTCGGTACATATCTGGATGCGGCTTCAGAGGGAAATGTGAACCTGTTTATCTAAGTTGGACGTGCAACCATGCTTCAGCAATTCAGGAAGATCTCCAAAATGTCAAAGGAAAGCAAATTCGAGTGCATTGATGTTATAGGTTGTGTATTCAACCTGACGCTCACAGACATATCGACCTTTGAAGCGCTGACATGGAACCATGGCGCCACTACAAAGGAGATTGCTAAGAGGATTGAGAAGGACAGGTCAACTGCGCACAGGAGCCTGGAGAAACTCGTTGCCTGCGGCCTTAGCCAGAAGGAAAAGGTGGCCAATGAAACACGTGGCTATTCATATGTTTATACAAGGATATCTGACCGGGATCTCTATCTCAAGGCCAAATCCAATATCGATAAATGTTATGAAAAAATTGAGGGAGCCCTTCATAAACTCAAGCATGATTGAAAATCATTGGAAAGGGAGCCCTAGGGGCTTTGTGTGGCGACCCGGTGCATCCATTGAAAATTATTGATTTATTCGTTCTATGAGTAATCGAAGCCAGATTTTTGCACCGTCTTTCAATGCGCTTAGCTTGTTTGTATTGGGTCTCCTGCCATAATTGATGTTTATCTCACCCACATTGAAGCCAGATTTGACGCATTTAGCGTACATCTCCGCCTCTATATCAAAGTGTGGTGATTCGAGATCGAGTGCGTTTATCACCTCATCGGTGAAACCCCACAGTCCCGTGCAGACATCAGATACCTTGTGGCCATTGGGGAATAAAACATTTGCTGTCTGGGTCAATGCAACATTACCTATGAAGTTCAGCCTTGTCATTGCCCCGACCTTTATGCTGCCATTGAGTCTCGAACCCATGACCACATCATAGGTTCCAGCTTCCATTGGCGGCAGCATTCTAAGAATTTCCCTGGGGTCATAGGTGTCATCTGCATCCAGCATGAACAAATAGCGGCCATTGAAGTCCTCAAAGGCAGTCTGGATAGCATTACCTTTACCTATTCCCTTTTGCTTTAAAAGTCTGGCGCCCATGGCTGAAGCAATCTCGCAGGTCCCGTCCTTACTGTGTCCGTCCACGACCACGACATCGACCTTGTAGCCAAGGTCCGTCAGCTCTTGTTTCGGTATCTTGCTTATCACGCTCGCGATGGTATCTGCTTCATCAAGCGCTGGCAAGAGGATTGCTATGCTATTGTTAGACATATCCCATCCCATTAATGTGGATTATGAGGCATATTATTTAAATGTATCTATATATTCCGGCATTTGACGATTTTTAGTAATGACTGGCTACCTATATAGTCTAAAAAATGGTATTTAAAAGACCTGGGTATTTTAAACAAAAACCTTATATGGAAGTTCAAGTCTTTATCGAATAATGGCATCGAGAGAAATGCTACTAAAAGAAATTCATGGACTGCTTCAAACTAATGGTTTCGCAACATCTGATCCAAAGGACCTTGCCCATGCAGGGTTCGATATAGTGGCAAGGAAAGAACACCTTATTTTGATAGTCAAGATTGCAGCCAATGCCAGCTCACTAACTCAGAATGCTGTGGCAGGTATGTCTACCCTGGCAAGGGCTGTTAATGGTTCACCATTGATAATCGCCATGAAGAATGCTTCAGAACCTGTTGAGGATGGGGTCATGTACACAAGAGCCGGTATTCCGCTTTTGTCTCCTCAATCTTTCTATGATATTATTGTTGAGGGCGTTCCACCTTTAGTATATGCAGCCAGTGGGGGATACTATGTAAACATTGATTCCGAAATTCTTAAAAAAGCCAGGGAAGGGGGCATGTCTCTGGGAGATCTGGCAAAGATGGGAGGGGTTAGCCGCCGCAGCATTCGTATGTATGAAGATGGTATGAATGCGAAACTTGAGGTGGCGATTCGTCTGGAGGAAAGATTAGGTGTTGAATTGATAATTGCAGCAGACCCATTAGCTTGTGCGCCTGAGAAGCCAAAAGATGCAGAAGATAATATTGCAGAAGGCATGGCAAGAGATATCTTCTTAAAACTTCATGAAATAGGATTTTCTGTGGAGCTAGCCAATCGTTGCCCCTTTGATGCAGTGACCCAGGATAAGCACACTATATTATTTACAGGCATAGGACAGAAGGATTCAGATTTAGCAAGAGCAATATCAAATTTATCAAAAATTCTGGAAAAGCACTCTGTGATTTTCGTTGACAAACGAGGCAGTAGATTGAACCTTGGGGGAACCCCAATAATTGGCTGTGAAGAACTTAACAAGGCCCAGGATAAGAAGAAAATAATGGATATGATCGAGGAACGAATATGATGGTAAAACTATATGGCACAAATTATACGGTGTTTCATTATGGGTCTGCTTCAAAGAAGGAGGTAGAATGACTAACCAGATACTTTTAATTGGCGCAGTTAGAGGGCTAATTTCCGAGGGCGAAAAAGTAAAAAATGCCTTTGAGCAATTCAAACCAGATATTATTGGTATTTCCACCTCAAAAGAATCTATCCAGGCAATGGCCAAGCACATTACCACGAAAAAAGATGTTCCTGAGCCAGCAAATCAGGAAGAGGACATGTACATCCAGGGACTGGAAACTTTTGGAGAGGTTGTGCGGCCGCCACCTTGTTATTCCGAAGCCTGGAAACTGGCCAGCAAGAATAATATTCCAATTAAGGGGGTGGATATGGATGATGAGCATTTCACCGCAGCATTCTGCAAGTATGTTTCAACTATAGATATGGTTCGGCAGGGTAGATGTGAGAAAAAGTGGGCCAGGCATGCTTTTATATCTCAAACTCCAGAAGATTTTGTTGTGGAGTGGGACGGTGTTGTGAACTGGTTACCTGGATACATGGCCCTGGAAAGAGCCAGGGAAGAATGGATTGCGAAAGGCATATGCATATTGGCTAAAAAATATGAAAATATCCTCGTGATTGTGGAATTGGAACGGCTTGCTGGAATTCAGAATTTTCTGCATGGCATGGGTTGTGATTTTCAAACTCCAGATAGAGAAAGCTGAACATAATTATCAGGGGCAATACACCTGTTTGATATATTTTGTAAGAGAGAAAATCTGCCACCCATGCAAGTGGCAAGCTCAAACCTGGCTCAATATTAATTTTAGAATGGTGTGCTAGGCACCGAGCTTGTCGCCAGCACCTCCTGGAAGCTATCACACCGCTTCTCGGTCCCGCAACCCTGTGAGCGTTGGTAATAAACAGTAAGGCTGCTCCCGTCAGGGCCTGACCCGATTTCTGTAATCAAGACGAATAATGCCGCCCTCCGGCTGCATCTGCTCGCCACCTCCAGCCCCACAGGACAGAACCTCATGGTCACGATGAGGACTTCCAACAGGTCTGATACGCCGCACTCGGCCGTCACCCCCGCTAAAGACGGTTTCGGTGTATAAGGGGACGCCTAGCCCCCCGGTTAGCCTAGCAATGGCTCATAAGTGGCAGGTGTATTTAAAATATTTGATTTTCGAGCGGGGTTGGGTGTGGGATTCTTTGCTCCACCTGTTGGTATCGGGAACTTCTCTGAGGGGTGACCTTCCGCTCCTGCGCTGACCCTTGGCTATACCAACCCGTTACTCGGAGCGGTTGAATTTACTTCGAATTTCTTCGAACTTTGATTAAAGCAATAGAAATAACCGTTGCCAATAATATTGTCAAAACTTCAAAGCCAGGTGTTTCATTTTGGGAGTGCTCTTGATAGTGCTCTAATATTTCATCTGCACTTAGCACACGATCGTAAACCCGAACTTCATCTATTGAACCATTAAATGTATGATTTGGGCCAATTGAATTGAAATCTGAACAGTACACACTGCCCATCGCACATTTTAGATTGTGTGGCTCGTGCCAGACACCAGTATAACTTGTCTCATTGACCAATTCTCCATTCAAATACATCTTCATTCCCGAATGTCCCCATTGAATAACAACTTGATACCACTGTGGATACCATGTTTGAATTTCAGAATCCAATCTGGCAGAAGTACCTTGTTGCTGATTCCAAAAAGTCATTCTTCCAGTATAATCCAAACGAAGAAGCATTCCACCCCATGTGGTTGTGTACTTACAGAATAATCCACCCATCGTCGCATTTTCTGGTCCAATTATATGTTCTGGTCTGAACCAAACCTCAACAGTTCCATTAGGGACACTTACACTTGGATTATCTAACAAATGTCCTAAATCGACATAATCATCAATTCCATCAAAATTCAAGGCCGAACCAGATATGCCATCGGTCCATGTTGCACCATGAATTGTGCCATTATTGTTATTGCCAGAACTATCCCCTAATGTAGTTCCTGAATTCTCATCGAAATGATATTCCGCTATTGGTCCCTCCTGGGCTACTACATTTACGCTGGCAATCGAAATGCAAACTATGGCCACAATTATAAAGCAAACAAGTGCTGATATGTTTTTCATTTGGTTCCCTCCATTTTCTTTAGAGATTTCGCAATAATTATCATGAGTTCTTTTCCCTCCTCTGGCACTATGTAATTTTTGTCTTTTCCAAGCCTTCTTAATTTTGGAGGAATTTCAATATGGTAGGGTATTCCTCCCCATTTTCTAACACATGTTAGTGAATAAACCTTTGTAGCTTGGAAATACATATTAGAAAATTCCCCACAAATATTGAGTTTATTCCACAGGGAATCATCACTATGTTGTAATTTGTCAATCTCCTCAAAGACATGTCCAGCTAGTTCCTCACTTTTATCAGTCTGTTTTTTAGTTCCACATGATATATCTATCCTATTTCCATAATTTGTTTTGCGACTATGTCCTTGAATCTTTTTTCTTTTTCCACCTTGTCCATGAATCTCGATAAGAAATTTAGGTTTTTCTTTTTCTATAAATGATAAATAATCTGTATAATACTTATCAGAATCAAGTTTGTTAGAATCACACCAGTAATTGCTAGCAATGACACATTGTCCTTTAAGTTGTTTTGCAAGAGCGAGTGCTAGGAACCCTACATTCTCATCTCCGTCTTTGTGCTTATTACAAGGCATATACTTAACACCACCAGGCGTATGGTGTGGTGCTCCAATAATGTAAGGGCTTTTTCCAAACTTTACTGTGGACAACTGGCTAATGTTTTTTCTATCTAGGTTTTTTTTTAAATCAGAAATATCCTTTTCTTCCACCATTGGCCATCCCACTTCAATGTTAATAAACGGGCACTCCTCCGTTCACTAAGTGAATGTACGGGCCCCAATAAATAAATTGTGTCTGTCTAGATTCTGTTGATTTTCGAGCAGGGGTGGGTGAGGTTTTTCTCTTTCCGAATTTTTCTTTTTGGCGAACCCAATCCAGCACAGAAAATCACTCAAAAAGAAAAACTCGGGGACGGCTAACGCCCGGTTAGCCTAGCGAATTCAGTTAATAGGGAGGTGTATTTAAAAGTTGGGCGAAGATCCCAAGGTTCACTGGCCTCAGAAACACTTATAATCTCCCATGAAATCAGAGTATTAGTATGGCAGAGAGATATGATGTGATAATAATCGGCGCAGGCCCTGGTGGTTTGGCCTGTGCTCATGAATTGATTGATTCTAATTTATCAATACTTTTGATTGAGAAGAATGAGATAATCGGGCCTAAGGTCTGCGCCGGCGGATTGAAGAATATGGATAAGAAATTTGAACTGCCAGCAGATAAAATAAGGACCTTTTCTGAAGAGGATTATACAACAAAATACAAGTCATATACACTAAAACTTGAAAAGCCACTCCGGACAATCTCCAGGCATGATTTGGGGCAATATCAGGTGGCCATGCTTCATGGTCTTGAAAATGTTAAAATCATCACTGGCATGAAAGTGACTAGCATCGGAAAGAATGAGGTTCATACTTCCGCAGGGAATTTTTCTTTCAAGTATCTGGTAGGCGCAGATGGTTCTAATTCCCTGGTGCGGCGGCATATTGGCCTGGAAACAAAAAGCTGCATCGGCATGTACTATGAGATTCCGGGGGTGACCGATAGGGTTATTTGGCACTTCAACCCCGAGGCCATTAAAGCAGGGTATATCTGGTCCTTTCCCCACATGGACAGTACTAGCATGGGTGTGTTCTTCAATCCAGATTGTCTGTCCCCGAAAACCGCAAAACAGGCCTTGCATGATTATCTGGATGCCGGGAAAATCGACTATTCCAGCTGCAAGTACAATACCGCGGCAATCAGCCATTTCTATGATGGTTGTGAGTTTGGCAATATCTTTCTAGTTGGAGACGCAGCTGGCCTGGCACTGCGGACAAATGGTGCTGGAATCTCATTCGCAATTGTCAGCGGAAAGGAGATTGCCCGGAAGATTTTGAATCCAGGATACAAAATGCCTGAGCTGGCTGTGATTCTGAGCTACAAGAAAAGGCAGGAGAATCTGTTCAGCTTCATTGAAAGAATAGAGTTCATACAGCGGCCGGCCTTCAGAATGCTAATGAACCTCATGAAAAAGCCATGGTTTCATAGGCGATTCGGGAGTTATTTTTGAATTCATCCAGACCAGCAAGATATATGATAGTGTAGGCTGGACTCGTCTGGTCCTTTTTTAATAAGTCGGATTGAATTGCTTTGGAGAATATATCCTCTTTTGGAGAACCATTCAAGGCCTGGTGGTGGCACATCATAGGACCTGATGAACATTCCGGTCTTTCCTGCCAGTATTGCGGACATCTCGCATCTTTCCAGTAAGATATTTGCTGATTTAGATTCATTTATCGGGGCGGCTAGTAACTTAATTACTGCATTATTGCTGTCTGAGAACATCTCATAGGTGTGGACAATTGCATGGGCGCTGTTTTCCAGAGCCCATATTTCTCCAAGATTGTGCTTGTTCAGGGCTGTAATTTCTGATTCATAATTAAGGCCTGGCTGAATCTTTTGCCAGAGTTCTTTAAAAGTTACCATATTCTGGAGTTCGAAAAGTCTTGCCTGATTGGCCTTTAGCCTGTCTGGGTCTGATGGTTCCAGTCGTTTGTAAAGTACATTTGAAAGTCCCTTGGCCCGAAAGCCCATTTTCAAGTAAAATGATGTGTTTTTATAACTAGTGGCCATTGTCTCACAGCCCCTTGTTGTGCATCCTTTTGACTCTAGATATCTCAAAGATTCCTGGACAAGTGCCTTTCCGATTCCCTGGCCTTGCAGGGTGGCTTCAACCTCCAGGGGCCCGAACCAACCAATCTTGCCCCAGACATGGGAGATTATTGAGCCTGCAATTTTTCCGTCCTGGATTGCCACAAAACAGCCTTCCGGCTCCTTTTCCAAGTAATAATTAATGTTTTGAAGGGAGCGCCTCATCATTGGCACTTGTTGATTTTTTTCTTTCAGAAAGTGATCTTGCCAGACTCTTGCCTGCATGTCAATAATTTCTGAAATATCCTGCTGCTGAATCAATCGAATAACCAGGGCAGCCAGGTTACCACCTCAATCCTCGTCTTTTATTTGGTGATGGCAGTATTCACAAATATTGCCCAGGGTGGGCTGTGAGGACATGCCCTGTGTGCCGAGCCAGCGATCACATCTTCCATGCATGGCTGGCTCCAATCCTAATTTACAAGCCATAATTTTACCATGCCAGTATTGATGGGGTAATATTTCAATGTTTACCCTGGGAAGCCATCGATTTGTCTGTTTTGAATAATGGGCTTCGTCTTCAACCGCTCGTTGAACGCAACCCAATTAATGAAAACAAGCGTTCGACAATGATGCGGAAACGAATAAAATTTAAATCCAGCATCATGCTGCTCACAGCAATCTCCCAGCAATTGTTGGGTGCGAAATCTAAATTTTAGAAAATATAGCACCCGACCTGATTGAACTAAATCTAATGGTGACAATCAAAAATTCTGTAAAATCTCCGTAACCAGCGAATTTTGAGCAATGAGGTTACGGAATTTTACAGGGTTGCAGAATTTTACAGTTCTAATGTAGATTGGGTCTTCAACTTCATGCCCTTAACTGGTTCCATCATGGGATCCTTTTCCAGAACATGGCGTGTTTCCATTAGTGGGACACTTACAGTTATGATCTTTGTCCTACCCCCTCTGCCAAAGGATTTTACACGGGCACTAACCAGGCCCATCATGTCCAGTTCCGAAATTAAATCGGCCACACGGCGCTGGGTGAGAATTCCTTTGCTGGCCTTTCTGGCAAGTATCCTGTAAGTGCTGTAAACATCACCGGTCATCTGCTTGTCATTACCATTTTCCTCGCCAATAAGTATTGACATGAGTACCAATTTTGACTGGACTGGCAGGGTTCTTACTGCTTCTATCACACAATCAAGTTCAATCTTGTTCTTGGCTTTTATTACATGATTTTCAGTGATATGCTCTTCCTTGGAACGTTCGGTAAGTTCTGCTGCAACTCTAAGCAGGTCAAGAGCCCGCCTAGCATCCCCATGTTCATGGGCCTCGACAGCGGCACATAATGCGATTACTCCTTCTTCGATTACATCCCCCTCAAAGGCTATTTCTGCCCTCTGCCGCAAAATATCCTTCAGCTGGTCAGCATCATAGGGTGGGAAAACAATTTTCTCGTCAGATAATCTGCTTCTAACTCGGGGATCCAGCATTTCTGTGAATTTTAAATCGTTGGATATGCCTATTAAGCTAACTTTGGCATTCTTTAGGTCATCATTGATTTTTGTAAGATGATAAAGAGTGTCATCCCCACTCTTGTAAACGAATCTGTCAATCTCATCAAGCACCACAACTACAACTTTTGGTGATTGGTCTATCTTCTCCCAGAGAATATTATAAACTCTTTCGGTGGACCAGCCAGTGGGCGGGATTCTCTCATCAAAATCTTCAATAAAACGATTGCCAATATTCTGTAGAACTCCATATTGGGTGTCAACAATCTCACAATTGATGTAGATGTATCTAACATCTTTAAGGGGTGCCGGGAGAGTGTCAGTAGCTTTCTTAATTTCCTTGCCTAGGTACTTTGCAGTTGCTGTCTTGCCAGTTCCGGTCTTGCCAAATATAAGAATGTTAGAGGGTTGATCGCCCCGAAGGGCAGATACTAGGATGGAGGCAATCTGATCTATTTGTTCGTCTCTGTGTAGCAGTTTCTCTGGAATATAGGATGGTCTGAGAACGTCCCTGTCCTTCTTGAATATGGACTTAATATCAAGATATTCTTTGAATATGCTTTCTTGCATTCTGGCCTCCCCCTTATTGGCCTGATTTTAGTGCCGAAAACTCAACACCGATTTGTAGTCGGAAATAATGCTCCGATTGTGGAGTCAGAACAATGCCGACTAACTATTTTAATGGTTCCATAAGAAATAGAGCCCTACCCCTTTGTTTCGTGTGGAAATAGTGGCCTCTCATGGATGAATTAGGGGTTGTCAAATAGGTTCTAAAATTTATGGTGATTTGTATCGAGTTTGTTACCAGATAATTTATCAACATTCAAGCGGGAAATTCATTTGGTATTACCTAGAAATTGAAGACATCACTGGATAATCATCTTGAGAGAAGTTCTTTGGAACTGAACGTTAGATGATACATCGTCTTGAGAGAAGTTCTTTGGAACTGAACGTTAGGCGATATATTGTCTTGAAAGAGGTTCTTCGAAATCGAATGTGAGACAGTATATCACCTAATCTTATATTTCTTTTTCTTCTCTATAACTACTCTCTCATAATTCGGGTGCAATCGCCAAGCCAGGAACTCAATTCTGTCCAGGTTTTTAATGAACTTGGCTTTGCTTTCTATAGTCATGAGACTCCTGAACTCTTTCATTTTTCTGTAGAAATCATAAACGAAATAAGATCCAATAATAAGCATAAGTAATCCTGGAATGATTATCCAAAATGCCCAATCTCCAAAAAGGTCATAAGAAAATTGGATTAAATCACTGTTTTCCTCCCCTGTAGAATACATGAAACTTAATGCACTAGCCAATATCAAAGGTAAGCCTACGATAATTCCAATTGTACTTAGGCCTAGCTTATTTTCATGAAAGAATTTCCTCATATCCAATTGAACACCACCCACCCAAAATACCCAATTACAATATAAGACTTATGGATTTGTTAATAAACTTATTGATTCTAATCTCACATTTATAAGATGTGTGGATGTGTTATTATTAATAGCCAGTCTATTGGAAGTACTTATTTTCCTGAAATGCATTATTTCTATAATATTGATTGATGAGTCGAGATTAAGAGTTTATTATTATAATATATGTTATGAATATGTATTTAATTTAATAAAGAACTGGCCTTGATGCAAAACTAATCACTCCACTGGAAATCTAACCAAGCCAGCATCCTAATGTTATGAGCATTGATTTTGGATTGTACTTCATTTTTTCGACCAATTTTTGAACGGCATCGAATTCTGTATCCGAAACGTGTTTT
>JAUWNU010000108.1 GCA_030612505.1 Methanomassiliicoccales archaeon
GTATGTGACCTTCAGGACAAGGTCAAGGGTAAAATCAATGCAAAAGCAAGGACTGACAGCACCAAGCAGTAAGGAATCTAGTCTGGTGCCAAAACGTACCCAGGATGCCTCATCAGCAAGCCAGTTCCAATGTGTAGAATGTGGAGACCCCATTGAAATAACAACGTCCAGACGGCCTATTGAGGTTATGTGCCCACACTGCGGCGAGATTCAGCATATTGAGTGAGATAAGGTGCTAGATGCTAGGTTTAAGGTGCTAGGATAGGGTGAATTGTCGTGTTTTATGCCGGTGGCGACCACCCCCCCGGGCTCACACCCGGGGCACCCAAAGTTTGAAAGAAAAAAGAGACGTGTCAACTCTCCTGATTCAGATAATCAGGAGGTACAACCCCGCCCTCCAGCTAGCATATAGCAATTATCCAGACGAGGCATGGTCGTGTTGGATGGATTGATCTCGTCTGTCCGGGTGTTGATGGGAATTGATACATTCCTCGCCAATCTTAATATCCTAAATCGCATTCCAGCATCGGGAAGATTATGCCTGCTCCAGAAGAGATTTCAAAACTTGTTGAACGATACACAAACAACCGCAAGCAATATTTATCATCAAGCTACAGGGAGGCCGATGTAAGATTAGAATTCTTAGACCCTCTTTTTAAGGCACTGGATTGGGACGTTGATAATACCCAAGGAAATGCACCCCAGTATAGAGATGTTGTAACCGAGGAATCATTGGAAGTCGAAGGCAGCATAAAAACCCCCGATTATTCTTTTAGATTAAGCGGCACTACCAAGTTCTTCGTTGAAGCAAAAAAGCCCTCTGTTGACATATGCTCGGACAAGATGCCAGCATTCCAGTTGAAAAGATATGCCTGGAGCGCAAAATTGCCATTATCAATTCTTACTAACTTTGAGGATATTTCTGTTTATGATTGCAGATACAAGCCTGTCAAGAATGACGACCCCACAAAAGGCCGAATTATTTACATTCCATTTACAGAACTTGAAGAACGCTGGGATGAGCTTGTTGCTATATTCACAAAGGATGCAATTCTCAAAGGTTCATTCGACAAATATGCCCAGGCCAAGAAGCGTGGAACATCAGAGGTTGACGCAGAAATTCTCAAGGAAATAGAGGGCTGGCGTGAGGAATTAGCCAAAAACATTGCCAGGAACAATGAATTCACCACCGAGCAAGTTAATTTCGCAGTTCAGAGGCTTATTGATAGAATATTATTCCTGCGTATTTGCGAGGACAGAAAAACAGAGCCAGAGAATCAGCTCTATGACATAATGATGAACAAGAAAGATATTTACAGACACATGATAGATGTCTTTCAACTGGCAGATGCAAAATATAATTCTGGACTATTCCATTTCACTCACGATAAATCAAGAAGCACTAAACCGGACAGATTAATGCACAAATTAATTGTTGATGATAAAGTACTGGCAAACATTTTATGGGACTTGTATTATCCAAATTCACCATATCAGTTTGATGTTATTCCGGCAGACATTTTAGGCCAGGTCTATGAACAGTTCCTTGGAAAGGTTATCAAGCTCTCGGCAAGCGGAAAAACTGCCAAGGTCGAGGAAAAGCCAGAAGTCAAGAAAGCTGGCGGCGTCTATTATACCCCAACCTACATTGTAGAATACATTGTTGACAACACAGTAAGCAAGCTCTGCGAAGGCAAGAATCTGGAAGAACTGGCAAAAGTAAAAATTCTTGACCCTGCCTGTGGTTCCGGCTCTTTCCTGATAGTAGCATACCAGAAAATGCTGGACAAGCATCTTGAATGGTATATGGCAAACAAGCCGAAAAATCACAAGGACCAGGTATTCCAGAAGCGCGAAGATGAGTGGCAGCTAACACTTCAGGAAAAGAAACGAATTTTACTCAATAACATTCACGGTGTTGATATTGACAGCCAGGCAGTCGAAGTTACAAAACTCAATCTACTGCTGAAAGCTCTGGAAGGAGAGAGCAAGGAATCAATAGGCAATGTTAGAAAATGGTTCAGGGAGCCTGCATTACCAGATTTGGGTAGCAATATCAAGTGTGGAAATTCTCTGATAGACTTTGACATAATCGACCATCTCCAAGACTTATCAGATGATGAACGGGACAATGAACTTAACAGGATTAATCCGTTCAGTTGGCAGGAGGAATTTTCCGAGATAATGAAGGCCGGTGGATTTGATGCAGTGGTGGGGAATCCGCCTTATGTCAGGCAGGAAAGCCTTGGAGATGCAAAGGAATATTTCAAAACCCATTACCAGACTTATCACGGGATGGCAGATTTATACACCTATTTCATAGAAAAAGGAGTCAATCTCCTGAATGATACTGGCTTATGGGGAAACATTGTCGCAAACAAGTGGATGCGGGCGAATTATGGAACCCCTCTCAGGAAATGGCTGAAAGAAAATCACATTGTGGAAATACTGGACTTCGGGGACTTGAAGGTGTTCACCACGGCCACAACCTATCCTTGCATCATGATTGTCGGAAAGGGAAAGCCAGTCAAGAAATTTGACGTGGTAAATTTCAAGACACTGGAACCAAACAAGCTGAATGAAATAATCAATGAAACAAAATTCGAGGTCAATGTAAAATCGCTTGATGATACTGGCTGGGCTCTGATGGGCAAGGACAAACTTGATTTGTTGAACAAGCTCAAGAAGGCCGGGACACCACTTGGTGAGTATGATGATTGCAAGATTTACTACGGAATAAAAACTGGATTTAACGAGGCATTTGTAGTAGATGAAGAAACGAAGGATAGACTAATCAAGGAAGATAAGAATAGTGCTGATTTAATCAAGCCTTTCCTTGTTGGTAAAGATATCAAATCATATGTAATTGAAGATAGAAAAAGGTATTTGATATTCACAAGAAGAGGAATTGAAATTGACAACTATCCAGCAATCAGAAATTATCTGGAACAATTTAAGGAACGGTTAATGCCTAAACCAAAAGACTGGAAGGGAGCCAAATGGAAAGGCAGAAAACAAGGTTCTTATGAATGGTATGAAATTCAAGACCCAATAGATTACCATGAAGAATTTGAAAAAATCAAAATATCATTTGCCTCCATAGTTCGCCATAATTCATTTTACCTTGACAAAGATGGATATTTCTCAAATGATAAGACAAATATTCTCACAACTGGAGATGCTTATCTTCTTGGAATTCTAAATTCAAAAGTGCTGAACTACTTCATTCGTCAGATAGCCTCAACTAAACAAGGGGGATACTTTGAATGTAAGCCAATGTATGCCAACCAGCTACCGATTAAGGCAATTAATTTCGATGACCCCAAAGACGTAGCCAGGCATGACAAAATGGTGAAACTCGTTGAGAGAATGCTGAAGCTCCACAAGGACATTAAGGAGGCCAGCACACCGGACGCTGAAACAAGGGTGCAGAGGCAGATTGAGGCGGCGGATAGGGAGATTGATAATCTTGTGTACGAGTTGTATGGGTTGAGCGAGGAAGAAATTGGAATTGTGGAGGGCAGTAATGAATGAGTTCTCTCAAACAACAATGAAACCTTCTGTTTTCATCAGTTCAGCTATTGAAGGGCTTGAAGATTTGCGCTCAATCCTTGCTCGATATTTTAGACTCAATGATTATGATGTGATTACCTATGGAGATATGCCAAGTGGCCCACGAACAGGGCAACCCGGAATCGAGGAAGAGTGCCTTAATGGTGTTCGAGAATCTGATTTATTTGTTTTGATTATAGATAGAAGATATGGAGAACCAGATCGTATTGATCCAGAAAGTGGTAGAAATATTTCAATGACAGAATTAGAGTTTCTTGAGGCTAAACGCAATGATGAGAGGAGAATATATATTTTCTGCCGAACAGAAGTATGGACTGATTATCAATTTTGGAAGAATAATCCCGCTAATGATTTTGGTGAGAAATATGATCACCCAAATGAAATAATGACTTTTTTAGGCAAAGTAAAAGAAGCTGGATATATGGTTGACCGTTTTGTTGATGCTGGCATGCTTCTGGACAATTTGGAGAGAATAAAATTAAGTGTATCATTGCTAAAGAAACCTGCCTCAGATGTTGCTGAGGGAGATGATGTGGAGGTGACTGGTTGATTAATAAATGGCAAAACTTAACCCCAGAAGAAAGGATGAAAGAGATACTTCTGGAAATGAAAAACAAGTACTATAAAACAAGAATGATCGATTCGATTCCACATGCTATAAAAGTAGAGGAAATGGTTACTGATAAGGTAATGAATGAAGACTTTTTCAGAATAGCGATACACAGTAAAATATTCACCAAATACCTAGAAGACGATATGCCAATTGTATGGATGGACATGACTGGAGCTAATATTGCACGTGGGGAGGAAAAGTCTCTTGTCTACAGAGTTACAAAAGAAATTGAACCGATAGAAATAGATGAAAAACCTATCAGAGAAATTATAAGAGATGCTTATGATATAATAGGTGACATCAAAGCAGTTTTCATTCCGTCAAGATATTTATCTCAGATACATACCGATTTTGAATTTGATATTCAATCACCACGATTAGACTCTGTTAGTGATGGCATTTATCAATTCAAAGTAATTCGCTCAACTATCTCCTCTGATTGGGACGAAATTGTTGTATTAGGACAAGGGGCATTAGAATGGACTAGAAAAATTACTAAAACACTTCCTCCCAATGTTTCAAATTACAAATTATTCTCTGAAAATAAAGAACAACTACAGATGGCGTATCATATGAATCCAGACATTTGTCATTTCATGATTGGCACAGTTTCGAGATGTAGAATATTAGATTCAGAAAAGATAGTTACATTTAGGACTCCCAGAGAGATTTCGGAAGAGGAGATTAGGATTGTGGAGGGGGAGCAATGAATGAAATTGAATTAGGCAACTCTTTGATGAAAAAAGATATATTAAAGGCACTTTCAAACAATCTTCATGGAAATTACATACGAGAACGTGGAGAACCACAATGGAATCCTTTCATATGGCCAGATGAAGAAATAAGATGGTTGGAAAAAGAGTTAGAAATCATCATTATTCGGCACACCCAACAAAGACAATTCCAAAGGAAACCACAGTATTTGAGATATAAGATTAGAGAGTTTCTTTGGGTGCTTTATAAAGATAAGAATCCGACTGAAGATGAAATCAATAAACAAATAATAAAACATATAGATTCATTGAAAATAACATCGAATAACTACACTGTTATTTGGTCAATTTATAATTTTGAACCACCAAAAATGCCATTATCCGTTGATAGAACAACAATTGGAAAACTTGAAACCATATGCGATAATGAAGTAGAAGTAGAAATCAATAAACGACTAGAAAATACAAATCGTGAAATCATTGTAGCAGCGAAAACTATTATTGAAGCTCCAGGGATTAAGTTCGCTGGAGAAGTAGCAAAGGCAGAGATTGACGTGGCTCTGAGTATGATTAGCAGTGCTATGCCAAGGCACAGCTCAAATCTTGGTGATTTTTATGGAATAGAAATGGGCGAAGATTATTTTGTAATAGATGAATCATCAAAAGAAGTTTTAGATTCAAAATTCGTGCCAAACAAAGCATGTCCTGTATCATTTCCACCAAAAATTTGGAATGATGAAAAACATCAGCGATGGAAAGCACCACCAAGGCCCTGGGAAAAGTTCTCAGATGAAGCACTCATACGGAAGCACTTGTCAGATGCATACCAAAGATTTGGGCAAGCCATCAGAAATGAAGATCAGCCAGATGTATGCCTTTGTTTGGCGATTAGTTCTATTGAAACCTTACTTTATAGAGAGCAACATGAACTCCGCAATAAAGAGGTAGTGGGTGCATTTTTAATATTATACGCAACGTCTTAGTTGATTGCGCATAACCTGCGTAATGCCTCACTTCCTTGTCGCCATTTGTCGAATTGCGGCTCAATTGCGTTGATGACATTTTCTAATTCTGAGAAATATTTGTTATGGGTGCAATTTCTTCGTGTGAGTTTCCACACACGTTCTATAGGATTCAGTTCTGGGCTGTATGGCGGAAGAAAGTCTAATGCAAAACGGTCTTCGCAGTTATCTCTCCAAGGCTTGTGCAGTTTGGCATGGTGGTATCGGGCATTGTCTGAAATCACAACGACTTTCTTGTTTGTCCGTGCAGTTGTTTTACGGAGAAATTTCAGAAAACGATGGAATGTTTCTGCATTGAACTTATCAGCTTCCCTTTGATATACAAATTTGCCATCCCGTAAACGTACAGCTCCAAAATATCCAACACTCTTCCTTGTCGGATGATGATAGATTGTAGGATTATGGTCCTCGGGCGCAATCCACATTTTACATGTAGTTCCGTGTTGATGGAACATTACTTCATCCATCGCCCACACATCAATATCTGGATCATCCATCAGCATTCTGAGTTTTTTTATATTCATCTTTGATGGATTGCTCGGTGCCTGCAATCATCGGCCTGGGCTTGCGGTATCTGAACCCAAGTTGGCGGAACAATCGCTGGCACTGGCGCACGCCCAGTTTTACATCAAATTTTTGATGAATGAAAACAGATAATGTTTTTCCATCCCACAGATGGCCGCTAAGCCCATATTCCTCTGGTGTAAAACGAAGTGCTGTATCAATCTCAGCAATCTGTTCACTAGTCAATCGTGATGAACGTCCAGGATGCGGTTTGTCCATCAATCCAGAGAATCCTTTCTTTTCAAATAGACTGACCCAGTTCTGAATGCTTCTAACGGAATCGCCCAACAAACGACTCACCTCTGAACAGGACATACCTTGAGCTACTAACAACACCACATGCAAACGATGGTCATATCGAGCATCCTTAGTTCTGCGAATTTCGTCGTATAATGCCATTATAATTAGCGGAGCTTCCGCAACTGTTAAACGCTTTGCCAAACAAATACCTCAACCCCTTAATAATGCGCAAGTATTTATGTCGTTCGGTATAGCTAGCATTGAAGGAAAAACAAGCATTCCGCCACCTGCTGATATTATAAATTATTATATTATGCGAAATGAAATCTTACATGAAGGAAGGGCTTTAAGTTTAAGAGAACTAGATACAACAGGGATGCTTTGGGACATTTATGGTGTTTTAGATTTGCTTGCAGATATTGCAATTCAGAAGAAAACAATAGACCTTTTGAGCTTAATGAAAGTACTTGCGACAGTTGCCAATATCAAAATAGCTAAAACTGCAATAAAAGAAGAAATGGATAGGATAAGGGGCATCCAGACAGAATATTCTACAAGCCAGCTTAAGAAGGAATTACACGAATTAATCAACCAGTGGAAAGGCTATAAATGCGCCTTAGGTACTATTTCAAAGATCCTTAATTGCGTCCAAAGCAAAAGCCTTATGCTAAATCAGAAATCCTAAAGTATTTCACCCCTCCACCGGCCTGACCCATCATGCCCCGTCTGTGAACACGATATTTCGTGTGAAGTAGGCTGAAAGCCGGAGGGTTTCAGCTGTGGAGGGCGGGGTTGTGGGCCAGAATGTCAGATTCTGGCCTGGTGACAACTATTCTTTTTCTTTCAAACTTTGGAAGCCCCATCCGTAAGGGCGGGGAGGTGGTCGCCATCGGCATCCAACACGACTGCACACCCAAAAACAGCATCCCCCTTCTCCCCACTACCAAAACCCCCCCCTCTGGAACCCCCCCCGGCCCCCCACCCCCGGCGGCAGGCGCCAGGGGGGCGCCCCGCCCCCCGGCCCCCCGCGGGGGTGTTGGCGGGGCGGGGGGCGGGGGGGGTGGG
>JAUWNU010000023.1 GCA_030612505.1 Methanomassiliicoccales archaeon
AAGCACCACCAAGGAGCCAGGAAGCCAGGTGCATGGCTCCTGAGGGAATCAATGCCCCAAAAGACTCCTCAAACTACTCTACTTTCCTTCACCGGATAACCGATAGGGATGCCCCACCCTTTAGGGTTGGGGAGCCCTCACTGTTGAAAATACAGATATGTATTTGTGGGATGTCACATCAGGAGAACTGGATGGTAAAATGAGATATCTAGATGATTTCACTGATGAAGTAGGAAAAGATTTTTATGATGCATTTACAAAAACTGGAACTCTTTCAATAAGTCCAAATGGTACCTGGGCAGCTATATCTACAAAACAATATGTGTACATTGTTGATATTAACTCAATGTCGCTTTTCGGGAAAATCTATGTCATTGGTGGAAACTATGTTAACACTGTTGCTTTCCATCCTAATGAGCCCTGGATAGCAGTTGGTCTAGGTGTAAAATATGGTACTTATTTCCCTGTTTGGATCTATAATCTAAATGCGACAGTACTGGCCGGTGCTACTACGGCACCGATTAATCGAACACTAGGTGGTATTGGGGATCCAAGCGGACATGATACACAACTGACAAATCTAGCATGGCACCCTACTAAAAAGGATATAATTGCATCAGTTAGTTCTGGCGGAACCCAGCTTAATCCGAGTGAAGTAATAATATGGAATGCAACAACCGAAACTATTACAACAGATATAGTGGCTTCCAATTACAGCTCAAGTGTTTATGGGGTGGCTTGGTCCCCATCTGGAGCTAATTTAGTAACAGTTGAGAGTGGTACATACATTGAGGGATTTGACAACCCCCCAGTAATCACGATTAGGGATAACCTCGGAATCCCAGTTGAGACGATTAATGGCACCCTACCTATAAATTCAGTGGATTTCAGCCCAGACGGACTGCATTTAGTAACGGGTTCCAGTGACAGGAGGGCAACTATATGGAATATGTCTGGGGATCTTACACAGATATTCATCGCCAATAAGCCGGATTATGCTCTATATGTAAATACATCATTTCAATATGATTCGAAAGAAGATGATTATTTACCAATCATGAATAACGCTACACTTTCTAAATGGAATGAGACAAGTACGCAATGGGAACTGGTATCGAATTCGGGGCATCAGGCTAGTGTCCAGTTAGGTGTAACGATGTTCAATGAATTCGCCATTCCGAGAGCATCTATAGGTGACCCACAGGCGATATCGATTGAGGTTTTCAGCGTGGGACGGGACAATGCGACACATGCTCAGGATACTGTTCCGGCAGATCCCGGCGTGTTCGATTTGGATTATGACTTGACAGAAGACAAGGGGCTTGATTGGAGCCTAAAGAACACATCGCTCGGAAACTTTGCATATATAGAAATCACAAACTATTCGATTGATGGAATTGTTAGCGTTTCAGGAAATTATCATTTCGGTTTTCATCCATCAGAAATACTGGAGCAAAGGTATGGTACCCTCGGTATGCTGGTTGTGGATTCAGGGAGTCCGGGTGTTTACGATACTGTTTACATTGACATGAACAATGATTATGTTTTCAATTCAATAGATATCATGGTTGATAAAAATAATCCGATTGGATGGATAGACAATTTCAACCGAACTGCAGCAGATGCGGGTGATTTTGAGAACATCTACACCCCAGACGGATATCCCGACATTTCCGCAGGCATGCTGTATTTCATCTCTGATGGCTCGACCCCTATCCCGTATTCAGAGAGGTATGCAGAGATTAACGGCATAAATGATGGAAATAACAACAAGACCCCTGCTAACGGAGAAGTCCTCTGTTTCATGGGCGAGTTTACAATTGATCTTATTACAAATAATAAAGAAGACCACGGTACAAAAATGGCCTCGCGGTTAGTTTCCCAAGGTAGAATGGACACATATGAAGTTATCGGGTTATCTCCTGGAGCGAAAATCATCGCTATTGGCGGAAAGAAAACCAGTTCTGACGTTATAGCCTCATGGTATTTTGCGGTGGAAGGTTACGATGGTCTCACCGGAACAGGAGACGAAGCTCAAATTGTTGTAAACGGGTTCAATTATCCCGAGATCTACGAATCTGGATGGGATGATTATTCAAGAACAGCGGATTATATTTCAATGGTTTATGCAGAAGAGAAGGCACTTTTCGTTATGAGTGCTGGTGATGACGGTTATGGCTACGGTACTGTTTCAGCACCGGGTGCCGGGCCTGGAGTCCTTACAGTAGGATCTGCCTCCGACAATTTATGGAGAACATCCCAAGGCGGGGGTCCAGAGGGTTCCAATCACTACTACGGTGATGTGCCACCACTGGCATCAAGGGGTCCAACCGCAATGGGTATACCAAAACCAGATGTCGTTGCTGTAAGTAATGGATTTGTCAATAGGCCATTGGCATCTGTTTTTGAAGGTACCAGTGCTTTTACATATCCTTTGCCTATGATTGGATCAGATCACTCGGCTGCTGTTGCCTCAAGTATCGCGTGTTTGGTATATCAAGCGTATTATGAAAACCATGGAGAATATCCTAATGCCTCAGTCGCGAAAAGATTACTCATGTCCGGCGCAGATGATGTTGGGTATGATATTCTCACACAAGGTGCGGGTTTTCTGAATGCGAATAGAAGTGTTGCGATGGCAACCGATACATACGGTATTTCATCTTCTCATGATTTCTGGGTTCCCGGCAATTATGACGGCGTCTCATACGATGGATTTACATCTATGGTTGAAGCGGGAGATATCGTCACGGAAACGATTTCTCTTTCAAATCATGGCACGCTACAGGAAACTGTAAACATAACAGATACATTATTTGCAAAAATAGGAGAAAATAATTTTACTAATTATACCATTGATAATTATTATTATCCAGTAACAGATAAAAATGCTACAGATTGGTACTCACCTGGTGAGATTGTCATGTGGTTGAATGAAACAGGTCTGAGTAAGGTAGACTCTACAGCAGTAGATGGCCCAACGGGTGTTGATTTATCGACCACATTCCAAAACACCCCGGTGAATGTTGTCCCGGCAACACCTGGATTATGGGAAAGGGCAAGTATGATTCGTGTTACAGCCTACACCGATTTCGCAATATTCAGTGAACTAGATGAATCTAAATTAAATCATAGCTATCGATTGTCTCTATTGGATTGGGAAAAGGGGCCAGATAGTAATCTCAATGGCAATCCAGCCTTACCGGTTTATTTCCCTTGTCCATCCAGCGAAGGATTGCATTATCCAGAGGATCTTAATATCGTATCAGAAACTTATAATATGCTGGAATCCAATGGAGTTATATCCAATGTTCTAGAGACCAGGATTACAAACCCCGCATCCAGAATTCATGATGGCCTAGTTATCTATCTTAATCCCACAAGTGACATGATGAAAGAAGAATTCATAGAATGGAACTTCAAAATAGAATTCTTCGAAAAAAGGGATTGGGATTGGTTATCATTGGATAGCGATGCATTAACAATCAGCGGGAATGCTGAAGGAATGTTCGACGCCACGATTTCTGTCCCTTCAGGCATGGGAATTGGGTCTTACGAAGGTGCAATCTCATTACACCATAACAATAAAACTGTAACCGATGAGCCGGTTCTCAATGTGTCCACATACTCTGCCACCGATGATCCCGTTTCAAATTCAACTGACCGAATCGCCACCCTATCTCATGGAAATGTGATTGGATTGAATCTATGGAAAAACGCCACGATTGTAGTGAGTAATGAATCCACTTATACCACCACGGCTGCGGATGAGGCTTCAGCGATAGATATTACTTTCTTTACAAATAACTGGCCGCTGCTGAATTTAACATTGTATATAGATCTGTTTGGAGAGTGGATTTGGCTCGAGGAAGGAGGCGATTATGACATTGATTTGGCAACTGGCCAGATTGATACATTGTTTGGTGGTGTCGAAGAAGGCTGGATTTTCTACTCGTATTACAACTACACATATCCTGCACCTATTGCTTTAACCACAAGCAATTACACATTGTATCCTGGGAACGGCACGATAATCTTGAACCCTGCCGATGCACTTCAACCGGGTGAGTCCCTCATAGCGGAATATTCTTGGTATATACCAGTAACCAATCCGTATTATCGCCTTGACCATACGAATATCGTGGATGGTACTTCAGTGATAGTTAATGACGGAGCAACACTTAATGAGGGTGTAGATTATGACCTTGACCATATCGCGGGCGTCATCACATTTAACTCTCTGTTGATACCTACTATCATTGGAAATGTAAGTATTAATTATACATATTATTCTAATACTATTACAATTCCGGTTCTCATAAATGTGTGGTCAACTATTGACATATTCGACTATGGAGGAGATAATTGGCTGGGCTACGAGGGGCTCTACAACAACTCGATTGTTCTGGGGGGATATGATATGACCCTTAAGACGGGAATAGAATCCAAGGCGAGGCCATATACTGGTGACAGACGATATTTCTTCTTTAACATAGTAAATCAAGGGCTTTACGCCAATGCAGACAACCTAAACATGAGGATATTGATGGAACTCGATTGGAACAATAAGCCATCAGACATAGATATGCTATTATTCTCAAGGAAAAACGTAATCGATGAACCGGCAAGGAATTTCCCGGACCGATATGGTTCATACACCCTGGAGAATAAGGGAGGAAGTGAAGAGATATCTGAACCCATATTCAATACTGCAACCAATACCTCTGAAGAGGCCATAGCCCCATCACTCACGCCAGGCCTAAACGTACTCATGTTGCATGGCATTATATTGGATGGTGCAAATACACATGAAACCATCCAGGGGAAATCATGCGAAGTAACCCTTTCTTCAAGCGTTGATGTTATTACCCCGGATGCCGCTGGTTCGGCTCCAGTTTCACTTCATTCAAATGCCGAATGGGCTGCGGTCAATGCCTCTGCGGTGGGTCCGGCCATTTCAGAAGTTTATGAAAATATGGAAATACCCCTGGATTATCAGGACTGGTGGAACTTCCCCGACTGGGGTGAATGGCTCATGTATGGTTCTGGTACTTATTGGCTAAACCTTTCCAACTGCCTTATTTTGGAAGTTCATTTGGAGGGATATGATGATTGTCCAGATCTTGATCTTGGTGTCTTCCAGGATATTAATGGAGATGGCGAGCTTTCCATTGACGAGGTCCGGGATGGGCTTTGTATTAAGGCTGGCGGCATAAATTGGGACTATGATGCCGATGCGGATGCGGATGAGACCGTGAAATGGGTTGCTCCTCCAGATGGGCCATACATAATCAAAGTACTTGGATTCACTACCACAGCCTCAATTTCCACAGGTGAGAAAGGTGGCCACTATGATATAACCATCAGTCAAACACTTGATACGGGAAAAGGCTATGAACTGATAGGGACAAATGAGAAAGACCTAGTTATTGTTGAACAAGGCAATGAAACAGCTCCAGATAATTTCACATTGCCTGCATTCCAGGTTCTTGATTTTGAAATCGAATGGAATTTCCCTGGAAGTGTCGAGGATGGGAATTATGGCGGTGCAGTAATGGTTGGAACGGCCAATGCGCCTGGTCTGATTGTGATTCCAGTTACCATTTCTCTGGACAGGGAAGCACCAGAAATAATAGAGGTCGGGCCCAGCGATGGCTTGATGATAAGTAACACAAGGCCAACAATATATGCCTCATTCAGGGATTCCACACGAGCAGAGTTGGAATCCGCAACCATTTATCTGGATGGAATAGACATAACTGTTATTGCAAAGACCGCCATAGACTTTGATGAGGACTCCAAGGGTGCAGGATACCCGCTTGGGACAATATCTTATAAGCCAGAAGCTCCGCTTTCCGATGGCACTCATCGAATTGACGTCATAGCATATGATTGGGCAGGAAATAATGCATCAATAACTTGGACTTTTACTGTTGACACTCTTGAACCTTATATGGATATATCTTATCCACAAAGAGAAATAATCTATGTTAATGAACCCTCCCTGACAATACTTGGAAAAACAGAACCAGCAACAGAAATAAAAATTTTGGGGGCTACATCCTATATCACACAGAGATCCAATGGAGAATTTTCAGCCGTGGTAGATGTATCTGAAGGAGATAATCCCATATCTGTTATTTCTATAGATGCGGCAGGGAATAAAAAAGAGACACCAATTATGATAATACTTGATACAGAGGCTCCAGAATTCGATAGAGTGGTTGCCCTTGACGGTGCCATTACCAACAAGAGGGTCACTGGAATCTATGGTGAGGTTACTGAACCAGGAACCCTTCTAGTAGATGGAATAGAAGTCATTGTGAACAGTGATGGAACATTCAGGTATGAAAGCGTGGAACTTCTTGAGGGCCAGAACATGCTCACCATGGAGTTCACAGATGTGGCAGGAAATAAGGTGATCAATTACATGAACATCACCCTTGACACAGCTGCACCAACACTCAGGCTAGACGGTGTTGAAAGCGTGGTTAATGAACCACAGCTCAATCTCTCTGGTATCACAGATGCAGATGTTGCCTCTTTGACTGTGAATGGTAAGCTTGTTCCTGTTGATAGTGGCAGCGGCGAATTCCAAAACTCAATAACACTCAGTCCGGGTTCAAACACCATTGTTATCGAAAGCAAGGATAGGGCAGGCAATGCAGTTCAGGAGATTCTTACAGTTACCCTGGCGGAAGACTCTGCTCTTGGAACTAACTGGTCAGCTATATCTGTCATGATTCTATTGGCTGTGGTTGGCCTGATACTCGGTCTGATGCTCGGACGCATATTATTACCTGGTGAACCAATAGAGGAAGAGCCTTCAGAGGATGAGATTCCTGAGGACGCAGAAGATATGGACTCCGAAGTAGGCGATGAACTTCCTTCGGATGAGCGACCGAAGGAAGAACTTCCTTCGGATGATATTCCAGGAGAAGATATGGATTCCGAGGCAAGTGATGAACTTCCAGAAGGCGCAGAGCCTATACCAATCGAGGAAGGCATGCCCGAAGATATTCCAGAGGATGATATTCCAGACGAGGATATGGATTCCTTAGAACCAGAGGAAGTTGAAGAAGAGCCAGTTGATATTTCAGAGGATATAACCACTGAGGAAGAGGCTCTTGAAGAAGAACTTCCTTCGGATGAGCAACCGAAGGAAGAACTTCCTTCAGATGAGGGACTGAAGGAAGAACTTCCTGAAGAAGAGCTTCCTGAAGATGTAGAGCCCGAAGACGTGGATTCCCCAGAATCCGACGGGGACGCACCAGAGTCCAAGGAAGCTCCAGAAGCCGAAGAAGACCCAAGGATTGCAAAGCTCAGGGATGCCTTCGAGTCTGGTAAAATATCTGAAGAACTCTACGAAAAGAATCTGGCACGCTTTAAGGGCGACTAAGCACAAACACAAAAGAAATAGGGCAGGTTTTCCTGCCCTCCTTTTCCTTATTTTGTTTTATTATTACTAAGTTAATTTAGAAAAGTACTGAATGGCATATCACTCAAATATAGCATCAAATGCCTTGAGACATCTAACTACCCAGACCTCTTCCTTTGTCAGGCCTTTTGTATCAATAATCTTATTAATTTCATCGGAATTCACAAGTTTCAGGGCTAGAGGATGCCCCTGGGTCATTGCATATATTCTCTCACTTTCATCCGGCTCCATGCCCATGTCCGCCATCATCTTCATTGCCCATTTGTGTTCTAGGCCCTTGACAACAAGGTCATTTCCCCCGAGGTCTCCAAGGCAAGGTGAGGACATAAGACCTTCTTTGTCCCGGGTAATGAGGATTACTTTTGTGCCCCTGATGTTCTTGGATTTCTCGCAAACCATATGAAGCAATTGCATAACTTCCTTCTTAAGGTCAAAAATATTATCAATAACAATAATGGAATCGCTGTCCTGAACATCCTTGATGAAAGTGCTGGCACTCTGTCCAATGTCCAGGTCTTTGTACATTCTCAGCATTTTCTTCATCTCATTTCGGCCGAGCCTTACATAGAAATCTGAAAAAGCCTCAATTACATTCCTGGCAGTGTCCCATTCATGGGCCGTGTACCACAGAATATTTTTCTTCTTTTCATAGTATTTCAGAATCTTCCAGACCAGGGCAGTCTTTCCAATGCCCTTGATTCCACTCACAACTATGATTTTTTGGTCTCCGTCCAGCTTTTCAAAAAGTATGCCGGTCTCGGTCTCCCTGTCAACAAAGATTTCCGGCTCAGATAAATCATCCAAATTGGATATGAAAGAATATTTACCAGTGCCCTTCAATGAGCTTTCCAGAACCACCCCTTCATTGAAACAGCTCATGATTATTTTTGAAACTGTGGCTGACCTGGATTTGAATATCAGCTTATCCACTTCTATGAGTTCTTCCTGGCCCCTGGTACTCCTGAAAAGTACTTTTTGCTTCCTGAGCTTTGATAGAAAACCATCGGTCATTTCCATGCCGGTCTTTGTGAGGTAAAACGCCTTTCTTTTTCGCTTGAGGCCTCCAATATGAACAAGTTCCTGCTCAATATACCTATCATCTAGAAGCTTTTTTGTAGCCCTGGGAACATGATTGATACGGATTCCAATAGCTTCCCCAATGCCTTCCTGGGTCTGGCCCATTGCCGCACCCTCATTTACAGGGTCCATGGAATAATCTCTGAGATGAATCAGAATACGTTCGTTGACACTTAAATCCTCTACCCTCATAGCCTATTGTCATTCCGAATTTCGTATAATAAATTAGCGTAATGAAAAAATCCTAGCTTTGATAATCACATTACAATCCAAGTCAAAGCTACCCCATAAATTTAAATTATAATGCAGGATTGAGGCACTGGGTGTAATTATGGAGCCAAGAGTAAAACGATTGTTTGCCAATATTGAGAAAGACATGGACGAAGTTCCAGACATAGTTGTCATAGCAAATGCCACAGATCCGATGCTGGATTACACATTTTTCTATGTGACTCGGCTGGAGGTTGGAAGGTTCGAGGGCAGCGTAGCAGTACTTTCCCCTGATGGAGAACTTCATGTTGTTACTTCTCTTCTTGAGGCAGAAAGTGCTTCCAAGGGCGACTTTAACCTACATGTTTTCAAGACACTGGACGAGCTCAATGACATAATGGCCGACCTTCTTAAAGGAGCAAAAAACATTGGCATCAATGGCGATGAATTAACATTCAAGATGTATAATTTCATCAAAAAACATGCCATTGATGAAGCAGAACTTGTAGATGTTTCAAAATCAGTCAAGGCCACCAGAATGGTGAAGGATGAGGCCGAGATAAGTACCCTGAGAACAGCATGCAAAATTGCCTCTGAAGTTGCCGAACTTACGATTGATTTTGTGAGACCGGGAATAAAAGAATACGAGGTCGCAGCCGAATTATCTTATGAGATGCAGAAGCGTGGGGCAGTTGGCCCATCTTTTGAATCAATAGTGGCTTTCGGAAAAAATAGTGCGGAACCGCATTATAGCCCAGGTGATGTCACTCTGGAGAAAGGCCAATTCGTTCTCATGGACTTCGGAGCTCTTTACAAAAGGTACTGCTCTGACATCACCCGAACTTATATTTGCGGCCCAATCTCAGACAAGCATAGAAAAATTTACGAGACCGTTGCAGAAGCACAGCGCCTGGCCCTAGAGGAAATCAAGGTCGGAGTTTCATGTGCTGTGCCCCATAATGTTGCTGCAGAATACATCAATTCCACTGAATTTAAAGATCTATTCACACATGGCCTTGGCCACGGATTAGGATTGGCAGTTCATGATGGCGGCGGCTTTAATCCAAAAGCCGAGGACACAATAATGGAAGACGGCATGGTTTTTACAGTTGAGCCAGGTATCTATCTTCCAGGCTTCGGTGGCGTAAGAATTGAGGATGATATTGTGGTTAGAAAGGATGGTCCTGAGCTCCTGACAACAGCTCGCAGAGATATCATCGAGCTTTAGGTCTTGAAGCTTTTCTTCTAGCACTCCGCCTTTTCGGTAGCGGCCTTGACCTTTGCATAACCTCATAGACATAGCTCAGTACCCCAACCAGCATGAGAATGCCGGCCATGGCGAATATTATAATTGAGGTTATCTGAATCGGAAGTATATCAAACTCAGCAAGCAAGCTGACAAAGTAAATTACCAAAATGCCCTTTACAAAGAAAAGAACAGTATTGGGAATGTCAAACTTTGTTGCACGAACTGGCCTGCTTTTTATTATCAATAAATATCCGACACCGAAGACCATTGATATTGAGGTGATTGTCACCAGAAAGATAATAATTCCAATATTGGTGAATATTTGAAAGTATTCAAGCGTAAGAAGGAAACCTATGATTATATAGCCCCTGACAAGGAGCTTAAGCACAGGCGGAAATTTTATTTTGCTGACTTTTTCACGTCTCACTGGCATCATCTCATCATGTTATTATGTAGCACGGTACTTATATACCTATCTCGGTGATAACCTGGTTGTACACCAACCTACCAAAATTTACCATTATCATAATCGGCTTAACTGCATACATTATATGTCTGAATTGTATTCCGCCCCACGATGATATGCCTTCTGAAATAGGCATTCGTCAGAGGTGAGATATTGCCAGTTAAAGTAGCCATTAACGGATACGGGACAATTGGAAAGCGTGTTGCTGACGCCGTGCGTCAACAAGATGATATGGAGATTGTGGGGGTAGTCAAGAGACGCCCTACCTTTGAGGCTTTTGATGCTATGAAGAATGGTTTTCCATTTTATGCCCCAACGGAAGAGTTCATTCCAGCCCTGGAAAAGGCCAGAATAAAAGTTACTGGAACTCTGCCGGAACTTCTGGAAATCGCAGACATAGTAATTGACTGCACTCCGAAAAAGGCAAATTATAAGCCGCTCTATGAAAAGCATAATGTCAAGGCAATCTGGCAGGGCGGAGAAAAGCATGACCTTACTGGATTATCATTCAATACAATGGCCAATTATGAGGATGCAATTGGTGCCCAGTTTGCCAGGGTTGTTTCCTGTAATACTACTGGACTTTGCAGAACCCTGCACCCAATACAGGAAAAATATGGAATTGAAAATGTTCTAGGGGTAATGATCCGCAGGTCAGCAGACCCGTGGGACTCCAAGACCGGCCCAATAAATTCTATAGAGCCAATCTTGAATGTGCCAAGTCATCACGGTCCAGATGTGGCGACTGTCATGTATGGCCTTAATATCCAAACAACCGCAGTCAAGGTTCCCACAACCATCATGCATTTGCACTCTGTTGTTGTGAAAATGAAGGCAACACCAAGCAGCCAGGACATTGTGGACCTCTGGGAAAACACTCCAAGAGTTGCATTAGTTGATTCTGGTGAGGGAATCAAAGGTACAAGCCAGATAATGGAATGGGCCAAGGACCTTGGCAGGAAGCGCGGAGATCTATTCGAAATAGCAGTATGGAAGGATGGCGTTCATGTTGTTGGCGACACATTGTATTATTACCAGGCCATTCACCAGGAAAGCGATGTTATTCCGGAAAATATTGACTGCATCAGGGCCATGTGCAATGTTGAAACCGATAAATTCAAGTCAATGGAAAAGACAGACAAGGCAATGGGCCTTATAGCTTAGGATGTGAAAATATGATCGAAATAAGCGATATTGAACAGATGTTTGGAGAACTTCTGGATCAGATTTATGACAAGGAACTCAGAGCCAAGACAGTAAGTGTCTGGGTTGAGGGTTGCCGCCAGGGTGGCTGGGAGTCTGTTGAACAGCTGCAGAAAATGCCTTACACACTCCTAACAGATACCCATGGGGTCAACTTTATCGAGCATTGTATATCAGTTACAAAGGGCGCAATGGGCCTGGCCAAGGCACAGTTGGATACCTATGAAAATATGCCATATGATATTGACATGGACCGGCTGATAGTCGGCGGTCTGCTCCATGATATTGGCAAGCTTCTGGAATTCGAGCCAGACGGAAAAGGCGGATACCAAAAATCACTTGCTGGAAAATGCATGCGCCACCCAATATCCGGTGCAGTAATGGCAAAGGAAGCTGGATTCGACGACAAAATTGCAAACATAATCGCCTGCCACGCAAAGGAAGGTGACGGCCGTCCGCAAGTTATCGAGACAGTGTTAATTCACCAGGCAGATTTTGCAACTTTTAATCCGCTGGTCATGAAGAACGGCGACAAATTAATCGAGTAGAATAAAAGGGCGTTCAGGCGCCCTTTTCCTTTTCATTATTTTCCCGTTCCCAACGAACGTTTTTCACTGCCCGGCTGTAAACTCCGACCAGTGTATGAAATTCCTAGTCAGATAAATCTGCTCTTGCAACAATCTTCCGGAACATGATTTTGGTCTTGGCACAGTGATACGGTGATGTAGAATAGACTGCTGAGGTATTGAAATGATTATATTGAGAGGACGCAGCCAGCATTTTTTGAGAAATCTATAAAAAGCCTCTCTCAACCAATCATCCTACATCACCGGGGCCGTTAACCGATAAACTTATTAGTTAATAGGTTAATGCACCTTCGATGATAGAGAATATATTGAAGAGCACCCCACGAAAGATAATAGAAACACTCGTTGAAGGCGAGAAGAGCCTCACTGAGATTGCCGACAAATTGGGTCTCAGCAAACCGGGGGTCAGTAAACACTTGAAGGAAATGAAATTGATAGGGGTCGTTGATGAGAAGAAGGAGAAAACAGAAACCGGTATCGAGACCTTTTATTCATTGAATCATTTCGTATTGACCCTCATAATCAACCCAGGGGGTAGGAGCATTATCGGCCTCAGGAGCAAAGGACCTTTCTCTCCTCGGCTGCTTTTGCTCGAACAAGTTGAGGAGGGGGAATTCAAGAAGGATCTGAAAAAATTCTTAGAGGCCGTGATAGAACTTGATGAAGATAACAGACCGGAATATATCATTCTCTTCGGCTCTGTGGCAGGGGGGAAAGGAACCTGGAAGAGCGACATCGATCTGTGTATTCTACATCGAAGATGGGACGAAGAAGATGGAGCTTCCAAAAGGGAAATAGAAAAATTGATATCGCAGGTCATCATGGAGACAAATCATGAAATTAAGCCCCATTTCCTTGACGTTCTGGAGTTCATAAATGGAAAGTCGATGCTTAACAAAGAGATAAAAGAATCTGGCTTGATGATTTATGGTGATATATATGGATGGGACGAATTATGGCGAAAGATGAAACGATACAAGAGTATTACGCTATGAGCAAGAAATGGTTGAGTGCGGCTTTGACCAACCTCGAACAGGGTCTCTATGAACCTGCAATGTTCAACGGCATCCATGCCCTTGAGTTAGGGCTCAAAGCAGCTTTACATACCATCATAGAAGGCCCGATCAAGACCCATAATGTTGGAGGATTATTTGGAAAACATTTTCGAGACAAGGTTGGAGATGAGTGCTGTAGAGCGGTAAATCTCATTCTGGCCAGGTACAACTTACCTCGCTACCCAGACCAAAAAATGGTCGAACCGAAGGAGGTAGCAGAGGAATTGAAATTCATAAAGGAGTTCATCGAAAACATCATTCTGGACCTGATTGAAGAGGAGAATGTGAACAATATACATACATAATTGATTAAGGACTGCTAGCTATGCTATGCACCATACGTTGGTAGTGGTCCTTTTTAATCATCCATGTTCAAATGAGCGTAAACGGGCTTTTCATCTCTTTTTCAATCGTTTTATACTTTTACTAGCCCTGCTGTACACGCCAGCCAGCGTATGAAATTCCCATTCTGAGAGGTCTGCCCTTGCGATTATTTTTCGGAACATTATTTTGGTCTTGGCTTTCTTGTGCTGGGAATATTTTATATCTTCCAGAAGTTCGGCAAATAAATCGTTCAAAGTTTCTTTCTCAACCTCACCAGCCAGTAATTTTTTCATTGAGGATTTATCAGCAGCATAAAGTTCGTAAAACATGACTGTTGCTGCCTGTGATAAGTTCATTATGGGATTTATTTCATGTGTCGGAATGTTCACCAGCATATCGCATCTGGCTAACTCGTCATTTGACAGTCCCTGGTCCTCTCGGCCAAAGATAAGTCCAATCTTGCCATCCATGTCCTTCACATGCTCAGTGAATTCCTTCGGCGTCACTGGCTGTCTTAGAAATTTCTTCTGGCTATCGGTTTTTGCCCCGGAAGTTCCAACAAGCAGGTCAAGACCTTCATAGGCTTCGTCCAGGCTGTCAACGATTTTCGCATTTTCTATAATAAACCGGCCATGCTTTGCAAAACGATAAGCATCATCACCCAGATAGCATGGATTGTATAATCTTAATTCGCTCAAACCAAAATTGCTCATGCTCCTGGCCACGGAGCCAATATTTCCTGGGATAAGGGGTTCAACAAGCACAACCACAATTTCTGGCATAATTTTCCAGTAAACGATTAATTTATAAATAGGAAACCATGAGGATTCATGCGATACGCGCTAAAGTTCGCCTACGACGGAACCCAATTCCAGGGATATGCCAGGCAACCTGACTTCTATACCACAGAGGGGCACATAATCTGGGCCATGAAGAAGCAAAAGATAATTCAATCTGTCGAAGAAAGCAAATTCGCAAGCAGCAGCAGGACCGACAAGGGCGTAAGTGCAGTAGGAAATGTGCTGGCAATAAACACAGACTTCCGGAAGGATGCAATCCTGAAAGCACTCAATCCAATACTGGAAGGCATTATTTTCTACGGAATCGCCGAAGTTCCAGATGATTATAACCCACGCCATGCCAGGCAGCGCACTTACCGGTATATTTTACTCAAGAGCCAGTGTCCTGAGATTGATAAATTAAAATCTGCATCAGAACTATTTCTCGGAGAGCTAGATTTCAAATATTTCTCAAAGACCGATGACAGGGATGAAGTTACAAAATTAAAATTAGACTCAATCGAATTTATTGAAGAAGGCCAGTACATTATTGTCGAAATAAAAGCCCACAGATTTTTGTGGCAGCTTGTTAGGCGTATTGTTTCATTCATGCTGGCTGTTGCAAATGAGGAAGTTTCCCCTGAGAAAGTTAGAGAGATGCTGGAAGGTTCAGCCCTGATACTTGCCAGCCCAAAGCCAATGCCACCGGAAAATATCATACTAATGAATGTAAAATACAAGTTCGAATTTGAAGAACTGGCTGGCGAAGGTTATTCATTCGAAGCATTGCAAAACAAGGCGATTTTACGGGCCGGGGTTATGGGGCAGATTATTGAGAACCTGGATTCTTAATCGATAATAGAAAAACCTAAATAGCTAAACTAACTATATTAGTTATGATACTATGACGTATAAAACCATAAATATTGCACCGGAAACATATGAACGGCTCATATTCTACAAACACGCTGGTATGAGTTTTGATGAAGTTCTGAATGAGATGATGGAACTAATGCCAGAGGAAGAATTTTATGAACATGTCCTTACTGAGCATCGTCAGCGTCTCAAAAAAATTAAAGCTGGTAAGTTTGCAGAAACCAGTGACCTTGACAAGGCACTAGAGGAAGTATGAGGTGGCTTTTTGGCTGATAAATATGTGCCTCAACAGTATCAGGTGATTTATGGCAATGATTTTCTCAAAGATCTCAAGAGAATCATCAAAGGCGGTAATAAATCAATAAAAAACAATGTCCAAAATACAATTCAGGAACTGAAATTTGACCCACATAAAAAAAGGCCCAACCTGGATATCAAATTAATCTCAAGGCGCGAAAATGCAGTCTATCGGGTCAGACTCGGAAAATATAGAATGGTCTATGAGATTGATGAAGATGAAAAGAAAATTTACATTACCATGCTGTTTATTAGGGGACGTGGCTATTGAATTCGAAGCATTGCAAAACAAGGCGATTTTACGGGCCTGGGTTATGGGGCAGATTTTGGAGAGGGTTTAGAAAGTGTTTTAATGGGTTGTTACGAACCTATCTAATTGGTTGGGGGAAGATATTTATTCCTGTGTTTTCATTCAGATTGGGCAGCATCAAAAGGAGAGTTAAATGCTTTGATTGATATAATGTGGATAATATTGGGGCTACTGCTGATTCCTCTTACTATTAGCATCATTGATTTTTATTACAATAAAGGAAAGGAAACAGTCAAACTGAATCTGCCTGGTTGGGAACCTGGAAATTTACAAAATGCTCTCAAGGAATTTTTCATAAATAAAAATATGAAATATGAACTATATGAAAACAGGATTATTGGTTATAGGGGTAGCAAGTGGTTAATGGGCATAAAGACCTTTGATATTCATATAACAAAAAGTTCAGACGGATGCCTTTTTACTGGCCAGTTTTATTTAGAGAGCGTCTGGCCGTTCAGGTATATGAAATTCAGCAGATATGGATACCTTGCGGGTTTACCCAGAAGAATGGGGTGGAAAATAAAGAATAAGATGTTTGAGTTTCTTGAAGAAAACAATTCAACCACCACAACCGACCAACCCATCATGCCCCGTCTGTGAACACGATATTTCGTGTGAAGTTGGCTGAAAGCCGAAGGGTTTCAGCTGTGAAGGGCGGGGTTGTGGGCCAGAATGTGAGGTTCTGGCCTGGTGACAAGTTATTTTTTTTCTTTCAAACTTTGGATGCCCCGTCTGAATTGGAATGTATTCATATTTGGAGGGCGGGGAGGTGGTCGCCACCGGCATTCAACCAATCCACACACAACCACCACCCGTCAACCGTTTCTAGCATGAAAAATCAAATATTCTTAAGGGCCGGGGTTATGGGGCAGATACTTGAGAGGGTTTAGTAAAACTTATATTGTGGCCTTTGTATTATGATAACGGAGAGAAAAATGGCAACCGCTGAGATGAAGGCAAGTGCAATAATTTTCAGCATTCTTTTCATCATTATTGGAGCATCTGGTATTATTCTGGCATTTTCGCCCTATCTTGAATGGCCATTTAGATTATTTTCCGGCATTGTGGGGGTTGCTATTGTAGTTGGAATTCTCATTGGTATGAAGAAAATCAAAGATAGTTAGGCTCTCTTCAACGGCTTCGCCAAATGCCTTCTCGAACCCACCGGCGGCTCATGCCATCCAATTTTCAGCTCTCTTTTAATTTTAGAAAACTCTGCCTGGCTTTCCTTGGCCTTTGCTCCACAGGAACATCTATAACCCTGATTTTTGCCAACAGATTTCATGCGTTTTTTGCATTTTTTACACATTGGATTTGCAGTCTTTTCAGTAATACTGGCTAACTTTTCAATGTACAGTTTTTCAACATTGATTGTGAAGGGCTCTTCTCTTACGCCGCCCTGAACAGTAATAATATCCCCTGGCAGTAATTGCTCACCAATTCGGCGGAAATTTTTCGCTGGTTCGTAAATAGTGCAATCCACTGCTTTCTTACCATTAGATAATTGAAAAATCAAATGTCCACCAGCTATCATTTTTGGAATACTGGCTACCTTTCCCAGAACTTTTACCGACGTGAACGGCTCTAAATTGGAAACACTGCCTGAAATAATATGGTCATCTGTGCCTTGATTTGTCTGGTAAATCAGCCATCTGGCTTTCTTCTCAGATTCAATCATATCTCTGGCTTTGTGAAGGTCTTTTTCTGCGTCTCCCCGAATGCCGAATAAAATCGGGCAGGGTGAGCTTGGCATGATGGCCATGTGCTTTTCTTCATAATCGTAATTGTTGAAAGTGCTGGTAATGGCCTTGTCCATTTTTTGAACGCTGGCCGTGTCAATTTTCCGAGGTTTACCCCATTTATTTTCCTCTCGATACGCAATAAGTTCATGGGTATAATCTCTGGGCCGCCAGGCAGTTGCCGAGATTGAGCCAATCAAGCCCCGGCCATTCTTCCAGCCCTTGTGGAACTTTGGATTTGCGGTTTTCAAGTGCGGCTTTTTCTCAACAATTTGTCGAACTGCCTGCCAGTATAATTTTTGAGACGGCTTTTTGGCTGTCAATATAAGACCCGGATTGGTCTTCTCATCATCAAAATATGCTAGTTTATCCACCAACTGGCATGCTCTTTTGAAATGTTCTTTGGTTGGCTTGGCTCCGGTTCCGGTCTCATAGCATTTGATATCCTTGCCGTCAATCTGACCGATTATTTTCGGTTTGCCAGTTCCCTTGCCGAATCGGATACTTACAGCGCCGTTTCCCCTGGTCTTCCACGGAACATTTGGATTTAATCTCAGAAGGCGAGGATTGCCAATTAAATCAAGCTCTGAAAATTCTCTGATAATTTCCGTAGCCAGATATGTTGTGCACATGCCTTTTACTGAATCAGTGTCGTCAATGCCGATGTACATGTCACTTCCTCAATTTCCAGGATTTGCCGCATTCGCAGGTGATTTTCGGTTTGTACTCTTTTAATAGACGCTTGCAATTTGGGCATCTGGCTGCGTTCTGGAAGAAAAACTCTAACCAAGCTTCGCGAACGTCTGCCTCTGTCTCTTTCTCAATCTTGTCAACCATCTGCTGTTCTGAATCGTCCCTGGCCATTTGCCGAAGCAGTTCAAAGTCCAGTTCAGAGCCTTCAGAATCCCTAACAGCCTTCACCAGTATTGGAGCCAGAAGTATGCCGCAGAACATTCCACCAACATGGGCAATATGTGCTGTTCCATCATTTACTGCCATGCTTACCAGGAATGTTTCAACAACGAACATTATTCCTACAGCAAGCCAGACCGGTGCCCTGCTTGAAAAAATCGGGCCAATCAACATTGGTATTCTGTCCCTGGGATAAAGTATCAGAAGCGCGCCGCCAAGCCCATAAATTGCCCCGGAAGCACCCAGTAAATAGGAGAATGAATTGGCATGGAAAAGGTAGAACATCATGGTGGCTGAGATTCCTGTAACAAAGTAAATTATGCCCCAGTTTTTTGTTCCAATACGCTCTTCCAGCGGCAATCCAATGAGATAAAGAATCAGAATATTTCCAATTAAATGAAATGGGTCCGCATGCATGTACATTGACGTGATAAGGCTGGGCAAGTAGGCCAGTTCGCCAAATTTAGAAGGCATGAACGTGAAAGCATCCCTCATATCATAGTACAGTGCCGGGTCAATATAGGAAAGTGCCAAAACGTAGATGAATATGAAAAAATTTGCAATTACCATTATCTGTGTGAGATAGGCATTTTTCCATTTGGCATAAATCAATGAGCCAATGATTATTGCAGGTATTGGCAAGTATTCCAGCATTGTGCGATAAATCCTGGCAGCCAATTTAAACCTATCGACCACATTTTATAATTTGAAACATATCCTGTATTGTGAAGCTTGATAATGAAATTCAAATAGAAGTAACAGAGGATGTTTATGCGCCCTCGGATGACACATTGCTATTGCTCTCGGCAATCCATCCAAAGCAAGGCCAGTCAATCTTAGAAATAGGAACCGGTTCAGGAATAATCGCGCTCCACTGTGCAAAGTCCGGGTGCAAAGTCACTGCCGCTGACATATCTGAAAAAGCTCTGGAATGTGCAAGAGATAATGCCCAGCTGAATAATATGAACATCGAGTTCATCCAGTCTGATTTATTTTCCAATGTTCAGGAAAAATATGACATGATTATTTTCAATCCTCCATATCTTTCTGGCAAAGATGCAGAGATTTTAGCAGTAAACGACAAGCGCCAGCTTATTGGCGGTGAAGAAGGTCACGAAATCTCCGTAAAATTCATGGAACAGGCCATTCAGCACCTTTTGGAAAACGGGTGCATCTATCTTCTTACTTCCACGGAAACTTCTGACAAGGTAATTAAGAAGGCCAGACAACTTTTTTTAGTGGACAAAATCGTTGAACAGCGGATGTTCTTCGAGGTACTGGCAGTATGGGAATTGCGCTTAGACAAGAATTAAATAGGCCATTTGAGATTATCAGGGTTCCTAAGGGGGTTGAACATGACCACAGCAATTATAGCAATAGGCGGAAACGCATTGATGAAGGCTGGCGAGCAAGGGACCATCACCCAGCAATTTGCCCATTCCAGAGAAACCTGCGCCCAGCTTATCCAGCTGATTGAACAGGGCTATAAGTTCATTCTGACCCACGGTAATGGCCCCCAGGTTGGCTTTTCGCTTCGCAGGCATGAAAATGCTAGCAAGGTAATACCCGCATCCCCTCTTGGAATCTGTGTTGCTGAAACTGTTGGCTCAATGGGATATATGCTTCAGCAGACCATGCAGAATACCGTGAAAAAGAAAGGGCTCAAGTTAGACACAGTCACCATCATAACCCAGGTTGTGGTTGACAAGGACGACCCGTCCATAAAAAATCCAACGAAACCCATAGGCCAGTTCTTTTCAAAGGAAGATATTGATATTAAAGTATCCGGGGAAAACTGGAATGTTGTGGAGGACAGCGGCAGGGGCTGGAGGCGTGTAGTACCATCTCCAAGGCCAATCAGAATAGTTGAGAAGGACACCATCGGCCAGCTTCTGGAGAAAGGGAAAATAGTGATTGCATGCGGTGGCGGTGGCCTGCCAGTCATTGAACTTGATGGCGGAATTCTTGACGGTGTTGAAGCTGTTATTGACAAGGATTATGCATCTTCCAAGCTGGCGCAGCAGCTCGGTCTGGATGAATTCATCATACTAACTAGCGTTGATAAAGTTTCAATAAATTTTGGCAAGCCAGATGAAGTACAACTGGATTCAATAACCTTTGACCAGGCAAAGCAGTATTTTGCTGAAGGACAGTTCCCGCCAGGCTCCATGGGCCCCAAGATTGAAGCAGCCATAGAGTTCCTTGAAAATGGCGGTAAGAAGGTAATCATAACATCCCCAGAGCTAATTGTTGAGGCCATTAAGGGCGAGGCTGGCACTGTAATATTACCATAATTATTTTAGAGGCACTTTCATTCCCACTCAGGATATTATGATACACGGAATAACCCCAACTTCATTTCTTGATTGGGACGGCCAGATAGTTACTGTATTGTACACATCCAGGTGTAATTTTAAATGCCCATTCTGTCATAACTGGGGGTTCATGGAGAATCCTGATGAGTACCCGGAAAAGGACTGGCAAAAAATTAAGGAATATCTTGAAGAGCATGATGATTTTCTTGACGGGGTATGCATCACCGGAGGCGAGCCAACTCTTGAATCTGGCCTTGAAGATTTGCTCAAGGACATAAAGAACATGGGCATGAAGGTCAAGCTGGATACAAACGGCACCCGGCCGGATATTCTAAAAGACCTTGTGGAAAAAGGGCTTGTTGATTATATTGCCATGGATTTTAAGATGCCTCTTGATGAAAGATATTCCAGTGCCGCAGGCATTCAGCCAGACATTGAGAAGCTCAAATCAAGCATTGAATTTTTACGTGATTCTGACATAGCTCATGAATTCCGTATCACTGTTGTGCCTACCATTCATACTAAAGAAGATATAGTGGATATAGCCAAATATCTCGGAAAAGATGAATATCTGGTGCTTCAGCAATTCAACCCTGCCAATCCCTGGGATCCGGAACTGAAGAAGGTCAAACCCTTTACCCATGAAGAAATAATGGACATTGCCAGTGCCTGTGAGGAACATGTGGGCAAATTGAAAATTCGCGGTTTAAAAGAACTTACAGAGTCCTACTAACCAAGAATTATTAAATGGTTAAGTATTGTCTGTGAGTAATGAAGACCTACATCAAAATTCAGTTCAGCGTTGATGGCGAGGCACCCAGCAAAATTATTGAAATATTAGAAGATCTCGGGTGGAAGCTAGTGGTAGGAGAATATGACTTTGTGATGGAGGGCGCATTCGCCGAGGGCATTGGCAACTCATTCAAAGAAATGATTGATGGGCTCACGAAGGCATTGAAGGGAACTGGCATTCGCTATTCATTATATTCATTTCCATAATTAAATTCACAAATTGCACAGCGAGTGATAGTCGTACACCGAAATACCAATTGTTTGTGCAAAACCGATTTATCAGCTCGGTTAGTTACAGGTGTACGACCTACGGAATTGAGATTTTGACGTAGTCATAATCTTAAAACAGCCATCCCTGATAATTTGCAGTATTGGGGCAGCCCATACATCTTTTTTCGTGAAATGTCTTGCATTCTGTACATTCCTTTGCCAGGCCACAGGGCGGGGTATCTGTTATTTTTGGAGTCAGCACTATTGGAATTACCAGATCTTTATCTGCTGTGATAACAATATTAGTATTTGTTTAGCTAGTTAATTTTTGCCAGTGTTTTGCATATTAACTTTGAGGATTTTATGTATGTTATAGATGTCCAGTGATTGTGATACCAAAAAGTTAATATATATTAATATATATCATGTGTCGATGAAACAGATAA
>JAUWNU010000124.1 GCA_030612505.1 Methanomassiliicoccales archaeon
GGAAAGGGCCACCGTGGGAACAATTGGAACACCCATTGCCTCTTCAAGCATTTCCAGATCAATTTCAATTCCCAGATGCTGGGCCTCATCCCACATGTTCATGGCGATTACGACAGGTTTCCCGGTCTCCAGTATCTCATGGGCGAGAAATAAATTTCTTTCCAGATTGGTGGAGTCCAGAACAATGACAACAATATCTACCTGCTCCAGCATCTTAACAGCTACTTCCTCTGCCTTATTGCTTGGCTGAAGCGAATATGTGCCTGGTGCATCGATTATGTCGAACTTACCTTTTCCAACTCTTATATGTCCCTGGCAGAAATCAACAGTGGTGCCAGCATAATTTGAAGTGATAACTTTCGCACCGGTGAGCCTTGAGAAAACAACACTTTTACCAACATTTGGATTGCCCATAAGCACTATTTTTCTATGCTCCGGGTCCAGGCCTTCGGGCATGTCCTTGGGTAATGAGCATTGCTCCCCTCTAGACATCCACGTATATCCTCCTGGCCATTCCCCTGCCAATGGACGTATCCCTGCCATCCACCTTTAGCACTATGGGGCCTCCAAAATACTGCTTTGTGACAAGGGTGACCAGCTTGCCCTCGCGGATGCCAATGTTTCTGAGCTTGCGCTTGAACTCATCGCCTCCTTCCATTCGAGAGATTGTGCCGCTTTCGCCTTGTATCATGGTTGCCAGAGTTTTTTCCATATATATCCTTTATTCGTCTGTCTGATTATTAGGTAAACCTAAAGTGTATAAATAATTTCTGACTGAATATAAATATATCACATGTGCAAACCATAGACAAGTATCACCCTTTTGCCATTTGGGCCTGAGAACTCAAAAACAAAAAAATGACAATCCTAAATCACAGAATTCTATTTATCGAAGTATTCTGTTTGACTATTGATGGAATTCAATTACCCAAAGCCAATGTTCGCAATCCGGGGAATTGTACCGGTTTTGTAAATCCAAGGCGTGCAGACATCATTGCTCATTTTGCCATAACCTTTCTGCCTTTATCAGTTAACTGGTATGTAGCGATTTTAATTCCTAAACTTCCTGATACTGCCCCACAAGTCCCAGCAGAGGGACAGCTAGAACAGCCGCCCCCTGCACCCATAGCCATGGAATCCTCTGATAATATGTAGCCCATATGTTCCAGCATATCCAGCCTTTGCTTCAGCTCATCAGTGCCGAGACCGATTTCCCGGGCAATCTCATTGAGGCTCAAATCGCCTCTGGACATCATTCTCAGGGTTTCTTTTATCATTTTTCTCAACTCACTTATATTCCTGCCTTGGAGAGCCCCTTCATTGCAAACTTGTCCTTCCACGCGAGAAGTCCTAGTAGAGACAGCAGTCCCAGGTAGAGACCAGGTTTCATATCATGCAGAGGGGTCCAACCCTCCATATCCTCAAGTCCCAGGCCATACCAGCTAAGGGCATTGGCCCCCATGATTGCCAGGTATATTATGACAAATACCAGTGACATCAGGATTCCGAAATACACAAAGGCCACACCTTCGTGGATTCCTGAATTCATCTCTTTGAATCCGTAAATGAATATACTGCCAATGACTAACAGCACAAAGCCACCGAAAACATCTGCCGGGATCATGAGAGTGTCCATGAAATCGAGACCAAGTCCAAGCCCATTCAGAATTTGCATCACTGCAAAGAGAATGTAGATTATTCCTGCTGTCAATCCGAAGAACATCTTTCCTTTGTTTTCATTACTTACAGCCATATGAATCAACCTCCATACCCCATAGCACTGGCTATGCGGAATACTATGAACGCGGCAATATATGCCAATCCTGTGGAATACAGCACCGCAAACAATGTCCATTTCCATGAACCTGTTTCTTTCTTAATCACACCCACCACCGCAATACAGGGCATGTAAAGGAGAGTAAACACCATTAGCGAGAGTGCGTGTGCGGGGTATATTCCTGATGACGAGGAGTCGGAAATGGCATCCGAAAGAAGTTCCTCATTGTCTCCCGCGCCATATAACACACCCATTGCCCCTATGACTATTTCCTTGGCCACAAAGCCGAATATCAATGCCACTGCAATGCGCCAGTCAAAGCCCAGAGGTGCGAATATTGGTGCTATTACCTTTCCCATCATCCCGATATAGCTGTCCTCACTGCCGTACTCAACACCGCTGGGAAAGTATGCTAGAACCCAAATGATGATAACACCTAAAAAGATAATCGTACCTGCCTTTTTCAGGTACATCTGCCCCCTCTCCCACATATGAATCAGGCTGGTTTTGAGCGTTGGAACCCTGTATGGCGGAAGTTCCATTATGAAAGGAGCTGGCTTGCCCTTGAACAGTGTTTTTCTTAACAGTACGGCTGAAAGGATGGCAACCAAGATTCCAAGTGCATACAATGAGAATATCACACTGCCTGCCGCACCTCCGAAGAATATGCCTGCCAATATCACATAAACAGGCAATCTGGCACCACAGGACATGAATGGAGCCACCATGATGGTGATCATCCTGTCCTTATTGTCTTCAATGGACCGTGTTGCCATGATTGCCGGAACCGTACAACCAAAGCCCATGAGCATTGGTATAAAGGATTTTCCGTGTAATCCCAGATTGTACATCAGCTTGTCCATGATAAAGGCGGCTCTTGCCAGATAACCGCTGTCCTCCAGAAGTGCAAGAATCCAGAATAGTATGAGAATATTGGGCAGAAATATGAGCACCGAGCCAACACCGCCGATAATACCATCACCCAATAAGGATGGGAGCCAGCCATTGCCCATTCCCGAAATCACTCCGGCCAGACCCCCGAAGATCATGTCAATTATCTCCATGAAGGGCACTGCAAAGGTGAATGTTATCTCGAACGCGCCCCACATCATGGCCAGGAAAATAGGAATGCCCAGATACTTGTTCGTTACCACTTTATCTATCATATCGGATACATTCATTTTCGGCACACATATAGAGCAGGTCTGCGGAAGTATGCTGCCAATAGCCTCATATCTTTTATCCGCCATGTGAGCTTCCATTTCATCGGTGTCTATGGCCTTCAGTTTCTTTCTGATTTCTTTTTCAGCAGGAGAGCCTTTGAGCTTCTTCAGGACTTCCTCATCATTTTCCAAGAGCTTGATGGCCACCCACCTTGAGGGATATTTTTTTGCCAGCACCTCATCTTTCTGAATGATTATTGCCAGTTCACCAATATATCGTTCTACATCTTTTCCATAGCCGACAACATGATGATGATGCGGGCCTTTATTCACTTCTTCAAGGGCCTCGTCAAGCAGTTCATCCATGCCTATGCCATCACAGCCAACTGTTTCCACTATTGGAATCTCCAGCAGGCTGGATAGTTTATCAATATCAATCTGGTCGCCGCGCTCCCTGGCCATGTCCATCATGTTCAGGGCAATGACCACCTTTGCCCCGTGTTCCATTAACTGGGTTGTTAGGTATAGGTTCCGTTCCAGATTTGTCGCATCCACTATGTGAATGACCACATCCGGCTTCTCCTCCACAATGTAATCTCTTGCTACAACCTCGTCAATGGAGTAGGCCGTAAGGCTGTATGTTCCAGGCAGATCCACTATCTCCAATTCCCTGTTTTTGTAGGTTTTAGTACCTACTTTTTTCTCAACTGTCACACCAGGCCAGTTTCCAACATGCTGTCTTGTGCCTGTTAGATTATTGAATATCGTGGTTTTCCCGACATTGGGGTTTCCGGCCAGAGCTATTGTCATTTTATCTTTCATCATTTCACACTCAAGAATCATCAACCATTATCTTCATGGCCATTCCACGGCCAAGTGCATATTTGCTGCCATTGACGGCAACCATGACTGGCCCCCTGAAATCTGCCTTTATGATACGAATTAAAGCACCTTCCACAAAACCCATCTCTATAAGGCGCCTTGTCAGTTTCCGGCCGGCCTTGATCTTGGTAACCCGGCCCTGTTTGCCTTCGCTCATCATTGTCAGTGGCATATTGGGGCTCATAAATTTTTCCCCCGTTCCAAAATATCAACAATGACAAGTTCTGCCTCGGCCTTTCTCATGGACAATTTATAATTCTTTACCTCGAACTCGATTGGATCTCCCATGGGAGCTTTCCTTATCACTTTAACCTCTGCACCAGGGACCATTCCCATGTCAAGAATTCGCCTTCTTGCTGCGCCTTTTCCCTTGATGTGAACTACCTTAACTCGAGTTCCTGGCTCAGCTTCACTAAGCGCATATTCGGTTTCTGGTTTTGTCAAGCATTCTTCTGTCATATTTTCACCATTTTAGTTGCCCAATTTTTAGGCTTGCCTAAATGTTAGGTATGCCTAAATCATATAAAATGCTTTCCCTCCGCAATAGTTTGGTTTATTCGTGTGTCATTGCGGCCATTCTGATATTTTTATGGTTGTTTGTTTTCAGACAATATCAGGTTAAGGTCGGGTTCTACATGTGGTTTTGATTTAGCTATCGAACCCAACAATTGTTTTCAGATTACTTCGAGCAGTACGGCATTCAATTTATTTTGAAGGCGTTTTCATGCCGTGGTCGAACGCTCTGCGTTCAACGAGCTAGACTGTCAATCAAGGAGTAACATTTTAAACAATAAAAACATAATTAAAAATTAGAAAGGTGGGGAACCTTTCGATTCCCCATTATTCGTTTTGTTTCCAGCTTACGGAACTACTGACCAGGGAACATTGGATGGCATATGTACCCAGTAGGCATTTCCCTCACTGAATGTCACATCACCAGGTGCTAAATCATCAGTAATGAGGTATGGTGCTGCTGCATCATAGTATGCGACAAAATCAACCTCTATCGGCAAGGTGTCCGTTCCCACTCTGCTTATTGCAGATGGATAGCTCACCAGGTTCCAGCCAGCGTACAGTTGGATCACAACATCTGTTGTGGAGTAATCACCGATAGTGCCAGTTGTGAGTGTTCCTCCGTCATGGGTATCCAAGCGTATCCAGACGCCCATCTGATTGTTGATGGTTGCCAGGTCATTCAAGTTCGAGCCGAATCTGTATGTCTTCCACGGGTCTGCCGGTGTTTGTGGGTTGTACCACTTGGCCACGCTCCATGTTGTTCCGCCGCCGCCATAGACAGAATCATCCAGTACTGTCTCGATGTTTCCACTCATGGCATATGGGAACGAGATAAAGACCCAGTCGCCTGCCTCGGCTACTACTGGTATTGGTATATCATAGGCCGAAGGTTCTGGTAATCCCATAGGTTCAATCAATGGATAAATATCCTGGGCACCTGCTCCACCACCGATATTTGGGTATGGATTCAATCCTGGGTTCGAATCAACTATACCGTCAGGGCCTAATATATTCTGGTTTGTGCCACTATAACCATCAAATGCCCCCTCTCCTGCCTCATCAAAATCGCTCCAGTAGTTGCCGCCAGAGGGATAACCGTTGTCCCAGAAATTCGCTCCTCCAATACCATCGTCGTGTTCATGGGCCTGTTGTGTATTGCCGATAAAATTGTTGTGATATATATTATTGCCTTGAGTAGGCCCCTCAAAGCTAAATTCATCAAGGTAGATGCCATTGCCATTGCCTTGGAGGGTGTTGTTTATAATGGTGTTCGAACTGGAAGTAATGAGGTAGACACCGTCTCCGGGATTCAACGATACGGTATTTCCGCTGACCACGTGATTGCTGCTCATAGAGAAAGTGATGCCATCGGCGTTTGATGATACTGTGTTGTATCGGACCACGTCACTTACCCAGCAACCAAAGATGCCAATGCCCACATTAGTATTCGACGATACGGTGTTGCCTTCGATGACGTTTCCCCCGTTCCAGGAATCCCAGATTCCCTCGACGTTATTTGAAACGGTGTTGTCTAAAATCTTACCGTTTTGAACCATGAACATGAACAGGCCAGCATCGTAAAAGAAAGGCCAATCACTGCCCCCGCCACTCGCATCATGCAAATAACAGTTCCTCACAACGAAATAATCAGTTGTGTTACCGATGTAAATGCAATAACCAAAACCCGTTCCATCGATGTCCCAGCCTTTGATAACCCAAGGATTCCCAGAACTCCCGTCACCTGAAGATGCCACAGCCGCAAAATCCGTATTATCATCTATTCTTATTGGTGCATGGGGGACATAGTCTGTCGCAGGAGGTTCCTGGATAGATGATATACCATCATATTCAGATTGCACTCCTCCGCTCGTATCACCCACACCAAAGACCATTATTCCGCTCAGTGTTAGTGAGGGCTCCCCAACCCTAAAGGGTGGGGCATCCCTTTCAGTTAGCCCGTGAAGGAGACCAGAGTAGTTTGAGGAGTCTTTTGGGGCACTGGTTCCCTCAGGAGCCATGCACCTGGCTTCCTGACTCCCTTGTGGTGCTTCGATTGTGAATCTTCAATGTAATGTTTGATTGTTTCTTCATTAACTTCACTGATTGGCCG
>JAUWNU010000041.1 GCA_030612505.1 Methanomassiliicoccales archaeon
TTATCTGTTTCATCGACACATGATATATATTAATATATATTAACTTTTTGGTATCACAATCACTGGACATCTATAACATACATAAAATCCTCAAAGTTAATATGCAAAACACTGGCAAAAATTAACTAGCTAAACAAATACAAAAAAACTATTGCAAAAGAATTCAAGGATGGAATTACAAGTGCCCCTGATATAGCATTATTTGGAAGAATGCTTGCATCAAAAGGTGTTGAAATGGGAGTGGATGCTGCAGCACAAGTTGCTCATGCCATCTCAACTCATAAAATTTCTATGGAAATGGATTTTTTCACTGCAGTAGATGACCTACAAAAAGATGAAGATTCCGGAGCAGGCATGATGGGTACTGTTGAATTTAACAGTGCATGTTTCTATCGCTACAGTTTGATTGATATAGACCAATTAATAGCCAATCTCGGTGGAAATAACGAACTCGCCATTAAAACAGCAGAAGCATTTATTAGATCATCTATTGCTGCAATTCCAACAGGGAAGCAAACATCAATGGCGGCACAGAATCCACCCAGTTTCATAATGACTGTTGTAAAGTCTAAAGGACAGCCATGGTCATTAGCTAATGCATTTGCCAAACCAGTTTCGATTGGAGGGTATGCAGAAAAGGATTTGATTGGGGAATCCATCCATCAAATAACTGAGTACATGGGCAATATGTTGGAAATATATGGCTCCAATGGCATAGATTTGATAGGAAAATGTACTATTGGAAACTATTCTACAGTAAAATTACCGAAAGCAAAAGAGTTTAGAAAAATAGATGACCTAATTTCCGAGACTAGAGGGGCCATTAATGACTATATTGATGATGCATCTTGAAGGGCCGATGCAAGCCTGGGGAACAAGCAGTCGCTTTTCTGAAAGGGAAAGTGGCTTGGAGCCATCTAAGAGTGGAGTAATTGGGATATTATGTGCCGCATTGGGTAGGGATAGAGGCTTGGACCTCTCAGACCTGGCCAATTTAAAGGTTGGTGTTAGAGTGGAGCGTGAAGGAATTCTGAGAAAAGACTTTCATACTACATTGGATGTGCCAAGAGCAAGTGGAAGCAGTAATTCTGATGCTGTTATCTCAAACAGATACTATCTTTCAGATGCTTGTTTTCTTGTTGGACTAGAGGGTGATGAAGTATTGTTAAAATCACTGAAAAAAGCTCTCGAAAATCCTAAGTGGGCTGTTTTTCTTGGCAGAAAATCCTTTGTCCCTTCAGCTCCTATGATTTTTCCTAATTGTATGGTCAATTCTTCGATGAAAGATGTATTTGAAAAGTTTCCATGGTTAGGGCGTAGTTCTGATGACATTCCAGAAAAACTCAGGGTGGTGTTAGAGTGCCCTCCCGATAAAGGAGAGCCGAGGATGGATGTTCCAATTTCTTTCCAGACAAGGGATTTCAGGCAGAGATTTGTGAGAACATATTGGGTAGATATGCCAAGGGGGGACTGACTGTGTACCTATCAAAGTTAACCTTGAACCCCACAAATAAGAGAGTGCAGAAAGAACTAGCTAATGTTTACGAATTGCATAGAACAATAATGTCTGCATTCCCGGATAATATTGAGAATAAGCGAGTATTGTTCAGGTTATATGCAGATTCTAAATCTGGTTTTCCATCTGTTCTAGTTCAGTCTATGAATGAGCCAGTTTGGTCTAAGTTAAATGTTGATGAAAATTACCTATTTTCCAATGTTGAGATGAAGGAGATCCTGTTGAAACTAAAAGAAGGCCAGGTCTTTTATTTCAGATTATATGCAAACCCCACAGTAAAGCGAAATGGAAAAAGATTTGGTTTGATTAAGGATAGTGAACAAACCGAGTGGTTGCAAAGGAAAGCGGATAATGGTGGGTTTTCAATATTGCATACATCCATCACTCCAAAAGGAATAGTAAAACAGAAAAAAGGAAAAATGGACATCTCGTTTCTTGCTGTAACCTTTGAAGGCAATCTGAAAATAGATAGCCCAGAGAAGTTCCAAAATACAATTGAAAAAGGTATTGGCACTGGGAAAGGGCTCGGCTTTGGCCTATTGTCTGTTGCGCCATGCAGGGATTGAATATGATTCAAGATCTCCATGAACTTCCCAAATTTAAGGATGGGCTTAGCTATATCTATATTGAACGTTCTAAAATAGAACAAGATGGGAAATCGATTGCCTGTTATGATGAAGATGGCATAATAAAGATTCCATGTGCGTCATTAGCACAGCTAATGTTGGGTCCAGGTACATCAATTACTCATGAGGCAATCAAAACTCTAGCAAACAATGGGTGCTTAGTAATATGGACTGGTGAAGAGGGAGTACGGTTCTATGCCCGGGGACAAGGAAAAACTCGAAAGGCAACAAAAATTCAATTACAGGCAATGCTTGTTTCAGACCCCAAATTGAGGTTGGAAGTTGTTAAGCGCATGTATAAAATGAGATTTCCAGAAGAAGTTATAAATGATGATGTGACAATCGAAAAACTTCGAGGTATGGAAGGTGTTAGAGTCAGAGGTACATATGCCCGAATGAGTAAGAAATATGGAATTCAATGGCAAGGACGTAACTACAGCAGAGATTCTTGGGCTTCTTCTGACCCAATAAACAAAGCACTATCATGTGCTAATTCTTGTTTATATGGCATATGTCATTCTGCAATAATCACTGCTGGTTACAGTACTGCTCTTGGATTTATTCATTCAGGAAAACAATTGTCTTTTGTTTATGATATTGCTGACTTATACAAGACAGAAATATCTATTCCTGTTGCTTTTGAAATAGTTTCTAATAATTCAAAAAAACTTGAATCAGATATAAGAAAAACCATGCGTGATTATTTTAAATCAACCAATTTACTAGCAAAAATAATACCAGATATAGACTATGTATTAGATTTAAGTTTAAAGGACGAAACTGCTTATGACTCAGATCCTGCTCTTCCCGCTCCCCTTTGGAATGGAAAGGAAATATCAAAAAAGGAGGATTAATTATTCTTGTAATGATACTTGAAAAAGTTCCTAAGTCCCTCAGAGGTGAATTATCTCGATGGATGATTGAACCAAAAACAGGCGTTTTTGTGGGTAAGGTTTCAGCCATGGTGAGGGATAAGTTATGGGAAAAATGTACGAAAAAATATCCGAAAGGCGATTTTATTCAGATATGGAGTGCAAACAATGAACAAGGATTTTCAGTAAGAGCATGGGGTCGCCAGAGTAAACAATTAATAGAGATGGAAGGCATAGTTTTAGTTAAGGATGTGTTTTCCAAACTCTGACACCGCCTTTTATGTGCCAGTCAAAAATATTATAATTGTCAAATGCCTTTCTGTTTATATATGTGTATTCCCCACAAGCGTGGGGGTGAACCGGTAAATACGCTGAAGCCAGCAGCTAGGAAAGCGTATTCCCCACAAGCGTGGGGGTGAACCGTAAGGAGCATATTTGAGCATAAAAGATTCAGTGTATTCCCCACAAGCGTGGGGGTGAACTGTTATATTACCAGGGCCTGGGATTCAGGGTCTAGGGTGTTTAGAAAATAGAACGAGGCTGGCTGTTTTAGAAGCCAGCCTTTCTGTACCCTAACTAATAATAACCAAATAAAGACCCTCTAATAACGATAACCAAGCATAGACCCTTTATTAGCGTTAATTAAGCAAAGACCCTATCACTTTTGTATAAAAACTTAGACCCTTGTTAGCGATAACTAAACCAGCCCCTATTATTCATGCATACAGAATAGTATTCCCTCGCTTGCCAACCTCTCGAATCATGCCCATTCGTTTCATGGTATAGGTAATGGTTACAGCTTGATGATAGGTGCATTCGAGCAGCTTAGCCAGGTCCTTATTTGTGAATGGTAAGCCCAATTCTTCTGGCAGCAAATTCTTGAAGTCCCTGTACGAACCCAGCACAATCCTGTCCACGACCTCCACTAGCCCGCGGTCATAAACATACCACCCTCTCCATTTTTTTCTTTTCGGGTCCTGGCGGCGGATAACCTCCTCTCTGGTCATTAGAATCTCAAAAGTAAGGTTGGGGTGCATCACCATATCTCTGATATAAACAAGCTCTTTGAAAATGTCTATGGCCCTGCCCTTCTTAGGTGACTTTCTTCTCTTAATTTCCTTTCCTTCGGAGTCCTGCCAGATAATAATCCTTTCAATTGCAATGGGGTGGACAAGGTGCACCGGATAATACCCCAGGAGATGAGTAAGTTTCTTCCTCATTGCCCCAAAGTTCTGCGTTTGTATTTCTATGATCTCACCGTCACGAAATATATCTGCCACATAGCCGTCCACAGGAAGCTCGATCTTGTCGCCAGGCTGGACCAGGAAGTCCTTTAGGTCGGCATGAAGACCTTTCTCTGAAAGTGTACCAATGATGGGAGATTTCACAATAGCGGAATGTCTGGCATGTATATGAACATTAAGTCCGAATTCAAAATAACATTGGATGCGTTTGTCTTAGCAATCTCATTCTAATAACATTTCATTCTGTTCCCGCGGTAAAATTGAAACACCTGGCCGTCAAATTCCAGCTTGCCTTTATTGTAAATTATTGCTGATTCTTCAGGAATCGCATATATTTTCGTTGCTGACTTGTCCGAAAGAGCCAGCAATTCCTTGTCAGCGGAATGGTTCTTTTCATTATCATCTGGCTTATAATGCACAGCAACAGCAAAGTCCAGATCCCCGAACCCCTTGAAAAATCTGGTGAGATGGGCCTCACCCTGGCCAACAATAGCAGCATATTTCTTGCACAGCACCAATGCGCCGGCACTGTTTCCCACGATAATGCCATCAAAGTCTGCCAGTATCTCATCGCCCCGGGAGATGAGCATTCTGTCAATCAGCAGCTGAGGGTTTCCGCCTGGAAGATAAATCAACTGGGATGAACGGGCCTTTTTTATTAAAGCTCCGTAGGGGTCCCAGGGTTCTGCGAACTGGATGGTCTCCGCTCCAAGATCAAGGAAATATTCGGTCATAATAGCGCGATATTCTCCCTCATTGTCCACTCTATCGGAGGTCCATGGGAAAATGAGAAGGGTTGGGTTAGGTCCGGCATCAGTAATTGCTTTCTTCATAATATGTTGGGAACTTCTTTTTCGTATGTCTTCCCCACCCAGTAGATACAGCTTGCTCATAATGGCCAGATTGGGTGATTGTTAATACATTTTTCCATTGCAAGTTAGATTCTATGGTTCTGTGGTGAATGTGCTTCCACCGCCCATATAGACTACAGAATCTGTCGGTAAATGATACACTTCAATGCTATAGGTAGTATCAGGTTCCAGGCCACTAAGTGTTATAAAATCTGCTATATCTATTTCGCCGCCAGTGGGATTAAAATCTGAATATTCTGCATATGCTCCTGCTGGCCCTCCGACCCAGTCCATATCAACAGTAGTTGATGAGGTATCACCGGTCCATAAAATATAACCTGCGCCAGAGCCGCCTTCCCGAACCATTATTTGTAAATCTGTTGGCACCACATCCTCGCTAAAATGACCAAAGGTCAACTTTGCTGTTGTTGAAGAGGTTGCCTCCATGCCGTTCCAGGAACCCACTGGTGTTGACATGAAATCCATCGGCCCACTCATACCAATGACCATGACATACAGAACAGCAGCCAGTATCACTGTCACCACAACTACGATTATGATTATCAGGGCCACAATACCCAGTGCCTTTCCGACCTCCTCGTCTGGAGATCGTACAGGTGGTGGACCATAGGGCGCTGGCTGATAATATGCTCCTGCTCCACTACAACTCTCACAAATGGCGTTCTCGTCAGCTATCTGGGCTCCACAATTTCTGCAAAATGCCATTTTCTCTCCTCATGGCATAATAATTTTATGGATATTTAAAGCTGGTCTATTATAGGATCATTGGGAACCCCGGGAATTCCCATCATAGATTTATATTGAACCAGCCCATTACTGTGTACTGAAATGATTCTTGAAATATTGTTTATTGTCATTGGATTGGCTCTGCTCCTTAAAGGCAGCGACATTACGGTGGACGCTGCAAAGGTATTGGCCAGGAAATTTAAACTCTCACATACTGCCATTGGATTAACTTTGGTTGCAGTGGGAACCTCACTTCCTGAGATAACCACCAATCTTTACATTGGCTCCAGAATAAGCGCAGGAGCAGATGTCAGTGGATTGGCCGTGGGCCTGATAATTGGCAGCCAGATAACTCAAATAACATTGATTCTGGGAACCGCCGCACTAATTGGAACCATGTATGCGAACAAGCACACATTCAAGAGAGAAATTCCAATGCTTTTCGTGGCCCTGGGAGCGCTCTGGCTTTCAGCACTGGACGGCTTTGTACACCCTATTGAGGCACTGGCTCTGGTTTCAATCTATATTGCATATTTGATAATGGTGAACAGGGATTACAATATGGCCAATAATATCAAGCATGAGATAAAGCACAAGACGCGAAATAATATCAATGCCCCAAAGCAGCTTCTCATAGCTTGTTTCGGCCTGGTTCTGCTGGTTATTGGCGGTAAGCTGGTTGTTGACAGTGCTGAAACTTTAGCTGCCGAATTCAGGATTTCACAGTCACTTATTGGCATTCTCATAATAGGGCCAGGCGCCGCTCTTCCAGAACTTAGCGTAGCTATCTCAGGCATAAGGAAGAAAGCGGCAGGCATTTCCCTGGGAGCACTAATAGGCTCCAATATTACAGATCCCTTGCTGTCCTTCGGCCTTGGAGCAATGGTTGCAGGCTATACCTTCGAAGCCTCGCTATTAACATTTGACCTTCCATACTGGCTAATGGCCACAGCAGTGGCATCTTTATTCATCTGGTCCGGCAGGAAAATTGGCAGGCGAAACAAGAAGGAAGGATTAACGCTGGTCATACTGTTCGGTATATTTGTGCTGCTGAAGCTTCTGGTATTCCACTAAGGAATCTTAATATTCGAATAAACGCTATCTGGGATGGTGAGATAATGCCTTCAAAAAATCAAAGATGTGCCTGGGCAAATGGTGACCCACTCTATGAAAAATACCATGATGCCGAATGGGGCGTGCCGCTTTACGATGATGACCTATTATTCGAATTTCTGGTGCTGGAAGGGTTTCAGGCCGGATTGAGTTGGCTCACGGTTCTGAAGAAGCGAGAAAATTTCAGAAAAGCATTTGACAATTTTGATGCCAGAAAGATTGCAAAGTACAATCAGAAAAAAGTGGGCAAGTTAATGCTGGATGCTGGAATAATCCGCAATAAATTGAAAATAAATTCTGCTGTATCCAATGCCCAGGCATTTCTGAAAGTCCAGAAAGAATTCGGAACTTTCAGTGATTATTTTTGGAAGTTTACAGATGGAAAGCCAATTGTCAATAAATGGAAAGACATGGGCCAGATACCTGCCAAGACCGAGCTTGCCGAGACAATTTCAAAGGACATGAAAAACCGCGGCTTCAAATTCGTGGGGCCAACAATCATTTATGCACATATGCAGGCAACTGGCATGGTGAATGATCATTTGATAAGCTGTTTCCGCTGGAAAGAATGCACTGAATAATCTGCAATAGTTTTATAGTTCATTTAATGTATTTCATTTTGATATTATGAAAGGAAAAATACCAGAAAACATGCTAGAGCCAGTCATTGACTCCCTGCCAGTAGAGCTTACGCTGACTGATGCAGATGATAAGATAATCATGTGGTCAAATATTAAAACAGAAATCTTCCACAGACCAGATAATATCTTAGGCCAGGATGTCCGCAAGTGCCATTCTGAAAAAAGCATGGACAAGCTGGATAAGCTTCTGGCAGGCATGAAATCCGGGAATATTGACAATCAGGCAATGATAATCGACTGCAAGGGCCCAGACGGCGGTCCGGCAAAGGTACGAATAGAGTATCTGGCTGTTCGCGATTTCCAAGGCAAATATCTGGGCTGCGTTGAAATGACCAACTATGTTGAATGAAGCATTTCAACTGGCTTCGAATTACCAATAATTCTCGGCTGCCTGGAGCTTTGTAATTATGTGGACTAAACCATTTTAAATTCCATGATGTTCCAGACCTGATGGCATCCAGAAAATATTCCAGCTCATACACCGCCCTACTGCTGCTTACTGCGGCAATCTGGGGTTTCGCATTTGTAGCCCAAAGAATGGGCATGGAACACATGGGCCCCTATGCATTCAATGGCATAAGGTTCGCTCTGGGTGCTTTTTCTCTTGTTCCTTTTATTATCTGGCAGTCAAAGAAAAGGCCAGCCAGCCAGAATAAACCACCGTCAAAAAACTTCCTCATAACCGGCGGAATTCTGGCTGGAATTCTGGTGTTCATGGGCGCATCGTTCCAGCAAGTCGGCCTAATGTCCACCACTGCAGGCAATGCTGGATTTATCACTGGGCTATACATGGTCATTGTGCCGGTCATGGGCCTGGCAATGGGCCAGAAGATCACAAAAGGAACTGTATTTGGCATAACCCTTGCTGTAATTGGTCTGTATTTCCTCAGCGTAACTGATGATTTCACAATGTCCTGGGGCGATACGCTGGTACTGATTGGGGCATTTTTCTGGGCTGCCCAGGTCTTATTAATTGGTTTTCTGTCTCCCAAAGTGGACTTTCTGAAACTGGCTTTCCTGGAATTTCTCATATGCTCCATTATCAGCATGATAGTTGCATTGACCATTGAAACCATAACCTGGGAAGGCATTTCCGGTGCAGCCATACCCCTGTTATACGGCGGCCTGGCTTCGGTAGGAATTGCATACACAATCCAGATATTTGTGCAAAAGAAGGTTCGCCCTGCCAATGCCAGCATAATCATGGGCATGGAGGCGGTGTTCGCAGTAATCGGTGGCTGGATGTTCCTGAATGAGATGCTTTCCTTCAGGGGATTTGTCGGAGCCGGACTTATGCTGACTGGCATGATAATTTCCCAGTTATGGGGGTTGGAAAAGAAAAAGCGCAGAAAAAGAAAACATCTTAATCCCGCAAAGGGTTGAATAATTTACATGTCAATAATCACTTTATATAGCAAGAGAACCAAGTTTTACTCATGAATTGGAATATCAAATTGGCCGGCATTCTTAATAGTCGTTTACAAACCCCTGTACCACACAGCTTAAATACTATACAAATGACCGTACCAATCTGCTTATTAACCAAAACCCAAAATACTAGTCATTGGTGATGTCAGATGTCGTATTGCAGGAATTGTGGTTTAATAATAGAAACTTTTGATTGCCCTATTTGCGGATATAGGAATTATGAGGCAAAGAAGCCTGTCTGTGGAGCAGAAAAACCAGTTAATGAGGCAGTAAAGCCTGATAATGAAGTAAAAACAAATAATGTACATCCAAGGCATACAAATTGTGCGAAAAATTCTTCACATATGCTGGCCGGCGGTATTGGCTCCTTCATGATTGCCATTTCAGCAATTATCCTTGGAATTTTGCCCATATACAACATGATGCAGGAAAATGGCTGGATGCGGTTTGAATCATTTGGAATTTATCTGCTGTTCATCATATCCACAATAATCTTCATGGCTGGTGCCTTCATACTCATAGGCGGCCTTTATGGAATGTTCAAACATTATGGCTCATACCAGGGTCTAGTGGCATTAATATTCTCAATTGTCTCCCCGCTTATACTTCTGGTATTCACATTAATAGCTATAGGAAAAGAGAACTATTCATCATATTATTCTCATTCACACAGTTATTATGTGATTGGCCCGGAGCTCTGGATAGGCCATTTATTTGTTGGAATAATGTTCATATTAATCGGTATATCCTGGAGAAATATCTATTTCCGTGTTGGCCTGGATCAGCCTAATGTTCCAGTAGGTTCCATATTTGTTCTTGCCGGGATCCTGTTCATGGTTATGTTTGGATTTACCGGGCTACCCTGGATAATTATCTCAGTTGCAGGGTTCAGCGCCAGCGTTTTGTTCATGCTGGCAAGGTCAGGAACTGAGAACATACCCTACGGCCGCCCAAAGTACTGGCAGCACTGGGTGCCAGTATCAGACTTACCCCCTCCCCCCAAATACTAAGACCAGCAACATCTTGCTGGTCTTCTGTTTTATTTTTCTATTAATAGTTATCTATAGCTTGCTCAACATAGTTCAAAATGCTATGCTAATTTCTATCGTCTCACCCAAAGAAACAATGGGAGGTAATGTGAAATGAAAATGAGACAAGTTATGTGTATAATTATGGCATTGTTTATGCTAAGTGTGTGCGGTGTAGGGGTGAAGGCTTATTCTTCCCAAACGCCAGTAAGAATTGACTCAAATAGTGATTTCAGCAATATAGCAAGTTCTGGAAACGGAACTGTTGAAAATCCCTGGATAATCGATGACCTGGATATCAATGGTAGTGGATATGGATACTGTATCTATATTGGAAATACCACGGATTATTTCATAGTCAAAGACTGTTACTTGCATGATGCGTTCATATTCGATTACCATGAACTTTATCAGCCAAATGCAGGAATAGTGCTAAACAATGTCCAGAATGGTATAATTAAGAACAATGAAATGAGTTTCAATGATGAACTGGGTATCTTTCTCTATGATTCCAGCGATAATCTCATCCAGTACAACAATATAAGCGATAATGAAAAGGGCATTTTCCTCTCAGATTGTTCCGATGACAATGAGATATCATATAACAATGCCAGTTCCAATAGTGATGCAGGGATAGCTGTTGAAGGTTCAGAGGGCAATTGGATATTTCGAAACACAGCTGATTACAATGGCATAGGGGTCCACATAAAAGAAGCAGTGAGAAACATAGTCGAGGATAACCTTGCATTCTACAATAATTATGCATTGCATTTCGAGAATTCTGAAAATAATACTGCCAAGAACAACAGTTTCTGCTTGAGTAACAATTATGGGGCCTTTTTCGACCAGTATTCAGAGGACAATGAGATATTCAACAATAATTTCGGGAACAATTCACATCAAGCATATGACGCTGGCTCACGTAATAAATGGCATGGTGAATATCAATTCGGAGGAAATTACTGGAGCTATTATTTTGGTGATGACAACTATTCAGGGCCAGGCCAGAACATATCTGGAAGTGACGATATGGGCGATTCACCGTTCCAGGGGATATTAGGTGGGGCCAGTGAATCTGATTTCCCGTTGAAGTGGGGCATGGACACATTTGGAATCGGCCAAAGAGAAGATCCTAATGGTATTGGCCAGAGAGAAGATCCTAATTAATTATTCAATTGGTTAATCTCTTCAATTATTTGCCTAGACGCTGTACTATCTCCTAATTTTTTAGAGATGGTCAAAGCCTTATCAAAAAAGGTGTTTGCTTCATCTAGGTATTTTGATTTTTTTAGTGCAAGTCCGAATCTGTAATATGATTCCATAAGTTTTTCTTTATTTTCTATCACATTCAATATACTTTCACATTCATTGAAAAGGAAAATTGCCTTTTCCATATCTTCCTTATAAAGTGCAATGATTGCTTTATTCAAATAGGTGGTTGCGGACATGTAGTTCTCCCCGAGTTTCTCAAAGATTATGGATGATTCATCTAGGCATTTTTGTGATAAATCTAATTTAGTTTTGTCCAGATAAGCAGCACTAGCATTTGATAAGGCATAAGCTAGCGTTCTGATTGCTCCGCTTTCCCTAGCAAGTGCTATTGCCTGCTCATGGGCGTTTATCTCCTCTTCCAGTCTTTCCATTCTATCAAATGTGTTTCCAATGCTTGTCAGTATCTTACTTGCTATTTGTTTATTTTCACTTTTTAAGGCAATGTCAAAAGCTTTCCTTTTGTTGTCCAATGCTTTTTCATATTCCTTCCCTCGATGAAAAATTCTTCCCTGACCATAATAAGCCATCGCCATCTGGTTTCTGTTATAGGTTTTGAATGATATTTTTAAAGAAACCTTGAAATAGCCAAGGGCCTTATCATAATCTCCCGATAATTCATGAACGGATCCAAGGTAATAACTGCTATCTGCCTTCATGTCCATTTCATCGTTCTTATCAGCCCATTCAAAAACATCTTCAAAGAGCGATTTGGCAACCGAATAATTATTTCTCCTCAACGATATCTCTGCAATTCCAGATTTGCTCATCATCTCAAGTATTTCATTGTCTGCTGCAAGAACCATGGCTCGATTATAATGCATTATTGCATCGTCCCACTCACCTATGAATGCCAGTGCTTTGCCTTGCATATACAATAATTTGGCCTTTTCCTGTTTCTCTATATCAAAGAACTTGCCCAGAAGTAATGTTAGAATTCTGGCCAATTCTTCAAGCCTGTCGCTTTTCAGCAATTTTTCTTGCTTATCAAGTATAATATCACATGCATCATCATAACGTTCGGCCTTCAATAAGTGATAAAGAACCTCCATTAGGCTGTCCATGGTGAATGATTCCAGATAGTATTCGGCTGCCTTGGAATGAAGCTTTACTATATCTTCTCTAGCTAGCCCATCGTATATTGTTGTTTGTATGATGCCGGAAATTTCAATGAAACCTTCATTCGACTGCCTGATAATTGAATTTTCAACAAGGTTAGTAAGAGCAAGTTGGTGTCCATGAATGCCTTTTCTGTTGACCGGATATCTGTGGACAGATATGTATTTCAGCAGTTCCAAACCAGTTTCTGTAAGATTTTTGATAAGTTCCTCATTGATGAATCTCTCCATATCCATATTAACTTCCAGGGCGCCTGCACTTCCCAGCAATTCAACAAAAAGAGGATGTCCCTGGGTCTGGGAATAAATAGTTTCTAGCTGATCGTTTGATGCCCCCATTTCCAGGGCAAGAGTAATAGTACTATCTTTATCCAGCCCATCCAAGGTGATTTCAAGCGCCTTCTTGTCAGTAATATCTTTTCTCTCATAGAATGGTTTTATGGACCTTCCAGAAACAATCAGCTTCATTCTTTTGGATTTGCTAATAGTTTGGCCCAGCATCCTGAACAGGTTCTGAACCTCATTATTGGAATTATGATAATCATCAAACACAATTAGGCCAGTGCGATTCTCTGATATAGATTCCGTGAGCAGATATTCAATTTCCGAAAGATCAATGAATTTATTTTCCTCCAGGTAGCCTTTCAATTCTGCTTTTCCCAATTCCTCATAGTAATTAGCCAGCGAGGTCAATAATGCCCTGACAGAACACCATGATTGAATGCTGAAAAAGTGAATTTTCATTTTACTTTTATTCTTATCAATTATCTGGGCTATCAGGCTGGTCTTTCCTATGCCTGGCATTCCTTTGAGAATCAGCGTGTGGCTTGTTTGGGAATTCATCCATTCAGATGTCAGCGCTATCTCTTTCTGGCGGCCATAGAAATGTACTAATCTTGCTTTTTCTTTCAGGAAATCAGGAGAATATATGCCAGTCTGATTCTGTTTTTTCAAGTATGCCTTGCAATCAAATATTTTTGATTTATTGACTTCCCTGAGAATATCAATGAATCTAATATCATAGGGTATTGACTCCATTGCTTCCCCTACTGTAGTATTAGTGTTGTTTCCATCCTTGTCTATTATTTCCACATAGGCCTTTTCCATTTTCTTTTTGACGAGTTTGGCCTCCTCTAGACCTGGGCCTGTAAGGTAATAAATATTTCTTTTCAATCGAATACCAGGTATATGCACTTTGTGGGATTCCACAAAGCCATCTTCCATGAGTGGAAGTATGGCTTTGGTGACATTTCCCCTTGCAACTCCAATGGCCTCGGCAACTCCTATCTGGGTTAGTTCTATTGGTCCGTCCATCTCATCAGCATATGATTTATATTCAATAAGATGAAGAATGATGCGTTCTGTTGCTGTTGCCAATTTTCCGTCTTTCTGTGCCACGCATCTGAATAGTAATAGAATATATAAAAATTCAATACATCAAAAATGAGCATGCTCAAAATGGATATATATATCACTCAAGCCCTAAATTCAAGCATGAATCAAATTGCTGATAATATAGGAGTTTTGGAAAAACCAGTAGGAACAATGAAGATACTTGTTCACATTCATCAGAACGAGAAAACCACAATAACCACGTTGCTGAAAAACGAGCAATTGAACCAGCGTACAACTTACTCTGCATTGGAAAAGCTTCAGAAAGAGGGCCTGATATTTCAGGAGAAGACCATGGGATTCCCCCTATGTAAGTATTATTTCCTTACAAAGAAGGGCAAGAAAGTTGCAGAGAGGCTGGAACTGGTTGCCTGGGCGCTGGCCAAGTAATAGAACATTGACATTGCATGTGACATGATTGGTGAGTTATAAGGATCTGGAAATACTCCGAAAATGGCTCAGGGGCGAGGCAGAAATGGAGAGTCTGCGAGAGTGGCTACAGGCCATTAATGATCATGTCTAAAGAAATTTACCATATCTTCCTACAGTCAGAACGCATCTCCCTCAACCGATTTCGATGCGTTCTGATATTTTATTTTCATGGTGGTTTTTGTGAACATTGGGATACGAAAGATTTTTACTGTTTAGCGCCCATTGATACAACTCAAGTGGTACCATGACCAAAAAGCAAAGAATAGAATTATATCTGGATTCTCAAAAGGCAGTACTGGACAGTAAGAACCCCTACTATTCGTCTAATACCGGGAAATCAACAGTTGCCAGATGGCATCCCAGACATGATGATTTGTATATTGTTAAAAAAGGGATCTTCGGGCTCACAGAAAAGGAGAATAAATTCATTAGCCAGCTCGAGGAACTTGCCTCCCAGAAACATATAAAACTGAAAGTATATGACACCAAAAACCTGGGGCACTCAATACGCGCCTATTTCAAAGGAATAGAAGAAACTCCAGCAGTAATAATCGGAAAAAAGAAATTTACAAAAGATAATTTCGACCTGGACCGGCTCAATAAAACTGTCAATAAAAGCACTTATGAATCCACCATGGATGCAGACAGGTTCAGGAACGGCCTGCTGCTGATTGCGGTAGGCAGTTTCTTCGGATTGCTGGCCATCATCTTTCAATCTTCGCGCCTCTTCTGCCTTAGTGGATTCTTTTCAGCAGTTCTTATCGGAGTGGGGTGCCTTGTGTCCTTCGGGAACTTGCTGGATAGGTTCTTTGATTGGGCGAATTGAAGAAAACTATCAGGCGATTACAAACTACTGCTTTATTGCTTCAATCGTGGCGTACCCCTACATTTCATCAATAGATAGAAAGTTTTATTAATTTGTAGGGGTATGTTTTACAAAAAGATGATACCATATTCCTCCAGTGGTTTTTCAGGCGGTACATTAAGGAGAATGGGGAGTATTAGCCATCCAGCATTATTTTCAATGTTTTTCTGTATTTTTCAATTATCTCACTATTCAACCTTTCTATGAAGTCCAGAACTTCAGCGTTGAAGTTCTCGGCTTTGGCTATGAGCTCATCCACATCTTCTCTCGCTATGGAAAAATCTACATAATACTGCTTGTCGATACGTTCCTTCTTTGCCTCTGAGATAGGCCTGTTGTCTATGCCGAACAGTGTGTCAAGCAGGATTATAGCGGCGGAATGATTTTCACATTTGATTCCTATCTTGAAGAACAGGGCCAGGGTCATGTGGTACATGCTGTAATACGCTGTGGAGATTGCCTCCTCCAGCTTTTCGTGCTCCTGTAACAACTTTGTTGATTCTAGATGACTTTCTGATTTTTTCAGGTAAGCGTCCTTCACTTCATTGCTTGGCTCTACGAGTTTAAGTTTCTTCTCTCCGTGTAACCTAATCAAAAAATTCGATTTTTTCATAATATAACTCAACCCCTTTTATTATTACATGATGTTTTTCTATCTCCTTGGCCAGCAGATTATCGTGCTTCAATATACCTATTTTCACGCTTAACTTTGAGTTCAATTTTTCTATGGATTTTTTTAAATTTCTATCGCCAGTTTCCATGAACAGATCAATGTCACTTCCCCTATCTGCCGTGCCTTTTGCATAACTGCCGAACAGCACAGCCAGTTTGATTGAGCTTTCTTTCTGTATCCGCATGATGATGCTCCGTAATTCTGGATGCATAGCCAGTGTTTTGCTCAACTTATATGCCTCTGTCATGATGATACTGTTTCTGGCTTCTGTGCTCTTCTTGAGAAAGTATATCTTGTTTCTACCCTCTCTTCGGCAGTCCAGCACATTTTCTTCCATCAGCTCGTTCAGCTTTCGAGATATGGTCATGTGATTTGTCTCCATCTTGCTGGCAATGCCTCTCACATGAAGGTCGCTGCCAAGCAGGACATAGATAATCTCGAAATCTATATTTTGTTCCATATGGCACAGAATTGTTCCAATCGCATATAAGGTTATGTGGGCTTTGTGGAGATAGTACTTTCCAGCATGCTGGAAAATAGTGCAAAAACCTTTTGGGGGGAGGAGGGGGTGCCCTTGGGGAGTAATACTTTCACCAACCCAGATTTCACATTTATATACATCAAATATACTAAATAGGACTGATGCAATTGAAGATGGACAGCTTCGGAGGAGGAACAGGCGTTAACATGTCACCAGCATCTTGCAGCATCGCAGATGCAAACAAGACATTTGATCTTGAGCCAGACATTACCAGCGTGCGAATTAAAACTGGCGGTTCACTCAGCAGTAAATTTTCCCGAATTGATACAATAATTGGTACTCAAAAGCGAATGATAACAAATGTTGCTGATGGTTCCATAATAACTTTATTTGACAAAACACCAACTCCAAAGGCAGATACAGATGTTGTTTGTCCACATTTCATGGAACTGAAATGGGCCAATGGCTGTAATTTTGATTGTTCCTGGTGTTATCTTAACGGAACTCTGCGTTTCAGACCAATGGGTAAAAATCCATATCTGAAGGACAAAGAGAAAATCCTTGCTCATATTGAAGAATATTTGAGAGCCGAAAACACTCCATCCGTTCTGAATTCTGGCGAACTATCTGATTCTCTAGTTTATGAGGGAAAAAGCTTCAGTCTTTCCAAGGACATTATTCCATTATTCAAAGGGCAGAACAAGCATAAACTTCTCCTGGTCTCAAAATCATCAAATGTTAGTGGAATATTAAAATCAGAATCCCAGAAAAGCATCATAGCCAGTTTCAGCATTAATGCACTTCCGATAGCTAAAAAATGGGAAAAGAAAGCACCTTCACCTGATTTGAGAATTAAAGCAGCAAAAAAGCTTTATGATGCAGGTTACAAAGTGCGTTTTAGAATTGACCCAATGGTTCCGATGCGAACCTGGGAAAAAGGTTATTCTGATTTAGTTGATATGGTCTATCAAAATCTTGAGCCAGAGCGAATCACTTTTGGTTCATTGAGAGGGCTTCAGAGTACAATCAATTTCTGTCCTGACAAGAGTTGGACCAGTTATCTAAAAGACCGTTCTAACTGGGGTTTGAAAGCACCTGATGAGATAAGACAGAAAATGTACACCATGCTTATTGATAAAATTCGAGAATACGATTCAGATTGTGATATTGCCATGTGCAAGGAAACCGTGGGAATGTGGAGAGAGATTGATATGGATTGGAAGAAGATAAAGTGTAATTGTACGCTTTGATGGAGTAATAATGCCACCAAAAAAAACACCTATGGAATGGGCATATGAACACGCAGGCCACTTGAGAAATAAAGCAAAAGGTATTTGTTTAGCTAGTCAATTTTTATCATTGTTTTCATCTGTGATTTAGGTTGATATTTTTGGGTTTTGTCTTCTCTGGACGAGGTTTATCACCAAAAACTTAATATATATTAATATATATCATGTGTCGATGAAA
>JAUWNU010000076.1 GCA_030612505.1 Methanomassiliicoccales archaeon
CATGAAGACAAAGGAGGTTTTGATACTCTTGGAGGGGTGAACGATGGTCAGAGGAAAATCCCGGCCCCCGGCAAAACTTTCGGTCATCAGTGAGCATGTCTGGCTGTTAGAAAATACCAAAGCAAAAAGGAAATTCCTCGTGTTCGGAAACGATAGAAGAGTCCCGGAATTGTGGCTGCACGATTATGGTAACCTAAAGAAAGATGTTGATTTCTATTTTATTGATGAAAAAGGAAAGCTAGAAGAATTGAAGGTGGTGATTAAGGTTGGCACAAGGAGATGAGTATATGAACTGGAAAGAAGCAAAAATAGAAATAGAGGGCATAAAAATAGGAGCGGACATTAACACAACCAGGAGCACATATAGGGAGGTAACTGGCCGAGACAAATCCATAACCAGTAAAAGATATGGATATGAGGAAGAAAAAGGATTTATTATCCAAATAGGCGATGTGAATTACATCAGAGTGCCATATTCTATGCTTGAATCATGCTTTATGGCAATGAAGACAAAAGATGGCTATAATGGAACTTTTTTCAGGAATGAATTTCCATTGCAGGCACAAGATCATGGATGCCATGTTCATTCAATTGGGATGTTGTTTGTGAAAGCTGGAATTGCGGTGAAGAAGGGGAATTCGTATTTCTTGATATAATATGTGAAACAATCTGGGAATGTTGCCTGGCCTCACTTATAGAAAATATTCTCCCGATGCCACTCCAGGGCAGTCAGAGAAGGAAACATGGAAGCCTTTTCCGGCAATATCAAAGCTTCTTTGTGGTACTGGGAAATAATGTCCTTTGGCATTTCGATATCAAGGGAACCGGAAACAATAGTTCTGTTGTGAGTATCGACAGATATCAATCCATGGTCAAACAGCCAATGATGGGATTTGCACAGTGCCAGGCCATTTCTGGGGTCATCTATTCTGAACTTGGAGAAAGGCAGAATATGAGCGGCATCAATAATTGACACACCGCTGGAAGCTACAATCTTCATGCCACAAACAGCACATTTCTCATTGTAATTAACAAGAATCACACGGCGAAATGATGAACTCCTGGCAATCTCATCAGGCATGGGAAAGGCCAGAGCATCATGCATCTGGAACTCATCCTTTACCATCGACACAATCTTTTCCTCGTACTCAAAGGACTGGTCTATGGATTCAATTTTCTTTGAAAGGCGTTCTGCCTCATCCTCCGAGAAATAGCCCCCATTCAGAAGGGCATTCACCAATGTATTTCTGGAATCTGGCTCATTAAAAAGGTCGATAAGTTCTTCATCGAGGGAAATTCTGGTAACCATCTCATTCAGTTTCTTCACAGACTTGGGGTAGCTCTGTTGATGTTCAGGCTTTATGTCAAGGTTCCAGAACCCATCAGACTGCATATGGTACAGCGGAAGATGAATTGGGCCAACCCTGTTATAATCCAGCAGTTCCCAGAACTCGCCCCAAATCTCTCTCAAATCCACATTAATCTGAATATTGTTCAAATCCATATGATTGTTCTTGTTAAGGGCTATGAGAGACAGTAAAAGAACCGGTTTGTGGGGGGCCTTGCCAGCGGAATATCTGGATTTGTTTTTGTCCACGTTGAGGGATTTGAATTTGGATTCGTACTTGGGGAGGTTTTGCATTGGAGGTAGAGAAGGGTTTGATGTAATAAGTTTTTATGGAGGGGTGAGACCTCCAGACCGGATTAGCCAACCATGCCCCGTCTCGAATAACGACTTGTCGTTATGAGCAGGCTGAAAACTTGTTTTCAGACATGGTAAGGGCGGGGAGGTGGTCGCCACCGGCATATTGATTGGGGAAACACTGCCCACAAACGGCCAGAATACTTCTGTGCGATTGTCAATATTCCAGATGTGCCGATGGAGGCGGTGGTGGAGTGGGTGGAAGGAAAGAATAATTATGATAGGTCAATATACAGGAAGAGGAGAAAGCAATGACGGAGAAATCTAACAATAAAAAATCAATTATGCAAGAAATGTTAGATGATTCTATAGAAAAATGGGGAGGGAGAGAGAGTTCAAAAGTAGAATACAAAGCGTCCATTTCAAGATTATCTCGTGATGTTTGGGAAACCGTATCTGCTTTTTCAAATGAAGGAGGAGGAGTAATTCTCCTGGGCTACGAGGAATCAGATGATTCCTACAAGCCTGTGGGGGTCAAAAATCCTTCTCAAATGTTAGATGATTTCACATCTGCTGTTGGCCCGAAGTTTAATTTTTGCCCATTGGTAAATGCAGATATCTTAGAAGATCAAGGAGTTCCAGTGATTTTAATCGAGGTAAAAGAGGCACTCAAATATCAAAAGCCAATATATGTAAAGGACGCAGGACCCATTAATGGCGGACATAAGCGGGTTGGTGCTACAGATATCAGATTGACCGATTCAGATGTGGAGCGGTATTATCATGAAAGAATGGGAGCACCCGATGCCCAGATGCTTACTGGCACATCTATCGAAGATATTGATAAAAGAATTATCTCATCCTTCAGGAATCTACGTAAACTCATTAAGCCCGATGCGCCAGAACTGGCCTTGGATGATGAGGGCCTGTTGAGATCATATAGCCTTATCACTCCAGAGGGTACATATCTAACTGTTGCAGGTCTTCTTCTTTTTGGAAAGGAAGAAATCGTGAGAAGACATTTTCCCGCCTTGCGCCTGGACGTGATACGGATAAAAGGAACAGAGTGGGGGAAAGAGAAAGACCCATTTCTCTCTAAGGATCTGTTCGGAAACCTCATGATTCAATGGTCCACAGCACTTGACTTGCTTGATCGTTTTTTTCTCGTGCCGTTCAAGCTGGGCGAGGGACTCGCCCGCACAGAGGAACATCCCCAACGTAAAGCTGTAAGGGAGGCACTTACCAATCTCTTGATGCACCAGAATTTTTTCCACTCAAGCCCTTCACAAATAAGAATCTACAATGATAGAGTGGAATTCTACAATCCAGGCTATTCCCTTAAGGATCCAGCTATGTTTGATTCTCCTGGGTCTGAATTGCGCAATCCGCTTATTGCCTCTGTTTTCTATGACATCGGCTGGGCAGAGACAAAAGGAACTGGGTTGAAGACTACAGCCGAAATGCTGGAAAGAGAGGGATTTCCTGTTCCAGAATATTCCAATGACAAGAAGTCAGACACCTTCACATTGATACTTGAATATCCACTCCAGGCTACAACCGAACAGGTCACCCTACAAGATACCCTACAAGATACCCTACAAGATACCCCACAAGTAGAGAGGATGGATCGAATCGCTCTAGCCCTAAATTATTGTGAAACACCCAGGAGTCTAAAAGAAATAATGGCTTTTTTGAGCCTAAAGGACAGAGTTAACTTCCTGGAAAAGATACTCAATCCCCTCTTGAACGAAGGGCTTCTTAAAAGAACAATCCCAGACAAACCAACAAGTAAATTTCAAAAGTACGTCACAGTGAAGGAAGAAGACGAGTAGTAGATATGCAGTAAAGTTCAGAGAAAACTTCAGTGTAAAGTTCAGTGAGAGTACAACAGCCCTTCGCAGAAGAACCTGATTCCCTGAGAATTATTCAGAATCATCCCAACATTTTCATCTTTATAAGCAATATCTGGGTGGTCGATTCCGAACTGAAAAAGAACCTTGAGAAAGAACCCCTCGCTGAATATTTCGGTGGGCACGAAAAATGCCTGGTCCTTGTAGGCGGAGTTGATGAATGATTGGATTTCGGGGAGCATTGTGAACCTCACTTGTAAAAAATATTCTCTCGATGCCACTCTAGAGCAGTCAGAGAAGGGAACATAGAAGCCTTTTCCGGCAATATCAAAGCTTCTTTGTGGTACTGGGAAATAATGTCCTTTGGCATTTCGATATCAAGGGAACCGGAAACAATGGTTCTGTTGTGAGTATCTACCGATATCAATCCGTGGTCAAACAGCCAATGATGGGATTTGCAGAGGGCTAGTCCATTTCTTGGGTCATCAATTCTGAACTTGGAGAAAGGCAGAATATGAGCAGCATCAATAATTGACACACCGCTGGAAGCTACAATTTTCATGCCACAAACAGCACATTTTTCATCATAATTAATAAGAATCACGCGGCGAAATGATGAACTCCTGGCAATCTCATCAGGCATGGGGAAGGCCAGGGCATCTTGCATTTGGAACTCATCCTTGACCATCGACACAATTTTTTCCTCGTACTCAAAGGACTGGTCAATGGATTCGATTTTTTCTGATAAACGCTGAGCCTCATCCTCCGAGAAATAGCCACCATTCAGAAGGGCATTCACCAGTGTATTTCTGGAATCTGGCTGGTTGAAAAGGTCTATAAGTTCCTCATCAAGAGAAATTCTGGTAACCATCTCATTCAGCTTCTTCACGGACTTGGGATGGCTATGCTTGTGCTCTGGCTTGATGTCAAGGTTCCAGAATCCGTCAGACTGCATATGATAGAGCGGAAGGTGGATAGGACCAGCCCTGTCATAATCCAGCAGTTCCCAGCACTCGCCCCAGGTTTCTCGAAGGTCAACATTAATCTGGATGTTACTGAGATCCATTCGATTGTTTTTGTTGAGGGCGATGAGCGATAGGAGAAGAACTGGTTTGTGGGGAGCCTTGCCAGCGGAGTATCTGGACTGGTTCTTGTCCACGTTGAGGGATTTGAATTTTGATTGGTATTTTGGGAGATTAGGCATTGGATGGTGGAAGGGTTTGAGGTAATAAGTTTTTATGGAGGGGTGAGTGGCCTCCACGCCAGATTTGGGCAATGTGGGGGTGTGTAGTCGTGTTGACTGCCGGTGGCGACCACCTCCCCGCCCTCACAGGCGGGGCATCCAAAGTTTGAAAGAAAAAGAACAACCTGTCACCTCTCCCGATTCTGACAATCGGGAGGTACAACCCCGCCCTTACAGACGGGGCATGATTGGCTAGGCCGGTGTTGGGGTTAAGTTCACATGTTGCTACGTATAGTGTGTAAGAATATAGTATTCAGTAAGAAAGGAACAATTTAAGTACTAGTGCGCGTATAGGCATAAATGGAGATGTGGTACAATCGGAAAATACGAAGCACTTGGGAAATATTTAGACCCGAAGAATAATAGAGTTGAACTCAGTTTTGACCAGATAGAGGGGATACTTGGCTTCCATTTACCTGCCTCTGCACGAACCTACAGGGCTTGGTGGGCAGAAGATCCAAGGCATGTTCAAGCGTATGATGGGTGGATTCGCGTAGGGTGGTCAGTAGCCTCTGTGGATTTCTTGAACGGAACCGTCCTGTTTGCACAATCAGAAGGAGCAGAAATACACGTTCACCCGCAATTCGCTTCAACCAGGCAAGGCCCGCGAAGCCGGGCTTATGAATTCGAAAACACAAGCAAGGAAATCATGTCCAGACATTATGGTGTGGAACTCAAACCAGGAGAAATAAAAGGGGTAAAAAAATTATTCGACTTTGTTTCTTCTGACGGCTCAATAGTCGGCGACGCGAAATTCTATACTATGGTGCGAGGAAAATCCCGGCCCCCGGCAAAACTTTCGGTCATCAGTGAGCATGTCTGGCTGTTAGAAAATACCAAAGCAAAAAGGAAATTCCTCGTGTTCGGAAACGATAGAAGAGTCCCGGAATTGTGGCTGCATGATTATGGTAACCTAAAGAAAGATGTTGATTTCTATTTTATTGATGAAAAAGGAAAGCTAGAAGAATTGAAGGTGGTGATTAAGGTTGGCTAAACTCATGAAATATTGTAAAAAATGTGATGTAGATGTAGAAGGGCCTTTTTGCCCGAAGTGCAAATCACTTACGACCACAAAAATCATTATTCAAGAGGATACAAAAGGAAAAACTGGAGATACGTTTGAATGCACTATATGGCCAGGCCCTAATAACTCCAAAGGAATACGAGTAGGTGCAAATAGAGATAGGTATTTTGTGAAAGGAATTTCCCCTACATTGTATTTAGATGATATTTCATGCAAGGCAAAAATCACTGAGGGGTTCTGGAACAAGTGTCCAGAAATCAGGATTGCCCTAGATGAAAACGGTAATGACTTTTTGGAGAAATGGATGCAAAAGTATGGATTGCAACCAAAGAATGTCGCTGAAAAACTAAGGGGCAAAGCGGATGTAATCATCATGACTGTGATTGAACCGACAAGGGTTTTCAAAGTTACTGTTGCGGAAGGGTCTGGCAGGCAGTGAAACCGATATGCCAGATAGGTGTTTTACAGATAGAAATACATTCGCGGCCTAATAGATGGATTTGTGTGGGAGTATTAGATATGGCCGGGTGTTGGGGCGCATAATCGTGTTGATGGCACCGATGATATGCTAGAACCTCCCCGCCCTTCACAGCTGAAATCCTTCGGCTTTCAGCCTACTTCACACGAAATATCGTGTTCACAGACGGGGCATCCGAATGGCCTTTTGTCACTGCCAGCTTCCATAAATCTGGCACATATACCCCGCCCTCTTCGACTGAACCTTCGGTTATCAGTCTCGCTCGCATTGCAGGCAATGCTCACACAGACGGGGCATGATTGGGTTGGCCGGTGTTGGAAAAAAAGTAGTTAAGTAATTCCAAATGATTCTATGGTTTTAAATTCGATTTTATAGTTGTTGCCCAAACTGTCTTGCCTGCTATTCAAATCATCAATCATATTTATTACACTTTCTGGAGCATTTTTGGCAACTAACCTTCCCAAACGGGGACTCTTATTTTCATCTTTAACAATGCCATCCCAGTACATTAATACTTGATAAACATCAATAGGTTCAGCAGTATCTGTTTTTACTTCATAAATATCCAGTGTTCCATTTAAAAATTTATGATAAATATCTATAGATAACCCACTTCCAGACCATATGGGATATTCCAAATGAGCCTCACTATCTGGAGCCGCATTTAATATCACTTTGAGTTTGTCTTTAATATCTTTTTCTGGTTGTCTCCCCGTTCGCCTGGTCGGATTATATCCTGATGACTGTTGATTGAATTGATTCATCAATTCTTTCCAATACAAGTTATGTGGGTCGATAGCTGTTTTATTATTTACAGTTCTAAATTGCTCATCAAGTTCTATCTCTCCAATAAAATAATTCTGAGTATTGTGTCTTTCTCTATCCGTCCATATCTCAGTAAGTTGACCTGTTTTAACTATACGTTCCCTTACCATTATATCGATACCTTGTGTATGAATATTACCACGATAATATATTTTTAAAGGGTATACCCATCCATTTGATGCATCTTCTACTGCTCCACGATCTAAGAGTCCTTCACGATATTTCACAATACTTGTTACACCATCAATATCAATAGGAATTTCTCTTTCTTGAAATCCATTAAAATCATAAGGAATCTCAATTTTAATGACTTTTTCTTCTCTCCATGGGGCAGCATTGTTTGGGTTTTCAATATCATTTCCTAAATCCTGCCACCTTAGCCAGATTTTATTTAACGGAATTGAGAGATATCCCCTATACATGACGCCAAGGTGTTCACCCAATCGTTCTATTATTGAATCAAGGGTTCTTGCACGTTTATATAAAGTGTTTAAAAATTCAAATGTGGTTTCAGCATATATTCGTGTTCCCCTAGGGCTAACTGCTCGAGTTAGATTAACATTCCAATTGTCTGGATTATCTAATTCCACTTCCATTTGAAATGAAAACGGCCCGTTCACAATATAGTAATTTCCTTCATCTACTGCAGTAGAATCTCTGGATTGAATCTTAAACGGTAATTTATTGCCTGATGTTAACATACATAATGCGTTCTTCAATCCGAAACCATGTTCATTAAGAGGACCTTTAGAATCTCCTCTTCCTCCAGGTGATAAAATATTATTAGTTAAGTCATTTTGACTCATTCCTAAACCTTCATCTGCAACTTTTATTCGGACTTTATTACCGATTCGTTGAATTATGATTTCAATAGTAAAAGGCATCAATTCCTCATCTGAAGTTTTATCAGAGGCAGAAACACTATTATCAATAAGTTCACCAATCACTTGATGAAAATCCATTTGCTGTCTACCAAGTCCCTCCCAATAACGAGTTTCATCAATTGTAAGTTGTATTTGTTTTGGCCATGTTTCAGACATCAATCATCCCCCATTGCTCTTCAGTTAGGCAAGCAATGAGTTCCAGAGATCTAAAATAATATGAAACTAATTTGTAGGTCTAAAAAAGGTTCAAACAGATCTTAATACTCTATTTCGGTTCTCTTTTTTGTAGCTACAATAGGTGACAACTATGGCATTATCAGGAAAAGGACGAATCATCCAGCCATCGAAAGGAAAACTAGTAATTTATGTGCCTGCAAAGGTTCACAACGATTCTGCATTTCCATTCAAGGCCAGACAAGATGTTGAGATTAGAATTGAAGGAAATAAATTAATAATTGAGGGGAAAGAATGAAACTACGATTGCAAACGTTTTCCTATAGATTTGCAGATCAGGTTTTAAACAGCCGACTGGCTATCAAAAATGAAATTGAAAAAACATTAATCAACCCATCGATTGATATATCCAGTTTGTCAAGACCCCATTATAATGAAATTTTAAAAGAGATGTTCGTTAAGAAAGGTTGGGAGCCTGAACCTGCCGTTTTTGATGAACCAAAAGACCCAAGTGCTAAAATGGATTTTCTGAAAGATAGAATTGGAATCGAAGTCGCTTTCGGCCATTCTTCATTCATTGGCATTGATTTGTTAAAATTCCAGGTTGCTTCTTATTCAGGATTGGATAAGATTGACATTGGAGTTTACATAGTAACAACAAGAAATTTTCAAAAAGTGATGAAAAAGAAATATGACCAAACTTGGGATGGGAGTTTGAGTTATGAAAAGGTTGTTAAATATCTCCCTCATTTCAAGAGTGCAATTCAGGTTCCTGTTTATGTTATAGGGATTGATTTATAACCACCCCCAGCCATATAATCGTTATTCAAATCCAATATTGCCTTTTTCATCTATTCTTGCGACTTGAAAATTATATTTCTTTTTGTTAATGGCTTTTTCGATTTGTCGTCTAGCAGTGTTCAATGTTGGACTTTTACATTTCGACGATAAAAACATGATGTTTGAGATTGTTTGCTTTGTCATTCCTTTGAATACTACGAAATCAACCGGATGAAGAATAGGTATAACGTCTTGTGGAACCAACCTTAGAGCCCTGAGTTCTGGTGAAATTGCTTTTCGAGTCGTTTTTTCGGCATCTATTCTTCCCTTTTCAACAGCCTTCTTTCGAAGCTCACTTTCTTTGTCTTGGAATCGTTCCTCTTTCTTTTCAAATAGTTGAACCTTTTTCTCATGCTGGTCTAACCAAGTGTCAACGCTGGGTCCTTTCGCCTTTAGTTTTAAATCAGACACGCGATGAAGTTCTCCGCAACAAGGGCAAATGCAGAGAATTTTCCTGAATTCTTGGAATTCTTTGAATAATTCACTCATTTCATCACCTTGTAAGACACTTTTTCGTTTTCAATAGCTTCTTTAATTGACTTTTGTGGTTTGTTCAAACGGGCAGCACCACTTTTCACTTCAATAAAATCAATTGAGTCTATCTTGCCTATTGAAAGGCCATTAAACACAATTAAATCAATGGGGTTACCTAAAAACCTAGAATCCGGTAAAATCCATTTGAAATCCTTCATTGTCGGCAATACCTTTTCAAGATTCTTCCCGATATTAACAGATTTGGTAGTAATTTCTGCCTTTTCAGTGGTTAATTTTCTCTTCTTCTTCAACTGTTCTTCCCTTTCTTTCAGTTTCTCTTTTAGTTGTTTCTGTATTTCTACCGCATCGCTTGGAAATTTTTTTGTTCCATCAAACAAAATCGCTTGAGATAGTTTGAATTCACAGCCACATGGGGCTTCAGCATAAAGATTGGTCTCCTTCAAATTTTTTATAATTTTATTGGTTTTCATCTCTTTCACCACCTTCAAAACATAAATGAATTGTACTCTTAAGAACCTTCCGCCCTCTTCACGCTTGGCATCCCATCATCCATACATGCCCCGTCTGTAAGGGCGGGGTTGTGGGCCAGAATGGTTGATTCTGGCCTGGTGACAAGTTATTCTTTTTCTTTCAAACTTTGAATCCCCCGCCTGTGAGGGCGGGGATGTGGTCGCCACCAGCATACAACCCATGAAACACCTCCACAAACGGCCAACACGAGGAAGTACATCTACAGGGATTCAGTCCAAGATGTGTTACAACTAAGATGTAACCAACTTACAACCAACCTATAACTATCATAATATCCAAAACACCATTTCCCTATGGAAGTGCAGCCCCCCACTTCCGCAATCCAGCCATATTTTCATGAAAAAAACTTCACCCTCTACCACACCGACTGCCTGGAATTCCTCTCCGCCCTTCCGCCAGAATCCGTTGACATGATTTTCGCAGACCCGCCGTACAATCTTTCCAATGATGGTTTCACCTGTCATGCTGGCCGCATGGTTTCCGTGAACAAAGGGGACTGGGACAAGAGCGAGGGAGTGGAGAATGATTTTGAGTTTCACAAAACCTGGATTGGAGCCTGTAAAGATACATTATCCAAGAATGGCTCTATCTGGATTAGTGGAACATACCATTCAATTTATGCCTGCGGCTATGCATTGCAGACTCACAAATATCATCTGCTGAATGATATTGCCTGGTTCAAGCCCAATGCAGCTCCGAATCTCAGTACAAGATTTTTCACTGCCAGCCATGAAACATTGCTATGGGCCAGGAAGCAGAAAAAGGCCAAGCACACATTTAATTATAAGGAAATGAAAATGGGACATTGGCCGGAGGATGCTATGAAGAAGCCAGATAAACAGATGCGCTCGGTGTGGTCCATCAATACCCCGAAGCCAGGCGAGAAAAAGTTCGGCAAACATCCGACCCAGAAACCGTTCAATTTACTTCGTAGAATTGTTATGGCCAGTACAAACGAGGGAGATTTGATACTTGACCCGTTCACCGGAAGTTCCACAACTGGCCTGGCTGCATATTCTTACGGAAGAAAATTTATTGGAATCGATAAAGAAAAAGATTATCTGGATTTGTCCATTAAACGTTTTGAAGATTTGAAGAAAGGTATTTGTTTAGCTAGTCAATTTTTATCATTGTTTTCATCTGTGATTTAGGTTGATATTTTTGGGTTTTGTCTTCTCTGGACGAGGTTTATCACCAAAAACTTAATATATATTAATATATATCATGTGTCGATGAAA
>JAUWNU010000011.1 GCA_030612505.1 Methanomassiliicoccales archaeon
TCAGCCTGTGATGTGGCTATTATGTCCGCGATATCGAAATCTCCGGGTGGCGCGCCCCCCGGAATGGAAACGCGTGCGATGAAGTTATCATTTCCACCAAGCGGAGCTAGTGGTCCAATTTGTGTAATTGGGTTCATTCCCATGTCTAAGATTGACACTGGCCAGATGCTTGTTGACGAAAGGTCGTAGGTATCCACGTTCGGTCCTGTATTAGTCACAGTCAGTGTATAATCCACAGTTGTTCCTGGAGTGCCATAATCCATCTGTGATTCTGGCATCACATCTAATTCATATGCTGGAGGTGCACCCATGTACACATCGTCCACATACATTCCATACCTATCCCTATCACATCCTCCCGATTCAGCGAAGTGGAATCTTATCTGAACTACCTGGCCAGCATATGCCGATAAATCAAATTCGTAAAATTCCCAACCAGCGCTTGTGCCAGCGTATCCATCAACCCAATATCCACCTATATCTCCAGAGTCTGGGTAACCTACAGTCGGGTCTATATGGGTCCAAGGACCTCCATTGCTAATTTCCACAAATCCGCCATCACGGGCGCACCCCTCCCTCCAAAAGTCGTACCATGTGTAGAATTTCAATAATTGCGGTCCAGCACCCAGTTCGACATAAGGACTGACCAATGCTATATCTTCAACAACACCATTTCGATAATAAACACCATCTATGTTCGTACCAGCACAGTTTGAGCCCTGGTAAGCAGTTTCAGGTCCTGTTCCAGCTGGGTCACCGATTTCCCATCTTGTTGGGCCAAAACCTATAATATCACTCGTCCATGCGCCCCAACCGTCCTCGAAGTCTTCTGTCCAGTCTCCAGTGAATGCGACATTTGTCTCCACCTTTGCCGTGTTCGATACCAATGGGTCAGCCTGTGCTGTGGCTATTATGTCCGCGATATCGAAATGTCCGGGTGACGCGCCCCCAGGAATGGAAACGCATGCGATGAAGTCATCATTTCCACCAAGCGGAGCTAGTGGTCCAATTTGCGTAATTGGGTTCATTCCAAGGTCTAAGAATGCCACTGGCCAAACACTTGTTGATGAAAGTTTGAATGTATCAGCGTTGAGTCCAGTGTTTGTTACAGTAAGTAAATAATCCACAGCCGTACCTGGGACTCCACCATATGCTTGTGATTTTGGTGTCAGCTCCACCCTGTATGCTGGCAGGACACCTATGTAAACATCGTCCACATACCAGCCCCAGTACTCTCGGCAACTTTGAGCAGTAAAGTGGAACCGGATCTGAACTACCTGGCTCGCATATGCGGACAGGTCAAATTCGTAATAATTCCAGCCAGAGCTGGTGCCTGAGTATCCATCGGTGTTGTATCCACCCATTGTACCAGAATTTGGATAACCGCCATTTGGATATATTTGCGTCCATCCACCACCGTCGTCAATTTCCACGAATCCTCCATCAACGTCATCGCATCCTTGATACATGTTGTACCAAGTGTAGAAATTCAATGTTTGCGAGCCAGTTCCCAGTTCCACGTATGGGCTATTGAGTGTTATGTCTGCATTATTTGGATATGAATAATAATAATCATTGATGTTCGTTCCAGCGCAGTTTGTACCTTCATATGCAGTACCAGGTCCAGAACCAGCAGGGTCACTTATTTCCCATTGAACTATACCGTGATTATTTTTGTTGAGAATTTCAGTGGTCCATTGACCCCAACCATCCTCGAAATTTTCTTCCAAATCTCCAATTAATGCAATATTTGTCTCCACCTGTGCTGTGTCCGATGCCAATGGGTCTCCCTGTGATGTGGCTATTATGTCCGCGATATCAAAATCTCCTGGTAACGCAGCCCCGTCAACAGAGACCCGTGCGATAAAGTCATCGTTTCCACCAAGCGGAGCTAGTGGTCCAATCTCTGTTATTGGGTTCATTCCCATGTCGAAGAATGTCACCGGCCAAACACTTGTTGATGAAAGGCTGTATATGTCAGCGTTGAGTCCAGTGCTTGTTAGAGTAAGTAAATAATCCACAGTTGTGCCTGGGGCTCCGCCATGTGCTTGTGATTTTGGCGTCAGCTCAAGACTGTACTGCGGTGTGCTGCCTATGTAAACATCGTCCACATACCAGCCCCAGTACTCTTGGCAGCTATCAGTAGCAAAGTGGAACCTGATCTGAACTTCCTGGCCCGCATATGCGGATAGGTCAAATTCGCAGAATTCCCAGCCAGAACTGTCACCTGCGTAACCATCGGTGCTGTACCCGCCAATTGAACCGGACTCTGGGTAACCTCCATTTGGATATATTTGTGTCCATCCACCGCCGTTGTCAATCTCCACGAACCCTCCATCAGGGACACATCCCCAGGAAGATGTGTGTGTGTCATACCAAGTGTAAAAATTCAATATTTGGGGACTGGCTCCCAGTTCCACGTGTGGGCTCACCAGCGTTATGTCCGCATCATATCTATAATAACGATTATCGATGTTCGTTCCAGCACAGTTTGTACCGTCATATGCAGTTCCTGGTCCTGTGCCCAGTGGGTCTCCTATTTCCCATTCTGTCGGGCCCTCACTGCTTGGGTTTATGATTTCCGTGGTCCATGCGCCCAAACCTCCCTCAAAGTCTTCAGTCAGTGTGGTAATCGCTGTGGATAATGGATGTTCCGCTTCATTTGGAATCGGGTCTGGTGATGTAGATGCTAATGTGACATCATCTGTCTCCATGTTTTCATTAGTAACTGGCACCATCACAATCTGTGCATCGACCGATTCTAATTCCGCAGTCACCATTGGCGCTCCAACCATAATAACCATAACAGCTACCAAAAGTATAGCTGACATTCTCTTCCATGACTCAGTTCCAAACTTAGTTGGGTTAGACTGGCTCATAATTTCACTTCCTCAATTTAAATTATAATAAGGCAATAATAGTTGTCGTATATAATAATACCGGATAGATTTTTATCATCCTTAGATTAATACATATAGGCTGGGGAAACTATTAATTTAAGGCTGGTATTACGTGTGCCGGAGGCCGATATTATGGCACAAGACAGGGACACGGAGGAAATGCTGGCATACCTGAAAATAAATTCAGTGGATGAATTATTCCAGGATATTCCAGAGACTGCAAGATCTGAATTAACCGGGCTTAAAAATGGCATTACAGAGCAAGAAGTTCGAAGAAATCTAGAAAATATACTCGACAAAAACATCTCATTAAAGGAAATGCCCAGTTTCCTTGGCGGCGGGGCCTATGATTATTATGTTCCTGCGGCAGTAAACAACATTGTTGGAAGGTCTGAGTTTATTACCTCTTACACGCCCTATCAACCAGAAATAAGTCAAGGTCTTTTACAGGCACTTTTCGAGTATCAAAGCATGATGAGCGAATTAACTGGCATGGAGGTTGTGAATAATTCGCTTTATGATTATACCACTGGCCTGGGAGAAGCTGTTCTCATGGCAGCCAGGCTTCAGCGAAAGGCTAAAATCTTCCTAATTCCAGACAATTTGCCAAGGTCCAGTATTTCGGTACTTGAGAACTACTGCAATGGCCCTGGTATTAAGTTTCAAAAATATGCAATTGACAAGAACACAGGCATGACAGATCTAGAAGACCTAAAATCCAAAATTGATGATGACACGATCGGGGCCCTTGTTGAGACCCCGAATTATTATGGTGTTCTTGAGACCAATGTTGATAAAATTCGTCAGGCACTCGATGGAAAGATTCTGGTGGTAGGGGCAGATGCAGTTTCCCTGGGCATTGTGAGGCCGCCGGGGGATTATGGCGCAGACATAGTTATTTCGGAAGGCCAAGTTTTCGGTAATCCTGTGAACTTCGGTGGTCCCTTGCTTGGGGTAATGGCTTGCAGGAAAAAGCATATCAGAAAAATGCCTGGCCGGGTAATTGGCCTGACTTCCGATACCGAAGGCAATCGCGCATTTTGCATGACCTTGCAGACAAGAGAGCAGCATATTCGCCGGGAAAAGGCAACTTCCAATATCTGCTCTAATGAGGCATTAACCACCGTGGCAACAGCCGCATATATGGCATACATGGGCGGTTCCGGTCTCAGGGAACTGGCAATTAAAGTTATGCAAATTTCCCGGGAACTGGCCAACCAGATTGCACAAATTCCTGGCTGCCATGCCCCAAAGTTTATCGGTCATCATTTCAATGAGTTTGTAGCCAGTTTTCCTATCAATGCAGAGGAACTTGTTCAGAAGATGAATGAAAAGGGTATTAATCCAGGTATCGAGCTTGATATTCCAGATATGGAAAATGATCTACTCATTGCTGTGACTGATAAAACAAGCCCAGAGGATGTTCAAAATTTTGTTAAGGCGCTGAAGGAGGTAATTCAATGAGCTATCGCCAGGCAAAACATGATGAGCCCTTGATTTACGAACTAACCTGCGATAATCCCCAGGAAATCCCGATTCCAAATGGGCTACTTCCTGACAATCTGGTTAGAAAAGAAGTGCCCAATGTTCCAGGCCTCTGCGAGAGGGACCTTGTGCGACACTTTGTGGCATTATCTCAGATGAACTTCGGTGTGGATTCAGGCTTTTACCCACTTGGCTCATGCACAATGAAATATAATCCCAAGATAAACGAAGAAATTGCTGCATTGACAAAGGCCAGTACAATTCACCCGGGACAGCCAGTCTGCCAGATTCAGGGCACGCTTCAGATAATGTATGAGCTTCAGAAAATGCTTGCAATAATCACTGGCATGGGCGCAGTAAGCCTTCAGCCAGCTGCCGGAGCACATGGAGAGTTCACAGGCATGCTCATAACCAGGGCTTATCATGAGAAAAATGGGCAGGATAGAAACGAAGTAATTTTGCCAGATACGTCCCATGGCACAAATCCTGCAAGCGCCGCAATGGCTGGATATGATATTCTCACCATCCCTTCCAAAGAAGGTAAAGTGGACCTGGACGCATTGGCCTCTGCGGTCTCTGATAAAACAGCAGCTTTCATGCTTACAAATCCTAACACTCTGGGAATATTCGAGCCAGATGCCGACGATATCGCAGATATAGTTCACGAAGCTGGCGGCCTAATGTACTATGACGGCGCAAACATGAACGCCATCATGGGAAAAACTTCGCCTGGAAAGCTGGGTTTCGACATTGTGCATCTGAACTTGCACAAGACATTCGCAACGCCTCACGGTGGTGGCGGTCCAGGTTCTGGCCCTGTGGGCGTAACAAAAGAATTGGAAAGGTTCCTGCCTGTTCCGGTTGCTGCAAAATGCGGTGATAGCTATTACCTGAATCATGATATCCCAGATACTATTGGCAAGGTTCATGGCTTCCATGGAAATTGGGGTGTTTTACTCCGAGCTTATACTTACATCCTATCCCAGGGCGCAGATGGGCTAACCCGGGCATCCGAAAGGGCGGTTCTAAATTCCAATTATCTTAGAGCGCTGGTTGAAAAGTTCATGGATGTACCGTACCCGGGCCTGAGAAAGCATGAATTTGTTGCTTCCGGTTCATCCCTTGAGAATGGAGTCAGAACAATGGATGTGGCTAAACGGCTAATTGACCACGGCTATCATCCGCCAACAGTCTATTTCCCGCTGATAGTTGATGAATCAATGATGATCGAGCCCACCGAGACAGAGTCAAAGGCAACACTGGATGGTTTTGCACAGGCACTGGAAAATGTGGTCAAGGAGCCTGCGGAAGTTCTTCATGATGCTCCCCAAAGTGCATCAGTGCGCCGGGTCAGCGAGGCAGAAGCTGCTAAAAATCTTATTCTATCGTATAAGGATTATCTGGAATATCAAGAAGGGTCTAGGGACTAGGGTGTTTGAAATATGTTTGGATTACGTTTAGGTCCAGGGTGTTTGGAAAACAAAAATATGCTGGCAAATTTATGGCCAGCATTTTTCTAGACCCTCTTTAGCAATAACCAAGCAAAGACCCTCACTAACGATAACCATACATAGACCCTATCACTTTTGTATAAAAACACAGCCCCTAGACCCTAACTAACGATAACCAAACACAGCCCCTATACTTTGCGCCCAAAACAAAGATACCCAGTATGCCCCAGCATATCAAAACTGGGCCTTGTCCCGCCCTTGCCTACAACCAGTTCTCGCTGAATATTCTCAAGCACATGGGTTTCGATATATCCAGCCTCACGCATTGCCTTGATTATTTTTTCCACTTGGTTCATGGTTGGCAGGTAGGCACACATGTATCCTCCTGGTTTCAGGGCCAATGTCATTTGCTCCAGTATGCTCCAGGGCTCAGGCATGTCCATTGTCACGGCATCATATTCCTCTTTATCATTGCAGGTGGCACCATCTGCCAGCCGCATTTCCACAATATTATCCATGCCTGCCAGTTCAATATTTTTCCTGGCTATATTAGAATGTTTTTCAACCATCTCATAGGATATTATTTTTCCTGAGGGGCCAACATAATGGGCCATTACTATTGTCAAAGCGCCAGTGCCGGTTCCTATTTCCAGTATTTTTTTTCCAGGGCCGATGCTACAATTGAAAACTATCTGGGCAGAATCTTTTGGCATAATCCACTGTGGCCCGCGCTTGATGCTGGCCATTATATCTGGCAATGAGGGTTTCATCACCAGATAATCCTTTCCTGCTATTGTGACTGAACTTCCTGCCTGGGCTAGATTATCTGTGTTCACAACACCAAGTCCGCTAATCTGTTTCATTCCATCTCCGATTTTAATGATGTATTTTTGTCCTTTTTCATCAATCAAAGTTATGGCTTTTTTTTCGGAGCCGCTCATAAGGCCCCATAGACCCCCTTAATTATAACGTTTTTCTGTGATTTTTTGATTTATTTTCTTTTTCTATATTCATTATTATATTTATCTATCTTATCTTTCTTTTCATTATTTATTATTAGTTTTTATTATTATTATGTTAAATATATTAGCCAGTCAATACCTTTTTTAGCCTTATTGGGATTATAAAAAAGTTCAAAAATAGAGCATAATCTTTATATATAACCACAACTTACTCGCATTTAACCAACCAAATCAGACACAAATGAAATAATATATAACATAAAAAAACATAGGAGGAAAGAACTATGAAAAATTGGAGGAAGGGAAGTGCCCTTCTTTTGGTGGGAATGATGGTAATGACTGGACTGGTAGCATTTAGCGCGCCAGTATTAGCCGACCAAGAGATCAAGGAAGACTGGCTTGAACTTGTGTTCAATGATGCAACTCAGGTTGATGGAGAACCATCACCTTATACAGACCGTGTATTCGACCGTCAAAACACATGGAACGAGTACAGACCTGGTGAGGGTGACGGTGTAAGAGACTGGATGACTGTAGGTGCATCAGAGAACGACTTGAATGTGCAAATAAATGTTTTGGACGTTAACTGTCAATTTTTGTACATAAACATCACTGGTGCAGAGAATCCAGAATGGTGGGACTTTGATGACTTTGGTGATACAACAACTCCAGATGCATTCCCAGTTGCCGGCTACTATAACGCTGCCCCTGGTGTAGGAACTATAACTGCCCAGTGGACCTTTGATATACTGGTTACAGATTTCATAGGTTACAGTGATGAGACAGAAATTACGTGCTCATACTCATACTGGGACAATACAGCACCCGCTTTAAGAACAGGTTCCTTTGAAATCTACATATATCTGTCAACACTCTATGATAACTCTGGCTCAACCGAGGCGCACGTTGCAACACTTCCAGATTTGATGGAAACTCAGCCAGGTGACGCAGACACATTCTTCGAGGCCGGAGACAGCTTCGTTGCAACAACCTTGACTCTGCCAAATCACCTTGGAGAATCAGTAAGTGACATGTGGTTGAACATCACACCACCAGCAGCTTCAGGAATTACACTGGCAGCTGGCGGAACAGCATGGTTCCCAGGAACTCTGAATGGCGGTGGAAACACCCAGGTATTCAATTACAGGACAAACGTTGCAGCAGGTACAGCACCTGGTGTATACGAGGGTACTGCAGTTCTTGAGTACACAACTGAAGAAGGTCTAAGGATTACAGAACCAGCAGCACCAGTTAGCTGGAATGTTGACTTCTCATTCAAGGACCAGGACCCGGGTGACCCAACTCTGGCATGGAGCGAGTTCCAGTGTCTGGCCACAAATGTGACAGTCACTGAAATGGACACAAGGCAAGTTGACTACGTGTCCCCATATGATATTCCAACAATCGAACAGAGTACATACACAGACAGGATGATTCAGTTAAACATAACCATTCTGAACAATGGTAACTGTCCATTATATGCTGTTGAGTTCGAACTAGACCCAACCGCAGGAGGCGGATGGGACTACTTTCGTAACCCACGATTCTTCTGGGAAGACATCAATTTTGGTACCCCTGCTCTTGATACTCTCTCTGACACTTTTGACCTGGCTGTGGGTGCATCGATTGACTTCACGATTGAAGTGATAGTAGTTTCTGATGTACCAATTGGCGAGCACAGGCTCCCAATTCTGTACCGTGGTTACTATTTCGATGATGGTTCCCTAGGAACAGCTACTGGTTTCTTCCAGACGAATGGCGGAAACGACCTTGAAGTAATCATAAGTATCATGGTTACAGACAGCGTCATTGCTTGCCACGTTGGAGATATTACTGTAGGAACCGTAGGTGACAAGCTGAACCTTGTTGCTGAAGACATTACAGTAACTCTTGTCAACGATGAGGGATACGCTTTCATCGACATCATAGTAAGGGCAAACTTCACCGGAACACCATGGTACATGCCAGTTATTGGTATGTCAGACCCATGGGTATGGGCCAATGCAGCAAACCCCGCATCGCCAGAACCGGCATGGGGGGCAGCAGTAGCAGGCGTAGGTGATGAAATCGATGTAACATTTACCGTCGATACAGACCCGAGCATGACACCAGATAGGTATCCATTCCAGCTCGAGATAACCGCAGTTATTGAGGAAACCCTTGAAGTGGTCACAGTTATTGTTGACTACACCCAGGGCGCAGTCATTGACTATGTTGGATTCGGACCGGACATCTACATCACTGCCTTCGCTGGCGATGATGAAATTGTACCTGGAGAGGACTTTACCCTCACTCTGACACTTGAGAACCAGGGTGACGACACACTCAGGAATGTCATCATAATGATTGATGCAGATGACACTGTAGAGTATGACTGGATACTTGAGCAGAGTTTCAAGGCACAGTTTGACTGGACCGAAGTGTTCAGTCACTGGGGTGGCACTGCTGGCGGAGAAGCTGGCGGAGTAACCTGGGATAATTCAGATTTCCCATCCGAGATGTTCTACACAATGGAGTCATTGGACGTTGACAATGTAAGGGAAATCGTCGAGATTAACCTTTACATGGATGGTGTCTACTCTGACCCAGGCGCAAGGATAGTAGCAATACGCATTCTTGACCTGGCACCAGGCGCAAGCACTGATGTTGTATTTGACATGTACGCAGACAAGGACTTGGTAAACGGAAAGCCATATGCCTTTAATGTGAACATACAGGGTATTGACTCAGAAGGTAACCTGTATGGAGGACCATTAGGTCTTGGCGTGGATCGCACAATATCTGTTATGAGCTCACTGCCAGGAAGCAGCTACAACCCAGTAGAACTTGACTGGTTTGACGCTGGAATAAAGGCACTTGGATTGTTCCTGTTCTTCGTAATAGTATTGGCAATACTCCTGTTCGTGTACAACATGTTCAAGGGTGACTCATACGATGAGGACGAGGAAGACTTCGACTTTGAGGAAGATGAAGAGCCGGACTTTGAGGCTCCAGATGAACCCGCACCAGTCGAGGAAGCTCCAGAAGTTCCAGAAGCTCCAGAACCAGAACCTGCAGCGGAAGAACTCGTAGAACCATAAACAAACACAAACTAGAAAAATGCGGCTCTTCGGAGCCGCACTCTTTTAACTTTATTTTCATTATTTTTATTCCATTAAGCTTTAGCTTTAATTTTATCAGGGTCTAGGGTGTTTGGAATATGTTAGGGTCTAGGGTCTTCGCAATTTTGACATTTAAATCCATGTGTGTGTCAAATTTGCGTATCTCCTATTTTTTACACTTAAAATAAATTGTAATCAAAAATAGGATTTCAGGGTCTAGGGTCTAGGAAAATTAATTGGGCTGGAGGTTTAAAGCCAACAAGTAAGGGTCTAGGGTTCAGGGTCTTTGTTTATAGCTTAGTATAGAGGGTCTAGGAAAATTAATTAGGCTGGAGGTTTAAAGCCAACTTCCTAGACCCCCTTCTAACGATAACTAAACAAAGACCCTCATTAACAATAACCAAGAATAGACCCCCTTTAACGATAACCAAACATAGACCCTCTTCTAACAATAACCAAACATAGACCCCCTTCTAACGATAACCAAACATAGACCCTCTCTAACGATAAACAAGCACAGACCCCCTCTAATGATAATTAAACAAAGACCCTTAATTAACGAAAACCAAATATAGACCCTCTCTAACGATAACCAAACATAGACCCTCATTAACAATAATTAAACAAAGACCCTATTACTTTTGTATAATAACTCAGACCCTCTCTAACGATAACCAAACATAGACCCTCAATAACAATAACCAAGCACAGACCCTAACGTACTCCAAACAGTAAATACCTATCCTCTAAATGACGGTGCCATGAGAACATATTAATAAAACCGTCATTTAGGGGTGATACTCACATGGCTAAGAAAAGAAAAAAACAAGAAGAACTCAAAGCCGAGAAAGATTACAAGCCCCCCAAGTTCGATAAAGAGGAATATATGCGCACAGAGGTAAACGTGGCAAAGGGGACAGTTTATGCTGCTATTATGGCGATTCCTATGGCGGCCGTGGCAATCTTCACCCTTCCGGTAGGTGGCGCAGGAGGCGGCCTTCTAATAGGCTTAGCCGGCATATCACTCATGTGGTTCTTGCTTCCCCTGTTGAAAGTTAATATCAATGAATTCAAAGTAACTCACTGGCTTGGTGCAATATCTACTTATTTCTTCTTATTCCTGGCAATCTGGGTCATGTTATGCAATCCCCCATTCAATGATTTTGCCTCGCCAGCCATAACCAATCTGGAAGTGAGCTGGGACGGCGGTGAATGGGAGCCAATAAACGTGACAGATGCAGGTGGTAAGGTGTTTTACATGTCAGTCAATGCAACTAATATGAGCATCCGTGCCATAGTGACTGATAATTCTGACCTGGACGCAAGTTCAGTTATGATTGATTATGGTGCAGGCCCTATTCAAATGACAGGCGCTACAGATGATTATTTCACTTTAGAAGTTCCAAATCCTGTGGAATTAATGTCCCTAACAATAACTGCTAGTGATATTAAGGGAAATGATCCAGTATCATATACATTCAGTATCGCGGCTCAATCATCTTAACCAGGGCATCCGTCTATCCAGATATTCTGAAAACATTTGATTGAGCAAAGGAGAATCAGGCATCTGGGCCATTATTTTTACAGAGTCCTTGAGCTTGTTCAAATCTTTACCCATATCCAGACTGGATAGTCCAGTGCTGAGCATTACCAGGGCAGAAGTGTATTTTCGTTTAACAAAGACATGCCAGGCCCCATCCCTCACAAAAGGTGCTGAAAGTGCATTCTCGCTCTCATTCCATTTGGCCAGGAAATTATCCGCATTATCTGTGGTCCAGGTGGGCGGGCCTTTGTGTAGCGCTGAAACCGGTAGGCTGGCATTCTCCAGCTCTATGAGTATGACCACCTCATCTCCAATAACATCACTGGAAGAATCCATTACCTGAAAACTACTATGGGAAAGCATCTGGCAAGCATTCTTTTCAAACTTTTTCAGCTGTGGATAAAGAATATCATCAATAATGTCTGGCTTTGGCATTGTTATTGCCAGCATATCTCCCCGGCTGGTCAGCATTTCCATTATTGCTTCATGGGATAGTATTTCCACGGAGTTCGGGAAAAAGAATTGAATTTTCTCGGAAACCAGATAATCCTTTGCAGCTGCAATGAAAGTTGCCAGACTATCTGTTGAAACTGCCGAAGCAACATTCCTGCCAGCATCAACCGGGTCTATGACTGTCAAAGGTTCATGAAACTTTTTATCGGTTGCCTGGCCAATCTCCAGCCTCATACCTTTTTTCCAGGCATGGGTTTCAGCCAGTAATTTCTGAAATCCGCCGTATTTGATTATCAATATTTCGCAAAGATAGCCTGAGAACCCCAGAACCCTGGCTTCTGCGCTGTAAATTCCTATGCCCTTCATGAATGCCTTCAATAACCGAACATGGTCCTGAAGCTCTGGGGCAAGATTTGCTTTCACATATTCGGTGTGAAACGGTGTTCTATCAACAGCAGTCATTTTTTGACTGGGATCGAGAATTTTATAGGCTGGCACTATGTCAGCTTTCAGGCCTTCAAACTCCCCTTTGATGTATGGATGTTCGGCATAATGCTCCCTGCCAGTTATGGACTCCTTGCCAATGGCCAGTCCGTGTTTTTCAAGCTCTTCCCTGGGCATATCAGGGTTAAAAAGCAGGAATAAATCTGCATCTGGGTCTTTAAGATGCGTGTTCTTGGCAATTGAACCGACCAAGTACGGTTCAAACTCACATTTGCTGGCTGCCTCTGAATTCATCACCGTTTTTATTAGTCTTTCAACGATTCCCTGAATAAGGGCTTCATCTTTGGGGCTGGGTTTCAGCCTGGCTAGCACTTGCTCTTCCACATTCATGCAATTAACACTAAGCAATAGAGTATAAAATAATTTGCTGGTCTATTTTCGGTGTTTTCCACCTTTCTTCTTGGGCTTTGGCTTGGGATATTTCTTTTTAATTTCTTCAACCCGCTTGTTCAGGAGCTCTTCCAGCTCTGGCCCGATGAAATTATCTCCGTATCTGTCCATCTTCACTGCAATGCTTATTTTGCCTGCAAGAGCTCTGGCAAGCTTTCCCCGCTGCCAGTGCGGCGCACGATGAATAATGGGATGCTGAAAAATAACCCCATGTTTAGGAGGTTTGGCATTATCCTTGAGATGTTTGAACAGTGCCTTTTCTGCCCCAAGAAGCTGAATTGTGCTGGAAGGTACTTTTGAAAGCCGGTCCAGACCACCAGTTAGGGAAATCAATCTTGCACCCACCAATGGGCCTGCCAGATATGCAGTGTTTTTGGCAATCCCGTCCATTCTGGATATTATGTATTTCTCCATCTCATCCCTGCGCTGAACAGTTGCCTGCAAATTGCTGGCAAGGATTTTCATTGCCTCTGCATCTGCCTCCGAAATATCTGCTCCCAGGCTATAATTGATGCTTACTTTTCCAGAATCTAGTATATTTTTCCTGTCGCCGAATTCTGATATAAGTTCGATATACTGGCTCTCATTCACCAGCCTGGTAAGCTCAGGAAAGTTCAATTCATGCCATTCGTGAAGCCTTTCTGACATGAGATTAATGATTTTAGCCAGGTCATCAATGGCTCTTATGGCCTGGACAATTTGCTCATCCGGCGATGTGCTGGCTTTGACCTTCTCTCGACCACGGGAAAGCATTGCCTTGTTCAGTATGGTCAAGCTAAATCCAAAATCCTCTGGCTTAATATCTGGCTGCTGAAAATCCGAGAATCCACCAAGAAGTTCAAGCCTTTTCTCGCCAACCTCAAGCTCCTTGCCGCCAGCCAATTCTTCCTCTTCAGCCAGAATTTCACCATTATCAATAAGTTCCAGCCTGCTGGCTATCTCCTTCTCGTCCTTGGGAAAAAGCATTTTCTCGATTATCTGGCCTTCATCATCCAGAATAAACGTGCCGAACCATGTTGTGAAGAGCTTCATGTTAATCAGCAATCAATAGTTCATTAAAAAGCTATTGTAGTTTATTTGGATTATGTAAACACGTCTTACAACCTTAGTTGCTAAGATGTATAGATACGGTGCAAGACAGCATTGGCTATGCAAGATCTTGAAATGCTTAGAACTATGCAAGAGTTTACATCTACTGCAATTTTGCCTGGTCAAGTTCCCCGGGCTTGAAAATACCCGCCTCGGTGATTATGCCAGTCAGGAATTTTGCCGGTGTCATATCAAAGGATGGATTTCTGGCGGTTGCAGTTTCCGGACATATCAATTCGCTGCCCACGTATCTTACCTCGTCCTGGCTACGCTCTTCAATTGGAATATCAAAGCCAGATATTAGCGAGAAGTCGAAGGTGCTCACAGGCGCGGCGGTGTAAAATGGAACATTATTTTCCTTTGCACAAACCGCCTTTTCATATGTTCCTATCTTATTGGCAAAATCACCGCTGGCTGTGATTCTGTCGGCCCCGACAATGCATAGATCTATCTCTCCGCGCTGCATGAAATGGCCAGCAGCATTGTCCGGAATTATGTCATGGGGTATTCCTTCCTGCACAAGTTCCCAGGAGGTTAATGCTGCACCCTGAAGCCTTGGCCGGGTTTCATCCACGAAAACATGAATCTTTTTTCCGGCCTTGTGAGCTGCCCTTATAGGCGCAAGTGCGGTTCCATAATCAATGGTGGCCAGTGCTCCGGCATTGCAATGTGTGAGAATTCTTGCGCCATCTGGAATAATAGCATTTCCATGTTCGCCAATAAGCCTGCATTTTTCAGCAATCTCATCAACATAATCATCAGCTGCATCAACCATATCCACCCCATCATTTGCAGCAGCCAGCATCCTGTCAATAGCAAAGAAAAGGTCAAAGGCAGTTGGCCTTGTTCTCTTCAGCCTTTCTGCAGCTTCATTTAGATCCATGCCATTAATCTCTGCAAGGACCATTCCATAGGCTCCTGCGGCCCCGATACTGGGTGCTCCTCTAACAGTCATATCCTCGATAAAGACTGCAACATCCTCAACGGTTTCGGCATCGCGAAATTCGAATCTATGGGGTAAAACCCTCTGGTCAATGAACCTGATGCTCTCGTTTTGATACCACAGCGCACGAAGGTCTCTCTCCTTGCCTTTATAAACTACTCTCATCTTATCACGGGCTTGAAAACTCTCTTTGGGTATTTCCAACTTTCTACATATTTTTTTCCAATTGATAGAAAATTATATATTGACATCTGGGGATTGAGTGCACATGGGCGCCGCATCAGAATCTGGGAAAGAGCCAATGATTTCAGCAAGCGCGCTTGAAAAATATGGCTATTGCCCATTGAGTTGGTGGCTCAGTCGCAGCAAGGATGACAAAGGCTCACCTGAACTGGCTAAGGGTGAGAAGGCACATGAGGATGTTGCAACAGACCTTGGAGGAATTGTTCAGGACGAGAGCCAGGCGAAAGTTTTTGAGTCTGTGGTTCTCTGGTTCGCCATTGCCGCTACATTGATTTCCATTATTGGTGTTTCTTTCATTGTTGAGGTAGAAGTGGACATTGGAATGATTATGGGAGCTATAGCACTTATTTGGGTGCTGGCTGCTTGCTATTTCCTCTACAAGGCAGAGACAATGCCCAAGGGCATATCCACCCTTAGATATCAAAGAATAATACTCATTTTTGCACTTGTGGCAACAGTCATTGGCGTATTATCGGTTACCCTGCTTTCAGATTTTTTCCACCCAGAGGTTGCCCAGATATTGCAGGCCATATCATTAGCTTGGCTTGTTGGTGCCTGTTATTTCCTATATCATTCTCTGAAACGATTTGAACTTGCAATGTTCAAGCGAAGAAAGCACAAGGTTCGTCATGGTATAGCCTATATTGATTCTCAGAAAAAGAAGCCCAAATTATTTGTTTCTGAAAAATACAGATTATCTGGCAGGCCAGATTTCGTGCTCCTGATTGAAGACGAGCATATACCTGTTGAACTCAAGACTGGCCGGATTCCCCGAGGGCCACTGTTCTCACACATTCTCCAGGTTGCAACCTATTGTGTTTTAATGGAGGAAGAGTTCGGCAGCCCACCGTCACATGGCATAATCAGATATGGCCAGGTGGAAAATGAAATAGAGTATGACGAAAGCCTCAAGGATATGGTCTTAAAAAAAGCGAATGAAATGCGTAGTTTTTTGATATCTGGCGGAGATGTTCACCGAAATCACAATAAGCCAGGCAAATGTAAACATTGTTCCAGGAGAAATATTTGCTCTGAGAAATTAGCTTGATTTGTGCAGAATTTTTAGACTATAGTATTATTAATCAATGAATTATTCTATAATGCATGGACGAGCCATTACCTGTTGATAAGGTTCCTGAAGTTCTGGAAACAGAATCATATTCTACAGAACCGAATTCTGTAGAATCAAATTCTGAAGAAACACCAGTGCCAGAACCCGAGATACCAAGAAATTATTATCAACATCCACCTCCGTCGCCAGTGCCCCAAATGGTGTATCGGCCGCCCCAGGAGCCTATCAAAGAAATGTTCAGGATAATCAAGGCAATGCTCTGGAGCACTGCTTTCATATCTTATCTGATGATTCTGGTATTGAGTTTCATAATAGTGCTGGCCATGACCCCTGAAATACAGGAATGGATTACCACCCCATCAATTCCATCGGCTGATGATCCCTCAGTGCTTCTGCTTCCTGAGGGTGTGTTTTTCCTTATATTTCCAGTTCCAGTTTTATTATTTACCTTCAGCGGAGCAGGATTTCAAGCCTGGCATATTCTCATGTTGTCCATTCTAATATTGGCATTTTCCTATGGGAAATATGATTTAATCAAGGACTGGCTCTCCAGGAAAAACCAGGTTTTACTCTCATTAACAGCCCCGGAAAAGGCAAAGAGCAGCCTTGAAGGTGTGGCCAAATTATTCATGGCTAGCTCATTTTTCGGTATGGTTTATTTTGTATTTCTGGCAATAACCAATGTTGAGATGAATACGCCAAATTTTGATGAGTTCTCCAGGCCTGAATTGATATATGGTCTGTTCAATGCTGCTGTCTTTGAAGAACTAATATCAAGACTTTTACTCATTGGAGTGCCTCTTTTAATAATCGCATTAGTCAAAAGATGGAATAATCCATTGAAAAAACTTATCGGAGGAGGGCTGGACATAAACTACATGACCATGGGATTGATCACTTTCTCGGCAATCTTCTTCGCCCTGGCCCATGTGGGAGGCTGGGACTTCTGGAAGGTACCTCAGGTTCTAGTCACTGGCTTCGCATTGGGATATGCCTTTGTTAGATATGGGCTGCATGCTTCAATCCTTGTTCATTTCTCGATTAATCTCACCAGTTCGGCCCTGGAAATCTGGCCTGATAATATTATCCTAGGCAGCATACTGGGTATGGCATACTTCATCTGGATAATCATTGGAGGATACTTCTTCTTTGATTATATCTGGAGATTATTGAAGAAATTAGGAACAATTCAGGAACCCAGGCCAGCTCAGCAGATGCCGCCTCAGCATGGTTATCCACCACAGCATCCAGGTTATTCGCCCCAGGCTGGCCAGCAATATCAAGGCCCGCCTCCGCAATATGCTTATAATCCACAAACAGGCCAGCAGCCGTACAATGTTCCACCTCCACCCATTGCTCAACCGGAACCCAAGGGTTTTGTCTGTCCAAATTGCGGCAATACCGGTGCAATCTATTCCCAGGGCAAGCTCACATGCATGAGATGCGGCACTTCCTTTGGAGACAGCAAGCCAACTGAGCCAGAAACAAATGAAAAAGAAATGTATGATTTTTAAAATACGAAATAAAAAAAGTAAAAAAAAGTGATGAACGAGTCATCACTTCTTCATTATCTTCATCCAGCCGCCACTCTCGTAGACCTGGAGTTTCCTCTTTCCAAGGGTTGTCTTGAACTCGTCCCAGTCAATAATCTCTAGACGTGGGTTCTTTCCCTTTGTAAATTGAACTCCCTTGGTGCCCTTCACACGACCGGGTTTCAGACCTTTCCTCTTGGCAATATCGATTGCCTTATCCACACTTATTGCTTCCATTACCATCTTTTTTCCTCCAAGCTGTTTTTTTGAAACCAACTGGCCAAAATAGCCAGATAGGTGCCAGACCTATATGGATGCTATGAATATATAAGTTTTTGGGAACACTGGCTATGTTTTTGTCAAGTAAAAGCTCACTTTTTCAAAAAATGAGCCAGCATAATTTCATGGTGTATGGTGTTTATTTCGGTTAAATTTCACATGATTATATATAGATGATTATTCATTTTCCTTTTAATAGGAGATAATCGTATGAGTGGTGTTCAGGGCTTGAGGCGCAGTTTGGTTCCATATGCATTGATTGCAATATTAATACTCTCATTTTCATATTCTGGCTTGACCGTCACAATTGATGAGCCAGCGGTGGAGGAGGCATTCCCCTATGGGGATTCTGATGGGCAGATTCAGATGATGCCAGATATTCCAGACCTTGAAGACCACTCTATATTTTTGAAGGAAAATGGAATCAATACAAAAGGTACTGGCTTGGTATATGTCATTGTTGAGCCAACTCTGTACACCAGCATCCAAGTAGATATTGCCAGATATATCAATGACATAGAATCGGAAGGTTATACTGCAGAGATTCACACAGAGGGCTGGTCAAATCCCATAGAGGTCAGAACACTTCTCCAATCTGGCTATGGCAGTGGAATGATTGGTGCAGTGCTCTTTGGAGACATCCCGGCACCCAGATATGAGATAGCCAATGATTTTAATGAGTATGGGTACACAGAATTCCCAATTGACCTGTTCTACATGGATCTGGACGGCGAATGGATAGATTCTGATTTCAATGAAATTTATGACGATCACACAGCAGGCACAGGAGACATTGAGGCAGATGTCTGGGTAGGCCGCTTGCTTCCTTCAACACTGACAATACCAGGCGAAGATGAAGTCTCACTTATCAAAAATTACCTTTATAAAAATCATGAATATAGAATGGGCAACACATCATTGTATGACCGCGCTCTCGTTTACATAGATGATGACTGGGAACCCTGGTCTGCTACCCATGACTGGGAAGTTTCCCTGAGATATGAAAATCGAACACTTGTTGACGATATCGAGGAAACAATAGCACCAGACTATTTTTCTAGAATAACAAGAGATTATGTAACTTATTATATAGAGATAATAAATGAAACAGTATATGGCCCAAGCATTGGAGGTGAAACTGGCCCCATCTACTTGGCCAATATCCCGGTTATTAACTGCACTATATATGTAGATGTAGATGGTGAATGGATACCAATAGATGAAGGCCCTGAATACACGCTTGATTATGAAACAGGAGAAATAGACATATCTCCAATTAGTCCAATGGATGCTGGCTGGACATTTTATGCTTATTACAATTATACCGTTTTGGAAGATATTGATGATGGTTCTCTTTTATTCACAGAAAACGAAACAGTATATGGGCCATCGATTGGCGGAGAGACTGGTCCTCTCTGGCTTGACAATGCACCAGTAACTGATTGTTCAATTTATGTGGAAATTGAAGGAGAGTGGATATATATGGAACCCGGTGTAGAGTATTACATTGATTATGAAACTGGTGAAATTGATGTTTCTCCAATATGCCCAATGGATGCTGGCTGGACTTTCTATGCTTATTACAATTGTTCACAAACCCTTTCCGGCTACTATGACTGGATTTCCCTGTTTGCACATTCAGCGTGGTATTATCATGGCTTCTATTACAATTCAGGAGCTTCGTGGAGCACATTATACAACAATGAATTATCTGGCGCAGAGACCGTGGCCCATTTCTACAATCTCTTCTGTTGCAGTGCAGGCGAATTTACTGAATCCGCTAATGATGGCTGTTTGTCTGGCCATTATGTATTCTCAGGAACCCACAGTGTTTGTGCCATTGCTTCGGCAAAAACCGGCAGCATGTTGAACTTTGCAGATTTTTACAGTCCCCTGGGCCAGGGCGCTTCAATTGGAGATTCATTTCTACAATGGTTCCAGCTCAATGCAGAATCAGGAGCAGGGAGCCAGTTTGATTCAAGATGCTGGTTCTATGGCATGACAATCACCGGAGACCCGACATTGGATACCATTGATGATGTTAAACCAGAACCTCCAGTGAATTTTCAGTTGAACATTTCAGGTGATGACCTAGAACTTTCTTGGACCCAATCACCGAGCCCAGATATTCATCACTATGAGGTGTATCAGGCTCTTTCCCCAGATGATTTCGACTTTTCCAGTCCGGTGGAAATTATTGACGAATCTCCATTGTTTTCATCATATTGCTGTCTAGATGAGAATGCAGTGGCGGCAGGAAATTCCAGATATTACATAGTCAGGGCAGTTGATTATTCAATGAATGATGATGGCAATATGGATATTCATGGAATGTTCATTAATAATCTGGACATAGATTCCTGGAACATGATATCTCTGCCCTTCCAGCCGTCATCAACAGATATTGCTGATGTTCTGGAAGATCTGGATATTGTTACGGTCAAACATTATGACCCTGTAGATGGTTGGAACACCTATTCCAGCTTCAGGCCGGATGTTTTTAATGACCTTGATATTCTTGATAATAAAATAGGAGTCTGGCTTAAGGCAAACACAGATGCTATGATATCTCTGGGAACTGTGCCTGCCCCTACAAATATCACTCTTAAGGCCGGATGGAATCTTGTGGGCTACCCAACACTGAACAATTCAGTTATGGTCCAGGATGCATTCTGGGGCACAGGTGCTGACAGAGTCGAAAAGTTTGATGCGGCCAATCCATATTTGATTAGTGAAATATCCCCTACATACATTATGCAGCCAGGTGAGGCATATTGGGTACATGTTTCTGCTGATGCTGTTTGGACCATTGATTGGTAATCAGGATTTTTTCTGGGCTTTTTCAAATCCTTTCTTTGCCTCGGAATTTTCTGGCTGTAATTCCAAAATCTTCCCATAACACTCATAGGCATCCTTGTACTGGCCATGCTTGAGGCTGGAATTGGCAAGGGTGAACCATGCTGGAATGAAATCCGGTTTCTGGCTTAGAATCTTCGATATTGTGTTTATTGCCCGGTCCCTGTCTCCCATCTCATATTGAACCTGGGCCATTAGGCATATTGCCATATCATCGTATGGATTAATCTTAAGAGCTTTCTTCAATGTGCTAGATGCTTCCTTGTAACTCTCCCTGTCAATGTAATGTCTTCCTTTGGTCACAAGGCCGTGGAAATCATTGCTAACACTAGATCCATCAAATTCCTCTGGTTCTTCAATTATTTCCTCCTCGATGCTTCCCAGCGCTTCAGTCTTTGCATAGAAGGTTCCCCTTCCGACCTGACTTGATGTTATGAGCCCTTTCTTTTCCAGACCTTCAAGCCCGCGCAGGACCGCTGGCATGCTCAATTTATTGCCTATTTCTTTCTTAAGTGCGGTTTTTGATTTTTCATCATCAGCAAGATATTCCAGAACTATCTTCTCTTCTTTAATAAGATGTTCATCTGGCCTCTCAAATTCATCACCAATTATCTCAATTTCTGAACGTGGTTTGAGAATCTCTTTCTCGATGCTCTTTTCTATTTTCTTTTGCTCTCTATCGGTCCTTGGGCGTTTTTTCTCAGTTGACTCAACCTTCTTTCCTGGTGCCTCAACAAGCTTTTTCCTCAGTATATCCAGAGCTTTCTTTGCCTGATGAAAGTCTGGATTTAGACGATTGGATCGTTCCAGGCACACCATTGCTTTATCAAACTTTCCCATGCCTATGTATGCCTTTCCTTTTACGTACCAGCCCTCAGAAAATAATGGTCTGCCTTTCAGAACTTTGTTTAGTAAAGCCAATGCCTCATCGTAACGTTTAAGATGAATTAGCTCCACTGATTTATTGTTCATGGCCGCCAGATAATTAGGACTAATCCCAAGAGCCTTGTCATAGCACTCCATTGCTTCCTCATATCTATTTAGCTTTGACAGCAAATTCCCTTTATTGTTCCATGTTGTTTCATGCTTTGGGTCAATCTTTAGGGCTTTATCATACCATTCAATTGCCTCTTTCAAATTTTCTAGTTTGGTGTATGCCATACCGATATTTGAGATAGCATCAACATGTTTGGGATCCAGTTCGAATGCCTTGAGATGGCATTTAAGAGCTTCATTGAAGTTTCCTGCAACTGCCAGTATCAGCCCTTTATTATTCCAGGCCACCGGATTATCCGGATCCATTTTTATGGCCTGATTATAGGCCCGAACCGCATCACCCAGCCTTCCTTTTCGATAATGTTCATTACCTCCTGAAATTAATTTAGTAACACTTCCTTTCCTTATGTTTCCTAAGGCCCCCACAGAACCAAGAAAAATCAATGTGCCAGTTAATCCTTGCTTTCCGAAACCTGACATTGTGCATCCACCATACCCATAATGTAGTTTTTAATATATAAGCCTAGTCTCTATAAAAATACTTAATTGTTATTATTAAACATTTGCTACGCCCTAATACCGCTGCTTTCGGGTATCGGCCCGAAAGCAGAGCTGCTATGGTCCAGTGAGACTATAGCAGTGTAACCTTCAGGTTTGCGGATACAGGGCGAGTTCGTCAAAATGAGCAATCATTTTATCGGACTAGCATGTGTTTGATAAGGGCTCCAATCCCAGATGTCCTAGACGTCTGATAGGGATACCTCAGGCTTTAGCCTTGGGGAGCCCTCATTCAGCAAGTATAATGCAATATACACTCCCAAAGTTTATGACACATATTGCCATGTCAGTTCGGTATCCTCAATGGGAGGCTAGGAATTGAAAAGGGCTCTTGTAAGCGTTTCGGATAAGACTGGACTGGTGGAATTTGTAAAGGAATTGGCTAGTATGGGCTATGAGATTGTTTCCACTGGTGGAACATTCAAAGAAATTCATGAGGCAGAAATACCTGTAAAACGCGTTTCCGACGTAACTGGATTCCCTGAGATACTTGATGGCAGGGTGAAAACCTTGCATCCCAATATCCACGGCGGTATTCTGGCCCGGGCAGATCAAGAAGAGGAATTAAAGGCCAAAGGAATTGACAGATTTCAGATTGTTATTGTGAACCTCTATCCATTTGAAAAAACCGTGGAAAAAACAGATGCTAGTACTTCAGAATTAATTGAAAATATTGATATTGGCGGACCAACATTGATTCGGGCCGCAGCAAAAAATTATGAAAATGTGGCAATAATCATCGACCCGTCTCAATATGAATGTGTAGTTTCCGAGCTTCGTGAACATGGCGAATTGCCCCTTAAGATTAGAAAGAGACTAGCCTGGATGGCATTCACCAGAACCGCGGAATACGATGCCATAATCTCCAATCAGCTAAAGCAGGCGCTGGACATTGATATTGAATATCCAGAAAGGTACATTTTACCATTCAGGAAAGTTCAAGATCTACGATATGGTGAAAATCCTTATCAGAAAGCTGCTTTTTATCGGGACATTTTCCTGAAGGAGCCGTGCATAGCCAATTCAGAGAAATTGAAGGGGAAAGAACTCTCTTTCAATAATATACTGGATATAGACGCCACAATAGAGATGGTCAAGGACTTTGATGAACCCACGGTAGCGATAGTCAAGCACATGAATCCCAGCGGCATAGCCAGTGCTGATACAATTGCAGAGGCCTTCCAGATGGCATTGGGCGCGGATAAGCTATCATCTTATGGTGGCATAGTTGCCCTCAACAGGGAACTGGATATTGAAACTGCCCAGGCCATGCGTAAGTTGTTCCTGGACTCCATTATTGCTCCATCATTCCATTCAGATGCAATGCCTATTCTTGATAAAAAGAAAGTAATGCTTCTGGAGACTGGCAGCCTGTCTGGTGTGAAGATGCCTAATATTGATGTGAAGCGGGTAACTGGTGGCATTCTTGTTCAATCAAGAGACCTGAGCCAGCTTGATGTTTCAACCCTGAAAACAGTTACAGAACGCCAGCCAACCGAGAAAGAAATGGCTGACATGCTATTTGGCTGGAAGGTTGTAAAACATGTAACATCAAATGCAATTGTGTTGGCCAAAGGCAAGGCAACAGTGGGAGTCGGAGCAGGCCAGATGAGCCGTGTTGGTTCCGTGGAGATAGCTACAAAAAAGGCAGGAGATAATTCAAAAGGTGCAGTCATGGCCTCGGATGCATTCTTCCCGTTCAGGGACGGCGTGGACGTTGCTGGCAAGGCCGGAGTAACAGCAATAATTCATCCTGGCGGTTCAATACGAGACCAAGAGGTAATTGATGCTGCAAATGAATATGGCATAGCAATGGTCTTCACCGGAATGCGCTGTCTCAAGCACTGAGGTTTTTCATGATAAGTCAGTCAGAATATGATGAGGCAATAAACTGGCTTTATGATTTGCAATTTTTTGGCATGAAGCTGGGCCTTTCAAATACACTGACTTTGCTTGAAGAGCTTGGGAATCCTCATGAGAAGTTCAGTTCGATACATGTTGCCGGTTCAAACGGCAAGGGTTCTGTTTGTGCTTTTCTGACCTCAATTTTGAAAGAGTCTGGAAAAAAAGTTGGGACATATACCTCACCACATCTGAGCCAGTTCGGAGAACGCATATCAATCAATGGAATTCCAATGACCAGAACTGAAGTGGTCAAGGCAATTCAGTATATTCGCCCTCATGTCGAAAAGCTGCAAAAAAAAGACATCCAGTGCACATTTTTTGAGACCACAACCTGCATGGCGTTTCATCATTTTGCCAGGCGCAGAATCGACATTGCAGTCATTGAAGTCGGAATGGGCGGAAGACTGGACTCCACAAATGTCATAATACCAGAACTTGTGGTCATAACCAATATTTCCAAAGAGCATAGCCAGCATCTTGGCGAAAGTATAGAGGAAATAGCTGGAGAGAAGGCAGGAATTATTAAGAAAGGTGTGGCAACAATTACATCGGTACAAGACAAAAAAGCATTAACAGTCGTAGCCAGTCAATGCAAAAAAATGAAGTCCAAATTGTACAATATTCATGATAAAAAGCTTGAAATTTTAGATTCTGATCTATTTGGAATTACTCTTAAAAGTCATGGAGTTGAATTGCGAATAAAATTACCTGGCCAACATCAGGCAGTGAATGCTGCAACCGCTGCCCTTGCTGCCGAAACCATGGGCATTAAAAAAGAGGCAATCAAAAAGGGACTAGCCAGTACTGAATGGCCTGGCCGGCTTCAGGTTATTCGAAGAAGCCCCACAATGATTCTGGATTCAACCCACAATCCCGGGGGTGCAGATGCACTGGCCGCCTTCCTCAAGCAGCAAAAAATCAAGCCGATTTTGATTATTGGCATGTTGGAGGATAAAGAAATTTTGCCAGTGGTCAAGGCTCTGGAACCGCTGGCCAGCAAGATTATTGTCACCCAACCCGATTATCATCGAAAAATGAATGCGAAAGAATTAGCCAGCCATTTTTCCAGTAAGGTTGAAATTGTTTCAAAATTACCAAAGGCGGTTGATAAGGCAATGAAATCCGCCAATGAAAATGATATAATTTTAATTACTGGCTCGATTTTTACGGCATCCCAGGCACTTGCCCATCATAATTTATTCAGAATCAATGAGGCAGTGGAGAAACTCTCTGATATTTACGGTATTGGGGCATATCCTGGCCGGGACCCTGTGACAGATGGACCTCCGCCTCCTGGCTCTCAAAATCCGTTCCGCGTGTTAATATCTACAATCCTCTCGCAGCGCACAAAGGATGAGAACACCCATATAGCTACAGAGCAATTATTTGCCAAATATGATACACCAAAGAAACTCTCTGCTGCAAAACCTGAAAATATTTATGACTTAATTCGGCCTGCTGGTTTCTATAAACAAAAGGCAGAAAAAATCATCCAGACATCCAAAATAGTTTATGAAAAGTACAGCTCAAATGTGCCTGACACCATGGATGAGTTGATATCGCTGCCTGGTGTTGGCCGCAAAACAGCCAGCTGTGTTCTTGCATACGGCTTCGGGCTACCGGCAATTGCTGTTGACACTCATGTTCATCGAATTTGTAATTTGCTGGGCCTGGTGAAAACCTCAAAGCCAGATGATACAGAAGAATCATTAATGTTCTTAGTGCCTCAGGAACATTGGCATGATATAAATCGGCTACTGGTACGGCATGGCCAGAGCATCTGCCGGCCTATTAATCCAAGATGTCATGAATGCCCAATAGCTCATATTTGTGATTTTGGAATTTACCGTTTAAAATAATTATTAAACACGCGCCACGCCCTAAAACCGCTGCTTTCGGGTTAACGCCCGAAAGCAGAGCAACTTTCAGGTTTGCGGATACAGGGCGCCTATCAAAATGATACCCATCATTTTATCGGATTGGCGTGTTTTTAATAAGGGCTCCAACACATTTGATGGAAGACCCCATGCTTTAGCGTGGGGAGCCCTCATTCTGCAATCTGGTCTATCAATTCTACAAGATAGCTGGCTTTCGGATGTTCACCCTTTTCCATGAGTTTTTCAAGGCTTCTTTTTGCTGCTGCATAGTCTTTGGCATAGAAAAGTAATTTTGACTTCGCGAAAAGCGCATCATGATTGTTTGGGTTTATGAGCAATGCCTTCATTATCATGCTCATGGACTCATCTGGGTGATTCAGTACCTGGAGGGCATTTGCCATCCTGGTATATATTGCAGATGTGGATATTGGGCCTCCGCTTTCAATATCTGCTTTTTCCTGAATCCTGTACATGAGCATTATGAAACTTATTTCTTGTTTGCTAAAATTCAGTTCATCATCCACACCTAAAACAATAGGTATTCTGAGGAATCCCAGAGACTCTTCCAGCAAGGCAACTAGTTCTTCTTTTTTCAGGGTTTTTGTATCCATATTTTCAAAATAGGAACACAATCTTGTCTGTTTGATTTTGAGCTCTCTTTTAACCTCTTCCACGCTCTTTCCTTGGTATTTTTTCAGGATTGCCTCATCCCTTATATCTGACATAATGACTTTTGGGAACTCAAAACCACATCTTGGACAGCATTTCTGCTCTTCCGCAACATCGGCTCCACATAAATCACAGTATTTCATTGCATATCTTGAATGGCTTTGAAATAGATAAAGATGTGGATTGGCATTAAATTCAATAATAAATTAGACCACCCATTTAATATGTGGCGTAGCGACAGTTATATATATATTGTTTCTATTAATTGGAGCGAGAGGATGATAAGGTACTATTTTTCATTCAAGAGTAGGAGGATAACCATGTTTGACCATGAAGGGGGCAGGAAAATGAACATTAGGCGCCATCCAAACTGGAATAACGAAGGCGTAGCTTCCACCGTAGGTACCATAATGGCATTAATGGTATTTCTGGCATTCCTTTCAATGTTTACAAGCCAATATGTTCCTGTCTGGATGGAGGAGAACGAGGCAAGTCACATGAATGTTGTTTACAGCCAATTTGCAAACCTAAAACAATCTGTGGACATCCAGATACAGGCAGGCCTAATCCTTGGCAGCTCCCAGGTTCAGATTTTCTCACCAATAAAACTTGGTTCCAATGGCATCCCAATGTTTGCAGCTCCAACGCCTGGCTACCTATCTATTCATCGTTCCACCAGCTATGATAATGTAAGTTTCAGCTTCGGTGCGGCAGCTTCTGTGATTGATTATGAATCATATACTGGCGGAACCGTAAGCTTGTATGCTCCTAACAGATACTATGTGAAACAGGAACTGGCATATGAGAATGATGCACTCATACTCAAACAGCCAGACGGCCAGTACATGAAGGCAAGTCCACAGTTTATTGTGAATCCTTCTGGGGCATTCTATCAGATATCATATACTCAGCTGGATATAAGGGGCGACGATAGTTCATATATAGGATATGGTACCAGGGGAATCCAGACAACTCTCAAGGCAGCATCAACAACCACATTCACGAATCTTACTGCTGGAGATGGAGTCAATGGAACTTATCCTTACATTTACATCAACCACACCACCTGGTATGAAAGTGCCTGGAATTCATCATTCAATCAGACCCTCACCAATGCAGGCATGCAGTATGGAACAATGGCTGATCTTGAAGCTGGAACTGCCGATTATACCATAATTTCTACAATATTGGAGACCGACCTTATTGACTCATTCCAACAAGTGAGCGTAAGAATAAATCCAAATATAGTGTCCAGATTCTCTCTTACAGAGGCATATCTAGAGGTGACCACTACTGAGTTGGGTGCAAATTGAGGTGAGCTGAATGGGAATAAAACAATCAATGATGAAAAAGATGCTCAAAAGCAAATCCATGACCATGAAGGTCAAGGTTCCCAAAGGCGAGATAGAGCTTCAGAAGAAATGGAAGGAAGGTAAAGGTTCTCCATTATGCCCGATTCCCGATATCATAAAATCTTATATTGAGGAAAAAGAAATTTACGCAATCAGAGAACCATACAGCTACTGCCGAATCATTTACAATAATATAGAATCCGAATTCGTCTATGAAATTCACGAGCCAGATCTCAGCGATAAGGAGAGTGAGACACTAGCTCTAATCAAGGACTCGCTTCAGAGAACTCTGGAATATGAACTTGACAAGATGGAAATTAAAGACAAGAGCGAATACCTGAAAAAGAGTGTTGACAGCTTTATTAAGAGCCGCGAGATGCGTCTTGAACCTTCAACAATTAAGAAAATTCATTATTATATAATCCGTGATTATGTTGGATATGGCCATATTGATTCATTGATGAATGATGAGTATATTGAGGACGTATCCTGCGATGGGACTGCGGTTCCGCTATTTGTGTATCATCAAAAATATGAATCCATTAAGACCGATGTTCTCTTTGAAGAAGAAGTTGACCTCAACAGCTTTGTAATTTATTTAGGCCAGCGTTGTGGAAAGCAGGTTTCTGTGTCCATGCCTATTCTTGATGGTACCACAAGAGAGGGTCACAGAGTTCAGGCTACATATGGCACAGAAGTTACCACGCGTGGTTCATCATTCACAATTAGACGTTATAAAGAGAAACCTTTCACTCCGGTGGAACTTGTTACATACGGAACAGCCTCTGCACAAATGGTTGCATATGCCTGGATGCTTGTGGAACATGGCCAGTCAATGATTATTGCCGGAGGCACTGCAAGTGGTAAAACAGCAACTCTTAATGCATTGGCTTTGTTCATCAAGCCAGGTGCAAAAATTATTACAATGGAGGACACAAGAGAAATAAATCTGCCCCATGAGAACTGGATTCCAAGTACCACCAGAACTGGAACTGGAGCCAGAGATGCAGAAGGCAAAGTTGAGGGTGAGATAGACATGTTCGAGCTTGTCAGGGCAGCTCTCAGACAGAGGCCCGAGTATATCATTGTAGGAGAGGTCAGAGGAGCAGAGACCGCAACAATGTTCCAGGCAATGGCAACAGGTCACACCACATATTCCACCATGCACGCAGATTCTGTCAAATCAATGGTCAATAGGCTTGAAAATCCGCCAATCAGCACTCCAAGGATTTTGCTTACCGCACTGAATTTCGTTATTATCCAGAAGCATGAAAGAGTGGGCGATAGCATTGTAAGGCGCATAGTACAGATTGTGGAGCTTGTTGGTTTCGAGCCAGAGACAAATGAGTTAATCACCAATACAGTCTATGACTGGGACCAGCGCAATGATTCGTTCATCTACAAAGGTCACAGTTTCATTCTGGACCAGATCATGGAGATGAAGAACATGACCCATGAGGAAATGGACGCTGAAATGAGACGCCGAGAAGATATAATCAAATACATGATTGAAACAGAAGTCTTGGATTTCAATGAAATATCCAGAATTGTTGTTGCATATTACAAAGAACCAATGGAGACCATCCAGAATATAAGGGATGAGATGGGCTGGGTGGATCCGGCTACACTTATTGGAGAAGGAGAAGGAGAAGAAGGAGGAGGTTTAGGCATTGGCGCATGAAACACAAGACACGTTCCAACAACTGGAGACCAAAGACCGCCATCTTAAAACCAAGACTACCAAGGAAGTGATAGACCATGGTCCACACCTTATCAGGCTTCCCAAGGGTGCAGTTCCTGAATATATCAAATTAACATCATTCAAGGAACTGAGCTGGAGAGTTATGGGAAATTATGTGAAAAAGAAGTATGAGGAAGATCAAGAACTAGAAGAAAATCTTCTTAAAGCTCATATGAAGATAAGGCCGGAAGAATACATGGCATTCATTTACATGACTGCTATTATTCTGGGCATACTTGGAGTTATAGGTGGAATAGTTCTGGCACTTGTACTTATTCTCTTTATGGACAATTTGGTCATGGGCATTATGCTAGCCATTGCACTACCTATTGGTTTACCCATTATGGTCATGATTCTTTTGAAACACTCACCAGCTGGCAAAGCAAAATCCAGAGGCAGGGATATTGACAAGAGAATTTCCTCATCAATGAGTTTCATATCTGCAATGGCATCTGCAAATGTGCCTGTTGATACGATTTTCAAGGAACTATCCAGGCAGCCAGTGTATGGTGAGATTCAGAAAGAGGCAGAGTGGATTACAAGAGACACCGAGCTTTTGGGCATTGATATTCTCACTGCAATCAAGCGAGGTTCAATGCGCTCCCCATCACAGAAGTTCCAGGATTTCCTTCAGGGAGTGGTTACAACCTCCAGATCTGGCGGTCAGTTAAAACCATATTTCCTTCTCAAGGCAGAGGAATATGAGAAGGAAAATAAATTAGCACTCAAGCAAACTATGGAAACCCTTTCCATGATGGGCGAATCCTATGTGACTGTGGTTGTGGCTTTCCCACTTTTCCTTGTGGTAATATTAGCGATTATGGCGATTATCGGCGGTAATTCCGAAAACACACTTATGATTCTGTGGCTGGTTGTGGGTCTGATGATTCCACTTTCCCAGTTCGGTTTCATATTTGTTGTATGGAATATTAGCCAGGAGTGATAAAATGGCACAAATGACAAAGGACGAAATGAAAAAGGTCGTGATGGCGAAAAAGCGCGATTTTACCAGATTAATCCTTGTTTTGAGCGCTATTGGGTTTACAATATTCATATTATTTGGCTTCATGAATTTAACAAATCAGATTGACTGGTCATTGAAAAGCGTTCCCACTCAGGATCTCAATGGTGATGGTATTATTCAGATACCCGAGGAAATGGGATTAGATACAAATGAAAATGGCATGATTGATTCAGGCGATGTCTTTGATGGATATGATTCAGGAGATCCCTATGATATGGATGGTGATGGCGATTATGAAGAATTTGACGGCATTCCTGATCAAGGGCAATCGCCTACCCAGCGCTTCCTTAACCTCCTGTTCTTGGGTCTTGCTGTCATGATGGGCCCATGGGCTTTCTACACTTCCAAGAAACAAGCAGATCTTCAGGCAATTGAGAGAAGATTGCCAGATTTCCTTAGAGATGTTGCAGAAGCAGGCAGATTCGGTATGACACTGGCTGACGCAATAGTAGTTGCATCATCTGGTCGTTATGGAAAGCTCACGCCTGAGATCAAGAAAATGGCGGCTCAGATAGAGTGGGGAGTCCCTGCAAGCGAAACCTTGAGGATGTTTTCAGATAGAATTGACACGCCTTTGGTGGCCAGAGTGGTCACCATTGTAATCAAGGCCAGTGATGCAGGCGGAAGCGTAGCAGATGTTCTTGCCATGGTTGCCCATGACACAAGAGAAGAACAATTATCCCAGCGAGAGAGAGAGATTCAAATGAGTACTTATCTGGCTGTTATTTACATATCATTCGCTGTGTTCCTTGTTACAATTATCATTCTTCAGCTTACTTTCCTGCCGAAAATACGGCTGGCAGGTACAAATGTAGCTCTAGCTGCAGAGGAAGCTGGCATAGCCGGTGGCGTGGGCGGAGCTTCATTGGATGTAAGTGCAATACCCAGTATTGAGATTGCATTTTTCGTGTCTTCAATGATACATGCCGTAGGTGACGGTGCAATGGCAGGTGTGCTTCAAAATGGCAGCATTCCCAATGGTTTACGGCATAGTGTTATCATGTTGATATTGGGTTTCTTAATATTGACTTTGATGTAGGGAGCGGAGAAAAATGGCAGATTCGGTTACAGATGAACAGGCAGTCATGGAAGACGATTCCATTGCCGAGGTTGATGTCAAAAAGAAAGGGCCTAGCTTCCTGGATAATATAAAAAAATCCTATATGAACAAACTCAAGGGCAAGAGACAAATTAAGATCATTGCTCCAAAGGGCGCTCAAGATGCTAGAGAGGTTCTAGAAGGCATCACCACCATACCGAAAATAGTTGAGAAACATATTCAGGAAATTGAAATAGACCCCATCATTGATGGATATTCCTATGTTCGAATCAAATATGACAATATTGCCAATGACTATCTTTATGAGGTTATTGAACCAAAGCTAACCGAGGAAGAAGAAGATGTTCTTGAGGTGCTTAAGGAAACCATGATTGATTCCCTGGAATTCCTTGAAGATGCAACAATGGATGAGAAGGAAAAATATCTCAGAAAGGGTGTTGACAGCCTTCTTGTGGATATCGGAATTCAGCTTAATCCAATTTCCAAGGAAAGAATTGTATATTATATTCTAAGAGATTTCACAAGGTATGGTGCAATTGACGTAACCATGATAGATGTCCAGGTAGAGGATGTGTCCTGTGATGGTATGAATGTACCTCTCTATATTTTCCACAGAAAATACGGCTCTATTCAATCCAATTTAAGATTCACAACCTCTGAAGAGCTTGATGGATTTGTTGTCTGGCTTGCACAGCGTTGTGGTAAGCATATTTCTGTGGCAGAACCAATGCTGGATGCAACGGTTCCAGATGGTTCAAGATTGCAGGCCACCCTTGGAACCCACGTTACAAAGCGCGGTTCATCTTTTACCATCAGACGATTTAGAGAGAATCCTTTCACACCACTGGACATGATTAAGTTTAAAACAATGTCAGTAGACATGATGGCATATCTCTGGCTTTGCATTGAGAATGGTAAATCTATTCTTGTATGTGGCGGTACAGCCAGCGGTAAAACTACTACTCTGAATGCGATTCTGCTGTTTATTCCGCCACAGATGAAAATTGTAAGTATTGAGGATACTAGAGAATTAAATCTGCCACACGAGAACTGGGTGCCGCTATTGACACGTTCTGGTTTTGGTGGAAAGGATGCCAGCGGAAAGACTGCTGGAGAGATTGATATGTTCGAACTTCTCACTGCTGCGCTAAGACAGCGCCCACAATACATGATGATTGGTGAGGTAAGAGGTTCAGAAGCCTATGTGGTTTTCCAGGCAATGGCCACTGGAAAGAGTGCTTACACCACTTTCCACGCTGAAGATGTTCAAGCTATGGTTCACAGAATGGAACAGCCGCCAATTGAGGTTCCAAGGGCACTATTAGCCGCTCTAAACCTTGTTCTCATGCAGGCTCAGGTGAAGGTCGGCACGCAAATGACAAGGCGTGTAAAGTCCCTTACAGAGATTGTTGGAATCGACCCTGATTCCAATGAACTTATCACAAATGCAGTTTATGTCTGGAACCCGGCAGATGATACATTCAATTACAGCGGTCACAGTTATATCTACGAGCAGATATCCATGACAAAGGGCTGGAGCCAGAGGGAAATGATGCGCGAGGTAAAAAGGCGTACAAGATTACTCACATATCTCAAGGCCCAAAATGTCAGCTATAAGCACGTTGCCAGATATGTCTCAGGTTATTACACCAATCCAGAGAAGCTAATGAAAGAAGTATCTGATTATGAGGACGCTGCTGCTGAATAAT
>JAUWNU010000128.1 GCA_030612505.1 Methanomassiliicoccales archaeon
AGTCGTCAAATGAATTCGGTACAATTGCTCCGGCCTTCTTCAGTGCCTTGTTCTTTGCATCTGCTGTTTCAGCATCTCCGCTGGCCTTTGATCCTGCATGGCCGAACTGGACATCGGTTTTGAAGGCCTTGGCACATGTGCCAGTTACCCACATTACCAGTGGTTTCTTTATCTTCTTTTTGTCAAGTGCTTCCACAATATTATACTCGTCCATACCGCCGACCTCTCCGAGACAGACTAGCATCTTCACCTTGGGATTTTTCTCGTATCTCATGAGATGGTCCATTAATGTACTGCCTGGGTACATGTCGCCGCCTATGGCTATGCCTTCGTACAAACCGGCAGTGTTCCTGGCTATCATGTTATAGGCCTCATTGCTCAAACCGCCAGACTTAGAAACAAATCCAACTGAGCCTGGCCTGTGAAGCTTTGACTCAACAATATTATCAATTGGGCCTGCAGTATTTCCTATTTTGAAAGCTCCTGCCTGAATACCCCCAACTGTTGCCGGGCCGATGATGACCTTTCCCAGCTCAGATGCTTTGGCATTGATTTCCTTCATTCTGCGTTCGGGGACACCTTCTGCAATAATCACTATGGTCTTAATCTGCTTCAGGGCGAATGCCTCTTCAACAGATTGTGGTGCAGACCTGAAAGATGCAAAGCTAATGAGAACATCAACATTCTTGTGCTCTTTAGCTGCATTTGCCATTGATTTGTAGACTGGCACAAGAATTTCCTTTGGTCCGAAGAAGAACTTCTGAAGTGAATCGCGGCCAGTTGGGTTAATTACTGCTGCAACAGAAGGTGTTTCCCTTCTTGACACATAGTCAAAGTCCAGCATTCTCTGTACTGCGTTAACCTGCATATTGTAGATGAATGCCTGTGTCTTGTTGTTGAATAATTCGTAGTCTGGCTTGCCCTTTGCTGGTGCCTTTTTTGCTGCTGCTGTTTTCTTTTTAGCTGCCATTTAATTTTCCCCCTTCAGTGCCATTGACACAATATTTGTCATGTGGGTTTCTGGTCCATAAACCTCAATGTCCAGGCCAATCTCTTCCTTCAGGGAGCCAATATTTTTCAGGCCAATCTTGTAGTTTGGGCCGCCTCTTCTGACATAGATTTTAACATTCTGCTTTTTCAGCTTGTCGCCATATTCCTTCAGGGCGCGGATAATGCCAGTGAATGTTTTTGCCACATCAGTAAAGTTAGCAATTCCACCGCCAATAATCAGGTACTTGCCTTTCTTATTGGGCTTCTTGGTCATTAGGTCCAGAATCGTTTTAGCATAGAGATATGTGAACTCCTCATTGGGGTTTCCTGAGTATTCGCCGTAATTGGCCATCTCGTCCATGAATCCCAGATCGGTGATGGTATCTGCGTAAATTACAGATGCACCGCCGCCTGCAACCATTGTCCAGATTCTTCCTTCTGGATTTAGTACTGTAAGTTTCAGCGATGAACCGGTCTTGGAATCCAGCATGTCTATGTAATCTTCCTCTTTTGTTCTCATTCTTCCAAAGGGTGATGGGAATCCTATTGGTCCCCATTTCTTGCCGCTCTGGAAGGCTGCTGTGTCGTCCAGTTTTGCTGCCAGGTCCAGTGGGATAACTGAATCCTTGGTAACCACAATTGGATTGATTTCCAGATAAGCATAGTTCAGATCAGCATAGAACTTGAAAAGGGCCTCGATGAATTGGCCGACAATCTTCTTGCGGTCCTTGGGAACCTTGCCTAGGAGCTTCTTCTCCATCTCGGCTGCAGATGGTAATGTTCCAATCGGAACTTCAAAACGAGAAGCCTTGGCATCGATATCTCCGACATTGACTCCACCCTCATGGTAGAACATGATGGTGTCGCCAGTTATAGTGGACATGATTGCCACATAGCATTCATCTGCATCATCATGCGGAACCAATGGTTCAATGATGAAATGTGTGAGCTGGCCATAGGTTCCCTTGTCTGTGGGCTTTCCCTTGGCATCGAACTTTCCATAAATTGTCATTGGGGCCTTGGACTTCTCCTTGATCCATTTCTTTGCCTGTTCGTAGGTTGCACCTACCAGAATAAGATTATTCTTGCCCCTGCGCTTGATTAACTGGTCCGGCTTGACTACAAGCTTTTCCTTTGATAGCCACTTGTACTTTGCCGGCAGCTTTGCAAGGTCAGTGTCCGGTCCGACGGTTACGTATTTGTCTTTAATGTCAAATTTGCCGCCAGAGTATTCCTTGAACAAACGGGCCATCATACGTTTTCCGTCTGCTTCTCTAATTGCTTTCTGTGCCATATTTTCAACCTCTTTTATATTTATTAATTCTATTTATTTCTGAATAGGGTCTAGGGTTCAGGGTCTTTGTTTAATTATTGTTGTTAAGGGTCTAGGGCGGCTAGCCTTGTGAACGCCAGCCTCATTTATTTTCCCTAGTCCCTAGCCCCTAGACCCTTATCCAATCATTTTCATTACTTGACCGTATAGGCCAGCAGTCCTCCCTCAGCCAATATCTCCTTCTGTCTCTGGGAGAAATTGTACTCAAGCTCGAATTCCAGCCCCTTGGTCTTATCCACCAAAATAACTGGCTCACTGTTCATGATCTTCTGTTTGATGTTTGGAATCTCTATATCGTCGCCCTGCTTGACCTTGTCATAATCTTCTTGGTTCTTGAAGGATAGTGCAACAATTCCGAAGTTGACCAGATTAGCTGCGTGTATTCGCTCGATGGATTTTGCGATTACTGCTTTCACGCCAAGATACATTGGGCAAAGTGCCGCATGTTCCCTGGAGCTTCCCTGTCCATATGATTCTCCGGCCAGGATGATATTATGCTTTCCAGCTTCCTTGTTTTTCATAGAGCGTGTTGGGAATGTTGTGTCCACTGGCTCAAATACATACTCGGAATATTTTGGAACGTTTGAACGGTATTTCAAACGAGCGCCAGCAGGCATAATGTGGTCAGTTGTTATCTTATCGCCGACCTTCAGTGTAACTTCGCCGACTATTGAATCAGCCAGCTTGTCATTGGTTGGTGGATTTCCAATATTCGGGCCACGATATACTTCTTTAAAGACTGCGTCCTTTGGGAAGATGAACATTGAATCGTCTATGAAGAATTCATCTGGCATTCCCACATCAGGGAATTCCATGCCAACAGTTCTGGGATCCGTGAATACACCAGAGATAGCGGAAACTGCTGCAACTTCCGGGCTGATGAGGTATACCTGGGCGGATTTTGTTCCGCTTCTGCCCTCGAAATTTCTATTATTTGTTCTCAGGGAGATTGCGTCGGTCTTTGGGCTCTGATGATTTCCAATGCAGAAACCGCAAGCGGATTCTAAAATTCTTGCACCAGAATCAATTAGGTCTGCAAGGTAACCTTCCTTTGCTGCCATTTGCATGACCTGTCTGGAACCCATGGCAACACCAAATGATATATCTGGGTGTGCCTTTTTACCCTTCATTATTTTGGCCACAGTGACTATGTCCTTGTAGCTGGAATTTGTGCAGCTGCCAACAATTACCTGGTCAACCTTTGTGCCGGCCATTGAACTTACCGTCACAATATTTCCAGGGCTGTGTGGTGCCGCAGTCAGTGGCTCGACATCGCCAAGGTTGAGGTCGATAATCTTATCATACTCAGCGTCAGCATCGGCATCCATTGCAACCCAGTCCCCCTCCCGGCCCTGTGCCTTGAGGAATTTTCTGGTCTCATCGTCAGATGGGAAGATGGAAGTTGTTACGCCCATTTCTGCGCCCATATTTGTGATTGTGGCTCTTTCTGGAACCGAAAGGGTTTTCATGCCCTCTCCTCCATACTCCATGATTACGCCTACATTTCCCTTAACGCTGAAGATTTCCAGCATTTTCATGACAACGTCCTTTGCGGTAACCCAGGGTTTCAGCTGGCCAGTAAGGTTGATTTTATAGACTCTTGGACAGGTGATGTAAAATTCTCCGCCGCCCATGGCAACTGCAACGTCCAGGCCTCCAGCGCCGATTGAAATCATTCCGATTCCGCCGCCGGTTGGTGTGTGGCTGTCCGACCCTACCATGGTCTTTCCTGGCTTCCCGAATCTCTCCAGATGTACCTGATGGCATATTCCATTTCCGGCCTTTGAATAAACAATTCCGTACTTGGCTGCCACGCTCTGAAGGTATTTGTGGTCGTCAGCATTCTCAAAACCCACCTGGACAGTGTTATGGTCCACATAGCTCACAGAAAGTTCGGTCTTGACCTTGTCCAAGCCCATTGCTTCAAACTGCAGGTATGCCATTGTTCCTGTGGCGTCCTGCGTCAAGGTCTGGTCTATCTTTATGCCGATCTCCTTTCCAGGTATGTAGTCACCCACTACCAGATGCTCCTCTAGTATCTTCCTTGTAAGATTTTTACCCATGGTAAGCCTCCTTTCACCCCTAATTAAATTATATATTTATAGTTTCTCACCTACACTTCGACAATATCTTTAGTTTTCCCCCTTAGTTATGTACTTCTGTAGGTGATTCTGAGTGTTTAGTATACAATATTCCGATTTATCAGGCCCAAACCAGAATAAAGTACTAATGTGCTTGAATGATGTTCTTTTTCTGTTACTCACTGATAAGTACATCATCATTCAAGCTCATGTGTAAATGCGCCAGTCATTGCTGCATATGTGTCAAAGTCATCAGTCCAGTCAAACTTGCTGTCAAAGTCCAATTTATGCTGTTTGTCATAACTTGACAGGAACCTACTCTGGTGGTTCTTCCACTTCTTTGAGCTGGTCAATCTCATTGTTTTCAGCTGATTGGAAATTTCATACGAGACAATACCGTCCATATTCTCAAAGGCATTCTTGGTAAATGTCTGTGCTGATTTTTGCGAGTCAGTCAATATGGAAAGCAGTATATCATCCTCTCCCAGAGTGAATGTCAGGTAGGTCATGAACACATTGTCCGGGAAATCATAAGATATTATCTTCGAACGAATTGACTGGATATCCCCTGGAATCACCCTTAGAGATATCAGGAAACGCTCTAGGTTCCGTGGATGATCCTTGGGCATGAGGAAATATGTGGAATTCATCATTGGTATTGTTCTTGTCTTGCGCATATCAACCCGTTTTGGAAGGTCCTTTACCACCAGGTCTCTTAAAACTTCAAAATTCGTTACTTCTGAAATCACAGTTATGTAATCCTTGGTATCCTGCTGGGATGCATAATACGGGGAAAAGTTATCTGACTCCATATCTGGAACATTCTTTTCCACATCCTCCCATAATCTTGGAAGGTTTTTCTTTGAAAATAGCCTTATTATGACACCCATGGGGGCCTTCTCATTGACATATTTGGCATATGCTTCTGGATTGGCCATCTCACCCTTCTGGCCTGCCGGAACAGTGTACATGAACCTTTCAATATGTGCCTTCAATTTATCTTGTGGAAGAAGCGGTATCCTCTCAATAACCTTGGAAATGTCATTGGCCATTACGCCGTCCATCTTGTTTATGGTGTCCTCGGCGAATTTTAAGGCCTTTTCTCTGTCCTTGGTAAGTATTGACAGTATGATATCATCGTCCCCGAAGGAATATGATAGATAAGTTCCAAATACCCCATCTGGATATTTCATATCAGAGAGAAGTTTTGTATATACATCATCATATTTTCCAGGCTCGACCCTCAGGAATAGCATAAATCTGTTGAGGTCCTTCTCATGACCCTCTGGCAATGGGAAGTAAACCGGGTTCATTATTGGAATTGTTATGGACTTCCTAACAGAGGTCATGGTTCCCAGGTTCTTCAGAAACACCTTTTGGATGGCATCGACATTCTTAACATCAAGCACGATGCTCAGAAATTTCTTGCCCTCCTGCCTTATAGCATACAGTGGACGAATGTCCTTCCAGTATAGATTTCTCTTCTCTGACTCAAG
>JAUWNU010000110.1 GCA_030612505.1 Methanomassiliicoccales archaeon
GAAGATATGACGCCGATACAGGCTCGCATCTTCTCGAAACTGGACCTTGGAAGATATTTAATGCTAAATAATTTTTAGTTGTCCCTACACTTTCACCAACAGCCAGACATAATCTCAAAACATTATCTCTTAAAGTTCGGTCAAAGGGCTAACAGCTCAAAGCACAAGCATCCCTGACCAAGATTGAATGACCACATCATTAATATTCTCATGTCGTTCAATCCAAAAACTGAAGGGATGCCGCTGCTTTCGGGCGTTAACCCGAAAGCAGACCATGCTTTAGCGTGGGGAGCCCTCACTTCCTTACGTCGTACACTTATATTTATCGTAGCCAGCAGGCTACGATTTACTATGGTAATAAATGAACCGTGCACGACAGGCCATTCCCTGCATTAATAGAAAGAAATAATGTATGGGGTTCCAGCATTTACATCTTATAACCGCATTTCCTGCAAAACTTATTGAAACAATGAACCTCTGGTTCTATGTTTCAACTCCATAGGTCGTACACTTATACTTATCGTAGCTGCTGGCTACGATTTACTTTGCTGATAAATGAACCGTGCACGACAGGCTACCCCTCGCATTAATCAAAAGAAATAACATATGAAATTCAATTCACATCTTATAGCCGCACTTTCTACAAAACTTATCAGAGGAATCAATAGGTTCATCACAGCCAGGGCAGCCAGCACCCTCAAGGTTCTCGCCGCATTCCCTGCAAAATACATCATCCTCTGCAATATCACTGTCACAGCTGGGGCAGACATAGACCTCTATTTCTTCGTGGTCTGTATGTACTTCTTCAGCAATGAGGCCAACCGAATCAGAATCCAGAAGCCTGTCAGCTTTTATTGCATAGCTCAGGGCCTTTGAGTAGTCCTTCTTATCGTAGAATTTTTTGGCCTGCTGGAACTGATCATAGGCCTCTCCACTGGTAATGTCTTTTCTGTCCAGAAAGTCCTTGGTGGAACTAAGCATGAATTTTGCCTGAATATAATTTGTTGGCAAGGAATCAAGGTCTTTTTCCTCTCTAGGCATATCAAAATTTCTGGTGAGTGGAGTATCCTGCGAATCATAAAGAGACTGGTTCATTGGACGTATATTAGGGTCTGTTGATGGTGGCCCTGGGGATGTATGGCTCCTTGCTGCATGCTCTCTCTTTAGCCTTAGTAAAACAAGTTTGGCTGCCTCGGCACGTTCAGCTGCTGCACTGTAATCCCTGGAAGTCTCCTCGGCTCTGGCCTGGCGAAGTAATGAATCTGCTTCCAGGGTATTAATGCCCTGATTACCCAGCGTTCTGGAAATGCTCTCTGTTGTAATAATAAGATTATGTGCCTTTTCAGCAACAGTCTCAGCAGGTTCCTTTTTCCTGAACATCTCTTTCTCTCTCCGTTTTTTACGTAACATTATGTAAGCCAGTTCAAAGGCAAGCACCACACCCATAAGAATCAGCATAATCATGATAAACTCATCTCTGGTCATAGCCTCACCTTTTTGTCATAAAGAGGTTGAGATTATTAATATTTTTGCATCCTATTTCAACGCAAGATTTATGATGGTGTCAATTATACCCGGTGCCAGACTGTAAATAACCAGTCTAATATGGCGATTAGGGCTGTATGTTAAGAGGTAATAATATGGCAGACGATATGAAGCGAATTTTGGTGGCCGGAGCAGTGGGCCAGATAGGTTCAGAACTCACAATGGAACTTAGAAACCAGTATGGTAATGATAATGTTGTGGCAATGGGCAGAAAGACAAAACCCAGCGATGAATTGCTTAACTCGGGACCATTCGTATATGGCGATGTTACCAATTATGATGAATTAAGCCAGATTATTAAAGATAATAATATTGACACTGTGTATCTCATGGCCGCCATTCTCTCAGCAGTAGGCGAGAAACATCCTCAATTGGCATACAATGTTAACATGAATGGCCTGTACAATACTCTGGAGATAGCCAGGGAGCAAGAACTCACCAGGATTATGGTTCCCAGTTCAATAGCCGTTTTCGGGCCTTCCACGCCAAGGGAGAACACCCCCCAGGAAACCATTCTCAAGCCAACAACAATGTACGGCGTAACAAAGGTTGCTGGCGAATTACTGGCAGACTATTATTTCAGTCGATTTGGCGTGGATGTTAGAGGCCTTAGATTACCTGGAATCATCAGTTCCGAGACACTGCCAGGTGGAGGAACAACCGATTATGCAGTAGAAATTTTCTATGGGGCTATTAAAAATAAAAAATATACCTGTTTCGTAAGAGAAGATACAAAGTTACCAATGATGTATATGCCTGACTGCATAAACGCAACCATCCAGCTAATGACGGCCGATGTTAACAAGCTAATACATCATTCTGATTTTAATCTATCAGCATTAAGCTTCACAGCCGGAGAGCTGGCCGCAGAAATTAAGAAACACATTCCTGAATTTGAATGCACCTATGAGCCTGACTTCCGCCAGGCAATTGCTGACTCCTGGCCCAGCACAATTGATGATTCAGCAGCCCGTGAAGAATGGGGCTGGAAAGAGGAATATGACCTTGAAGCCATGACCAAGGATATGATTGAGAAGCTGACTCCGCGGCTAACATAACTTTTATAATCCAGTGGGAGAATATTCATCTATGCGATATCCGGCAGTTGCAGGTCAATTTTATGCGGGTTCAGAAACAGGCCTGCGCAAGCAAGTTGAAGAGTGTTTTATGCATGAACTTGGCCCAGGCCAGCTGCCAGAAATTAACCCCAGCGGAGAAAGAAAAATCCGGGGGATTATCTCGCCACATGCGGGTTTTGTATTTTCCGGCCCAATTGCGGCCCACGGTTTTGCCGCCCTGGCCAAGGACGGTTTGCCCGAAGTATTCATAATATTGGGACCCAATCATCGTGGAGTTGGAAGCGGCATTGCCATAACCACCCATGATTTTGAAACTCCAATGGGCATAATGGAGATTGACCAGGAGCTGGCTGGCAAATTAAAGCAAGGCCCAATAGACGATACAATCCTGGCACATCGTCATGAGCATTCCATTGAAGTTCAGCTGCCGTTCATTCAATACCTGGCTAGTGACAAGAAGTTCGTTCCCATCTCAATGCTCACGCAGGATTATAAATCAGCAGCAGAAGTTGGCAAAATCATACGCCAGGCAATCGGCGACCGTGACGCGGTCATAATCGCATCAACGGATTTCAGCCATTACATTTCACCGGAAAAGGCCAAAGAGAAGGACAATCTGGCCATTCAGCAAATTCTGGATTTGAATCCAAAAGGCCTCTACGAAACTGTGCGAAAAAACCACATCACAATGTGCGGTTTTGGCCCGGTAATGGCAATGCTGGAAGCCGTCCAGGGCTCAGAGGCAGAACTTCTCAAGTATTCAAACTCAGGGGATGTGCAGCCCATGTCCGAGGTTGTTGGGTATGCCAGTATTGTTGTGCGGTGATTAACGAATCCATCTGGCATAAACATTGAAGCAGTATAATGTCGCAATATTCTCATTTCCATTTTCATCAAATTGATTCGTGATAAGAATCAAATCTGCCTGGCTGCCAGCATGTTCATTGAAAATATATGTGATGGGTGACGTGTAAATTCTTCCTGGCAATGTCAGCCTCCACATTTGTGTATCATTGCTGGTTGAAACAAGGCAATAGATTACGGAAAAATCATCACTAATATCATCTGGTGTATTATTCAGGCATATTGCAGTGATAATCAGTTTTTTACTGTATATACTGTCATAATGCGGTGCTGCTAGGCACTGGGTTTCCAGTCCACCAATGCTTGCATCAAAGGCGAATATGATATCTCCTGATGCAGTGTTAATTGAATATACATAGCCAGTATCTGAACCGACTATGATAGTTGCACCATCAGAAGTCATTTCTATTTCTGTGAGAATCCCGTCATCTGGACCTGCTTCATTTTCCAGTACTAGTCCGCCTTCCCAGCCGATTTTTGCAGTTCCATTTTCACCCCATACAGCATGGATTTTCCCATCACTGGTTGATGTATAAACAATGGGAGGAAGTCGGTACGGGAATCCTATGGATACAGGAGATGTTGACCAGTGTCCGTCAGTTACCTGATAGGTATTGTTGTTCCATTCAGATATTGGTTTTCCAGTGAGCAAATCAATACCATGGAGAATTCCATCGACAGTGCCAACATAAACATGCTCTCTATTCCTGGGAATCGTTGAACTAGTCAGAGGAACATCTGCGATATGAACTTCCCACAACAATGATGACTGGGTGAAATTTGTTTCTCCAGTAGTGGAGTTCCATTCCTGGATTGGGCCAGTAAATATATAGAGAGTTCCGGATTCTGTTCCAACTACAAAATAATCCTCATTATTGAATTCGCTATCTCTATATTTGAATACTTCTACATTTCCAGATATCGCCCCATCCAATTGATATGTCCAGACATCGTTTCCCGAAGGCGCATAATTTCTGCTGCTAATGTCAAATCCGTCCCTTAGAACATGAATTTTTCCATCTTCACATCCAAAGAAAATTATTGGCTCAGCTCCATCAATATTGTCTTCTTCTCCAAAATTCATATATTCAATATCTGTGGAAATTGGCGAACCAGTTTCATAGGGTTTTCCACCCCAGATAATGCTGCTGTCAGCATCCCAGGCATATAGTCCATGTGACCAGAATTGTGTTCCCAATTGGCCAGATGGCACATAAATTCTGTCTCCATCAGAACCCGCACCTCCTCTGGGGTATAATCGATAAGCAATGTCATTGGTCACAGAACCATGGATGGTATAATCATAGAACATTTCAAGTTCATAGCCATACCCGCCGGCAAAGAAATTGTCAAAATTGTCTCCAATGCCGTCTTCGTCCAGGTCTTCCCATTCTCTGGGGTCATTTGGAAATAGATCATCTACAGTGACATAGCCGTCCCCATCCAGGTCCATGTAATTGTAATATGAGAATATCAGTGCCAGTACAATAAGAACCGACACTATTGTCATGATTATGGGCTTTGCTCTTTTCTTTAGAAATGGCATTGGGGATTTTGTGTCAAATTCTTTTCTGAATAATACCAGAATTGCAGAGGAAGCCAGCATTAAGGAGCCAGATATTACTGAGAGATACCAGCCAATCCTGGGGCCCCATTCTGAATATTGCGCGACATTATAGCCTATACCACCCATATCCAGGGTCTCACTTCCCATGAAGGTATGCCATTCATTTGGGAAATAGAAATAAAGAGCAAGAGGCATTGCAAGAATAAGAATACCAACAATAAAGTTCCATGTGGCTGGCAGATATATTGATGTTTCCTTTTTGAATGAAATTGAGGTAATTATTATTGACACAAACAGAGCAATAATCGAAATCAAGCAGACAATATTAATGTCCATTAATAGAAAAATAAATGATGCAAATGAATTATCTGTCCTTTCAAGTTGATCAATGCTATCTTCATAATACCAGGGTTCTGGAGCTTCATAATCTGATTGGAGTTCAGGATATAATAATACATATTGAGAACTTTCCAGTCCATATTCCATCTCATAATGGTAGGTCAACTCAGAGTCACGGACAGATCCATCTTTGACGCCCCACCAGGCGCTTGACTTGGCCAAGACCAGTGTTGAGATTGATATAATAAGAATTAGCAATATGAATATAGTAATAATCTTTTTTTTTGAACTGGTTTGATTTGGCTTTGCTATTTCATTCTCCATGCACTTTCCCCATTGTTATTAGGAAAATGTCTTTCCTAGTATATAAGGAAAAGGTGGGATAGCCCAGACTATCCCAATTCCACAAGCGCTTCCTGCCCATAGTTTTCCAGATTATTTGCCTTTAGGTGTGTTTGTGACACAGTGTACAGCGTGTCGCCGATGAAGAAGCTGCGGTGGATTTGATTGCTCTGGTAATAGTAGTTCCAGTAATAGCCATCCGAGTTTTGTTCCGGATGCTCTATTGTTGCCTCCAGGGTTATGCCATTTTCCGGGCTGATGTGGAACACCATTGCGCAGTATCCGCTGTCGGAGCTTTCTCCGTAATAGCTATAAGAGTACTGGTACACCGGGATAACCAGCAGATTTTTCTCATAATCAAAATTGAAAGCATGTGGATTATTGAGTGCAATGGAATCCGAGTAATCATCTCCAATCTGAATATTGTCCAGTTCTGTTGGATTGGTCACATCAGTCACATTGAACAGGCTGATTTTCACATTGCCGCCGTCCTTGCCCAGGCCGATAATATGGTTCTCATCATATAGGTGCAAGTAAGATGAATACCCAGGTATCTTCAGCTCCCCTAAAATCTCGGGATTTTCAGCATCATGCAAATCTATCACAAAGAATGGATCAATCTGCCTGAATGTCACCAGATAACATCTCTGGCCCATGAATCTTGCCGAGTAAATTTGCTCGCCTGGGGCAATATTATCCAGAATTCCAGTCTCATTCAGAGCCATGTCTAACACGCTAACCATGTTTCTCGATTGGTCCTCTCCAGCACCCCATGACCATCCTTTGGTTGTGGCTATCCTGAAGTGGCCATTATGCTCGTCCATGGAATATCGATTTAAAACCCAGCCTGGAACCTCGCCTCTGGCCCGATATTTCAGTCCCTGGCCTTGAATCCCAATCCTGTGAATGACTGTTGTTTCTTCATTGTCCTCCCAATCCCGGTCGTCTGTGCCAGAATAATCCTGGGGCTTCATGTGAGTTATGTAGATGTTTTTCTGCGAAACGTAAATCGTGCTGGCCGAGCTCATGTAGATGCCCATGACATTGGGATTTGAATCAGCATCTGTGAAATCCAGAGTCATGAAATTGGTTAGAGAATAGTATGCATTCTCATCTTCCATGTAGTACAGGCAATCAATTGGAAGCGGAAGCTGTTCCTCATCCTCATAAATTCCATAATTGTAATGATTGGTTATGAGGTACAGAGTATCATCTATTACCCGAGAAGTTGAAAAATACCCTGTCATGGTTGTATTCTTGAACAGTACTGGCTCTTCTCTATTTTCAATATCAAAAATCTTCACAAACACAGTTGGACTATCAGAATACATGTAGTCTGAATCCAGATAGCCGCCCTCAAAATAATAGGTCTGCTGAATAACAATCAGCAAGTCCTGGCTGATATAAATATCCTGAATCCTACCCTGGGTTTGAATCTCAGAGACTACTCGGGCATTTTCAGCAGGATAGGCATCGATTATGAACAGTGATTTTCTGTCGCTGGATGCAATGTAAGCGTATCTATCATCATTCTTCACAATATCGCCTTCATCCACACCTGAAACCTGGGTATTTGTTGTGGAATATGACATATCTGATGAACTGCCCAGGGGTACTGCAGAATCTACTCCTCCCTCTTCAAAGACCACATCACCAATCATTGGCCGGTCTATCCCACCGCCCCAGTAATAGTACATATCATCATTCCCTTCCTGGCCTATAATATCGTTCAGCTCCTCTAATGAGCTAAATTTGGAAAGTTCGCTTGTTGTTTGCTCCATGCCCGAATCAGTAAGTAAATCCAAAACACCATAGGTCTGGCCGTCAATAATCACATTATCGGCTGGCACTATGTTATGGTCGCTCTTCCCGGTATCCACCACCATGAATATGCCTGCTATAACCAAGATTGCCACTACAATAAAGGCTGCTGGCTTCATCCAT
>JAUWNU010000088.1 GCA_030612505.1 Methanomassiliicoccales archaeon
CCGGAGGCAATGATTTCCAGAGCCGTATCAAGAAAATCAATTGCAGAATGAGGTAAGTTCATGATTATGCGGTCTGGATTTGGCAGTTTTTTTGCCATCTTCCTTGCATCACCCAGCATAGGCGTAATAGTTTTTATCTTATTCAATTTTATATTTTTAAATAGATAATTAATCGCGTCTGGATTTTTGTCAATGGCATAGACAATTGCTGGCTTGCCTGTTTTTGCCAGTAAAAGTGAGAATGGCCCAACACCGCAGAACATGTCAGTGATTCTTTCTCTGTGTTTGACCAGGTCTGCGATACGTTTGCGCTCGGTGGCCAGTCTCGGTGAGAAATAAACTTTGGCAAGGTCCATTTCATACCTTAATCCATATTCCTTTTGCACGGTTGTTGTGCGGTTCTCCCCGGCCACTATCTCCAGTTCCCGGGTGCGAAACTCTCCTTTCACGCCTTTATCGACTGCCACGACCTTTGCATTCTTATTTGTTTCAAGAAGGGCATTGGCTATTGTCTCTATGTATGGTTCAAGTTCCGGAAACAGCTTGATTACAAATATATCCCCTACAATATCAAAGGAATTTGGCACCAATTCCATTAAGCCAGGTGGTAGTTCTAGAATATCCTTGAAATTCAGATGGGGTTCAATTTCTTCAAGCTCCTTTTCCTGAATTGGATAGTTAGTGCCTTTTTCTGATAAAAGTGGAAGATACACAAATTTATCATCACTAGCTATGTGTACGTCAGTTCGTAAATTTCCAGAATCTGAAAGTTTTAAACGTGTGTTCTCCCCTTCCTCCTTGGGAACAACCGCACAAATATATTTCATGGTGCTGACATGGGAAAGCTAATATTCATAGGTTTGGGACTTGGCAACGAGAAGGGCATAACCCTGAAAGGTCTAGAGGCAGCCAGGCATTGTGAAAAACTATTCATTGAAAATTATACTTCTATACTTGAAGAAGGCAGCATTCAAAGACTGGAAAAACTTCTGGACAAGCCCATTATTATGCTTAATAGAGCTGATGTGGAAACCAACGGTCATATTATTCAAATAGCAGAGGAAAAAACCGTGGCATTCCTTGTCCCAGGGGACGCAATGAGCGCAACAACCCATGTTGATCTGCGATTGCGGGCCGAGACAATAGGCATACCAACGGAAGTTATCCACGGAGTATCAGTTTTCACAGCAATTCCCAGCTTGTTAGGCCTTCAGAATTACAAATTCGGAAGAACAATAACCATTCCGCTACCTGAGCCAAACTTCAAGCCAACAAGCTTCTATGAAAAGGCACTGGAGAATTATAAAGCTGGCATGCATACATTATGCCTGCTGGACATTAAACAGAACCAAAATAAATTCATGACTGCAAATGAGGCGCTGGAGGTTCTTGGGAATATTGAGAAAGAACTGGCTGGTGAATTGCTACCGCCTGAACGCCTGGTCTGCGTTGTGGCCCGTGCCGGTTCTGATGATGTTCTGGTGAAGGCCGGCTTTTTCAAGGACATGCTGACAGCGGACTTCGGAGGGCCTTTGCATTCGGTTGTTATACCTAGTGAATTACACTTTTTGGAAGCGAAGGCTTTAACTGAGCTGGCCGGGGCCCCGGAAACGATTCTCCAGTAATTTAGAAAGTTGAATGCAATTCTTAACATTCTCAAACGGCGCATTCGACAATGGCATGAGAGCAGTTTCGAGCTGAATGTAATGCCATACTGCTCACAACAGATTATCAACAATAGGTGAATGCATATCTTAATGCAACAATCTAGAGCATTCGCCATGATTGAGCAATCACCCAATAAACACAATCAAAAAATTCCGTAATCTCGTAAGCAACAATATAATTGCAGAGAGATTATGGTGGTTGAGCTGGCAGGGGCTCCTGAGAGCATTTTGAGATAGCCAACAATATATTTCACAATAGCTTTATTAGGAAGTTGAAATATCTGAGACCTAGGGATAATATGGCAGAAGGAGAGTTGAATAAAGCATTACAAGGTGGAAGAGCAAGTAAGAAAATCATAAACATCTGGGCTTTGAGATGGTCTCTTGGTGGTCTTGTAATGTCATTTGCTTTTGGTTTTATGGGAATATTTATGTTCTTTATGGAGTTCGATGAAGTAACTGGAGAACCCATTATGGATTTCAATAATATTCTCTTTGACTTTTTAGTGTTTGCAGCAATCATTTATTTGATAATATTTGTAATATGCAGGCTATGGGCTAACCTATATTGGAAGAACTACAGCTTCAAACTACAGAAAGACAGGATTGTAATAAAGCGTGGAGTTATAGGAAAAAGAACTGCAAACATACCCTATGAGAGAATTCAGAATGTCAATGAATGGCGTGGAATTCTTGATCGAATATTCGGTTTGTACACCTTAAGAATAGAGACAGCTGGAGGAGTCCAGATGGGTGGCGGCGGCTATGGTGCCATGATGAGCTTGGCAGAAGGGAACATCCAGGGAATAATAAATCCAGGACCTATTACCGAATACATCATGTCCAGAGTTAAAGGTAAAGATGGAATAGGAGATATCAACTATGATTCTCAAACAAAACTTAGCAAAATCGATAAACTAGACCTTCTAGAAGAGAGGCTTTTAAAAGGAAATATCTCAGAAGAATTATATAAGGAACTGAAACAAAAAATAGATGTGGAACAATAGTTTCGCCGACCCCCCATGAACCCTTAAATACCATTCCCCCAATGCCCATTAGAATTGTTCACCAATGAACAGGACGTGAACCAAATGGACAAGTACGAGAAGCATGTAAATGAGATTCTGGAAGCTGTCGACAAAGATGTTGACAGAAGTGAAATTGAAAAAGAGTTAAAGAACTACGTTGAGGAGTTCAGACTTACTGTGGGAGAGGCTAAAAAACTTATTGCCCGGACGCATGGCGCCAATATTGCCATAACTTCCGAGGGAATACAAAAATTGATTAAAGAGCTTAATACCCTGGACAATAATGTCAATATGCTGTGCAGGGTTATTTTTGTTGCCGAAAAGGAAATAACCCCTAAGGGAGAGGAGCCAAAGATTATTCTTTCAGGTATTCTGGGGGATGAAAGCGGCACAGTTCCTTTCACCCACTGGGAGAAGGGCGATCTAAAGCTGGCCAAGGGTGATGTTGTGAAGATAGAGCATGCCTATATTACCGAATGGCGCGAACAAAATCAGATAAATATCGGGTCCAGGGGAAAGATGGCCAAGATGGACAAGAGTGCCATGCCTGAGTTTAAAGGCACTGGCAGCGGAGGAAGTTTCAAACCTGCGCAGCTATGTAAAATTAGCGAGATAGGCGATGCAACTGGCAATATTTCTGTTGTTGCCAGAATTTTGACCATGGAAATCAGGGAAGTGAATGTCAGCGGCGAGATGAAGGATGTCATGTCCGGAACAATGGCCGACGAGACTGGAAAGGTTTCCTTCACCTGCTGGGGAAAAGCAAAAGTGAAGGAAGGCCAGGCAATAAAAGTTAATAGCGGATATTTACGAAAATGGAGAGGAATGCCGCAGCTGAACTTTGATGCAAGTAATATTGAAAAGAGTGATGAGAAATTGCCTGAAGAAACAGAGCTAGCCAAGCCTGTGACCGTCACAATCAATCATCTGGCCAGGGTCGGCGGAATGATTGATGCCGCAGTTGATGGCGTGATACTGGACGTACGCCAGGGCAGTGGTTTGGTATTCAGGTGCCCGGAATGCAATCGCGTTTTGCAGAAAAATATCTGCCGGGTTCATGACGAAGTGGAAGGAACACCAGACCTTCGAACCAAAGCAGTTTTGGATGATGGAACCGGCGCAATGACGGTGATTCTGAACCGGGTTATTTCCGAGAGATTGCTTGGAAAAAGCCTGGACAAGTGCATGAAGGAAGCAAAAAAAGCAATGGACCACAGCATAATCCATGACCAGCTTTTTGACAAACTGGTGGCGCAGCCAGTTACAATAATGGGCAATGTTACTTCTGATGAATTCGGACTGATGATGATAGCCAGTGGAACTGATATTCTGAAGCTGGACCCACTTGAGGGTGCCAGGGAGCTTCTGGAGGAATTACAATGAATGGGAGAGAAGTAGCCTGGAGAGTCTTCGCCGGCGAGCTTAATGATTCCTCGCTGGTAGAAAAGGGCGAGGAAGAGCGAGCCCCATCATATGTCATAACACCGCTGGGTGCAAGAATTAACAGGGTTTACATTGTTGGGGTTATTACGGATCTGGAGAATGTTGGCTCACCGGAGGAACCAATCTGGAGAGCCAGAATTGCCGACCCCAGCGGAACAAGCTATGTTTCAGCCGGCCAGTTCCAGCCTGAAGCTGCTGCTGCACTTGCCAAAATACCAGTGCCCAGCTTTGCAGCAATAATTGGGAAAGTGCGGGTTTATTCTCCTGAAGAGGGAGTAATGTACATCTCCATCAGCCCGGAAGTTGTTAAGGTAGTTGACAAGGAACTTCGAGACAGCTGGGTCCTGGACAGCTCCAAGGCATTGAAGCATCGATTGGAAGCCTATAATGAAGCAATGAACATGAGCACTCCATCTGTGGAAGAGCTTGTGGAACTTGGTTACAGCGAAACACTGGCTAAAGGCATAATTTCTTCAATTGATCATTATGGCGAGATTCCGGTAGAGCGGTATCAGGCCATGCTTCTGGACTCGGTCCGATACCTGATTCCAGAGGAGGGCGGCGGCTCTGAGGAGCTTCCAGTTCCAGATGATAAACCAGATGCTCAGGATGAGCCAGAAGAATATGAGGATGATGAACCACCAGAACCTCCTGTGATGGAGCCGGAGCAAATAGATAGTGAACCTACTGAGACATCAGGAGACGAGACATCATCACCAGAAGGCGATGACGAGGAACTTACTGACGATGAGGGAAAATTAATCAAGCTCATTAACGAGAAGGACCCGGAAAGCTCAGGCATGGACTGGGATGACCTGGAAAAAGCAGCTAAAAAAGGAAAAATGAACAAGGATGCCTTCGATGAGGCAATGGAAGGACTTCTGGACAAGGGCCTTGTTTATGAGCCAATGTTGGGCAAGATTAGAAAGATCTAAAGCCCAAGCTGGCTAATTAAACTAAAATGTGAAAATGAGCAATTGACCTTTGGCCATTTGCTCATATTTCTTTTATTTCGTCCACAAGCTTTCTTTCTGCTTCCTTAATCCTGTCAACAGCCACATGTTCTGCGTGATGAATCTTTTCTGAAGCATCATGAGCAAAGTGCTTCATCTCATCGGCAAGCTTCCTGACCTTTGGTACACGATCAGGTGATGCAGCCGTTTGAACGAATTTTGGGAAATATTTGAGAACAATAACGTCTCCAACACTGCTTATCCATCTGTATGGAACACTGACTGGCCTCGAGTGTTCAACCAGTAAAGGGTTGGGATTGTTCACGAATAATCCTTCGATTTTTTGAGTGTCTGTTTCGATTATCAGGTCATCTACATTTCCCAGGGCAATGGCCTTGTCGGTGTAGACTTCCATTCCAATAAGGTCGCTGATTTCTGTGAGCATAATATCAATACGAGATACACTTACTCTATTTTATACTTTTATATTTAAAATACCAGGAATGAGCATAAATCAAAACTTATATAACATGCTTCAATATTTGGCCTCATCGCCCTTATTGTGGGGCGAGAGGTTGGTGTTGCGAATTTCGGACAAGATACCTGAAGGAAAGGTCATTAGCACTATTCATGGGGGTGCAAAGGCTCTACAATTGAGTCTCGAGAAGCTCAAGAAGTTCGAGTTTACCGGCTATATTTTGATTCAGAAAGAAACATCTGGCTCAATTTCCCAGGGTATTTTAGTAGTGAAGGATGGAGCCCTTAGTTCTGCAATTTACGGGCGCCTGACTGATGATAATTTCATTGCCACCAAGAAGGGCGAGGAAGGCCTGAAACTGGCATGGGCAGATTCCTATGACAGAGAATCTATTTTGGAAGTGCATGGAAGATTGGACATTAATGTCATACTTACTGAGTATCCAGATGCAAGAGTTACCAAGGGCGGTGAGAGAGCCAAGGTAAAAAAACGCAGAACAAGATTTTCATTGGCCTGGGGCGAAGAGGCAGAGGAACCATCAGATGCCGAACAGAAGGAAGTACCTGAGGACCTGAAAAATATGCTGGAAGGATGGAAATCTCAGGGTTATGTTGTCAAAACCCTGAATGAAGCTCTGAATATGGATGTGGAACAAGCTAGAATTTTATTCCAGCAATTTGAAACCAATGTTAAACGGACTAAATTTCTGAAGGCTGAACTGGAAGGGTTGGATACAAGAAAATTCAATATGGACACTGAACGAATTAAGGCCATGTTAAAGAATCCCTCCAAGCTCACTGCAGTCGAGGCAGCCCTCCAGGGCCTCAAAGTGAAGGTGGAACAGGAACGGGCCAGGGAAGCCGAGGAAAAATTAGCTGAGATCATGGCCGAGAAAGAGGCAGAGAAGAGAGCTGCGGAGCCAGAAGAAGAAATTGATGACTTTGAACTTGCTGTACCTAAAGAAGAAAGACTGGCCAGCCAGGGAGATATTTTCCCGCCACCTGTAGAGGAAGATGATAAATGCACAGTCTGCGGCGCCGAATTGTATGGCAGGGAAGAATGTCCAGCCTGCGGGGATGAAAAAATCATGGGCCAGGAACCGCAGCCAAAGGGCAAGGCAAACCTTGTTCCAGAATTTACATTCGATTCTTTTGTTGTGGGAGAGTGCAATCGCTTCAGCCAGGCTGCTGCAACTGCAGTTTCCAAGGTCCAATCATCAGCATATAATCCGCTACTTATCTGCAGCGGTGCGGGTCTGGGCAAGACTCACTTGCTGAACGCTATTGGCAATTATGTTTTGGAACATTTTCCTGATAAGAAAGTGCTTTATGTGTCTGCTGAAAGATTTATGAACGAGTTCATCGAGGCAACAAAGAGCAATAAGAAAAGGCAGTTCAGAAAGGTTTATCGAGACCTGGATTTCCTGCTGCTGGATGATATTCATTTCATTGCTGGCCAGGAAGCAGTTCAGGATGAATTTTTCCACACATTCAATACCCTTTACAAGGACGGAAAGCAGATTGTCATGACCTGCGATCGATCCATTCGAGAAGTGCCAGGCATTAAAGATAGGCTAATTTCACGATTCGAGGCCGGCCTAATAACCGATATGCAGCCAGCCGCAGTAGAGACCAGGTTGGCCATTCTCAAGAAAAAGATAGAGAGCAAGAGATTGGTTATTGGTGATGATGTACTTCTGTTCATTGCAAAACGCTACACAAAGAACATTCGGACACTTGAAGGGGGATTGAAGACATTAGCTGCCTATTCAGAACTAATGAATGTGCCTCCGACCTTGGATATGGCAAAACAGGTATTGAAGGATGAGCCAGTGGAGGAATCTGAGGCTGAAGAAGAATCACATGAAATGCCTGCTAATGATGTGCCTCTTGAAAGAAAGACACGAAAGCTCAAGGTAGGCCACAGCTATCTTATTGAGGAAGAGAAACCAGTCAAATGCTTCGAATATTTTGTTGATAATCTCAATATGGGACTTAAAGGCATGGCCATCATCAGGCTGAACCCGAAAAGGGTGAGAGACGATTATGATGTTGGTGAGGCTCAGATGCTCTGGCTTACTGATAGGGAAGGGGACCCGGACAATCGTATAACCCCTGGCCTGGAAAAGATTATTTACAAGATTGAAGATTTTCTCAACTCCCCTGGTAAATCCATACTTCTTATTGATGGTCTGGACTATCTTATCAGCAATAATAGCTTTGATGCAGTTCTGCGGTTCCTCAGGCGATTAATTGATGAGATTTCAGAGAGTGACACTGTTTTCCTAATGTCCCTGACCCCGGAAACAATAGATGAGCAGGGGCTGAAAATACTGGAAAGAGAGATGGAAATTATTTCCTTCCTTAGTGATTAAAAAAGAAAGATATTGGGGCAGATTTTGCCCCAATTAAATGCTTCAGGTCTTTTCTATAATCACGGCCTTGGCTATTTTCGAATGTGGTATCTTTACTTTGCCTGAGATAGTGTCTAGTATCAGATGGTAGCGTCCGATTTCCACGATTGTTCCATCATATTCCTCAATCTTGACCTTCTGTCCTACCTTGAGTGTCTGATTTGATTGCAGGGAACTTATCATATTATGGAAAATATCCTTGGAACCGAAGGCAAATCCAACAGCAACACCGATGAATATTGCACCGAAAGCTATGCTGAATACTATATAGAGCATCGGAACCTCAATTCCCGCCTGTGCCAGTGCCATGGTCACAGCGACGTATATAACACCGAATTGCACAATGGTAGCAATGGTCTCGAGGAAAGGTATGTCCTTGTCCTTGCCCCATTCCAAGACCTTTTGATGCACCCATGAGGCCACCCAGAAGCCCACCAGACCGATAAGTATGGCCGCCACCAGGTTTGGAATCCATAGTATCACATCATTAATCAACTGCGCCAGCATATTGAAAGCGCCTGTAGAGTTCAGTACACCCACTGCGATTTGGATGAATACTAAGACGACCAGTATCTTGATTACTCCACCCAAGACTCTCATTATGATGCCTTGTTTTTTAATCATGGCTTCAACAGGGTCCACGAGCTTGTCAAAATCCATCTCTTTCAGCATACCCATCAATAACTTGACCACATACTCGGCAACTATCAGTCCAATCACGACAATGACCATGGCTGTAAGTATCAAAGGTATCAGTGCCAAGACGGGTGTTATAAATGACGACAGAATGCTTATTGCCAGAACAGCAAGCGCCACCTGGAGGAATATCAGCAGGACGAATACCTTCACGGAAATGAATATGAGACTGGATATTGTAAATCCAGTATCTTTGGCTTTGTCATCCAGATTATCCAATTCCTTTCCAAGGATCGTCTTTGCAAGTGCCTTTTTAAGCATTTCAACAATAACTTCGGCTACATACAAGCCTACAATAATGATAATCACTGCAATGATTATCCTGGGTATGAACAATACCAGCGGTGTCAATATTGCTGTGAGTGTGTCGATTCCAGCATATCCCAGTGCCACCTGAAGGAATATCGCAAATATGAACCAGAAGAAAAGTCTTGATATCAGGTTAGATACAGATTCTATTCCAATCTTATTCACATGCCTCTGGACGCCGACCTTTTCCATGGCTTTATCCAGCGGGCTCTTGTCTAGGATCTTGTGGATTATCATCGCTGAAATCTTTGCTACTACGTACCCAATGATAATTATAATGATGAAAATCAAGATGCCATAAAGAGAATCCATAAAGGAATCAACAAGTCCTTCGAAGAACCCAGTCAATGTATCCACGATGCCAAGCGGGGCTTCGGTTGTGAAATTAAATGTTATGGGGGCGATTGATTCTCCAGTTATATTTTCCCCAGTTACAGTAATCATGTAATATCTATCATTCAAAAGGCCGATAGTCGGCGTAAGGGTCAGTGTCCTGTCATTATTCGACCAACTCCTTTCAATTGGATAAACAGGATTCGGTTCTATCATAACCTCCACGCTTCCCACGCGCATCGGGTCATCAAAGTCTATGATGAGTGATCCGTCTATGGGTACATCCATTGTCCCATTATCTGGCATTGTCTGAAAAGCCATAACAGGTGCTACAACAAGCATACTCAATGCAATAACTATTAGGGAAACAATTGCATATTTCCCATAAATGTGCGATTTCATGTCCTCCATCTCCCAACTTATTGTATTATCTATTGTCTCTTATCTATTGTCTCTTAATGTTATAATGTGAATGAACTCTTTAGAATATATAATTTGTCCTAATTTTAGTTTTTTAATATACTTTGTAATAATCCAGAATAAGTGATAATATATTAGTCAATACTGAACTAGTGTCGTGACAACTTAATTTAGTTACGTTTATATATTTGGTTTCCATATACCTCCACATGATAAAAATAAAACTAAAAAAAGAGGAGTGTGAATTCCTACACCAGTTTGTGAAAAAAGGGACAAAGAAAGCGAGAT
>JAUWNU010000084.1 GCA_030612505.1 Methanomassiliicoccales archaeon
CATTCTCTGAAATCCTCGAATGATTTGTACGGCACCAGAGAAACACCGTCCATCTCACCCGCTAGCATGAAAATAGGCTGATTATTATCCATCAATGTCCTGATTCCCTTTTCCTTTTTCTCTGATGAAATGTTCGTGTCAAACATAATATGATTGAGAACCAGTATCTCGAATCCTATTTTTTGCAAATCAACTATTCTTATGGTTCTGATGAGGAAATTTTCCTCGAATTTTTTTCGTTCTCTGGCAACTTTATATCTCGATACATCAATCAGTTCTGCCAGTTTTTTATCTGATAATTGCGGATATTTTATTAAAGAATGATAAATATGCTTTTCTCTATCATTTAGATTGGTATTTCCAATTATTTTCTTCTTGGAACCAGTCTTTTCTTCAATTTTATCCTCAATCCCAAATGCATGTTTCAAGAGCACTGTATAATCAAAATAATTTATGATTTGTGTCATTTCAAATGGAAAAACCAATAATGATATGCTGGGTTCTCTGGTGAGGTTTTCTTTGCGATATACTTTCTCGAGTTCTTCAATGTTCCTTTTAACATTGGTGTAATTTCTTGACAATTGAAATGAGATACCCTGGGTTGATTCACTAATCGCCCAAAATACTTCATCCTGTCTATCTGCAACCTTCTTGCTCATTTGAAGTCTCGCTTTCAAAGGCACAGATGAGCTGAATGTGCCATAGGTAACTGCCAGTATCTCGCATCCAAATTCTTGCAGGAGTGGTATTCTGACTGTCTTGACATATCCTCTCTCTTTCAATTTGCGATGGATTACGGTCACTGTCGATTGTTTCAAACCAAGGATCTCGGAAAGCTCCCGATTGTTCAGAAGCGGGTAACGAACTAGGCCATACAAGATCAATTTATCATTTTCTGTCAGTGTGTTATTGTTCATCGCACTAGCTATATAGTCTAATAATAAATACTTTTCTGCTATTATGGGCTTTTAGACACTCTATTTTTCTCATATTAATAGAAATCATCTATGTATTGTGCAAAATTATATATAATTCTTATTGGGTCTATCGCAATAGGGTGATTACTCTGTTTATTGGAATTAAAAAAACAATGACCTTGCTTTGCGTTATTACAATGATTATCAGTGTTGGCTCTGCCGCTGGCTTTCTGTTTGCCCCTGTTGCAAGGGGGAGCATGACCGCTCTGATAATAGACGATGAGTACTACATTGGCAATGAAGACGAATACAGCGCGGCTGTGTTCGAGGCAGTTCTCCTGTCCATGGGGTATGCCGTGACCATTGAGGAGTCTTCAGACACCGATGATTCCACCTGGTCGAGCTATGATTTCATGATCTGGAGCTGCGGGAACGACCCGACCCCAGTATATGAAGATGCATATAAGCTCTCAGTTATAAATTACGTGGACGCCGGTGGTCTCCTCATCATCGAGAGCGGAAACATCGCCAGTGACCTCAAGAGATATAGCCGGACACATGGAGACGAGTTCAGAGCCACCGTGCTGCACGCGACATCTGATTGGGCGTATTCGGATATTGAGGATATAACACTAAAGACCCCCCATCCGGTAGCGACGACCCCTAACAACCTCCCGGAGACTATACCGTTCACACGCAGTAATAGTGTGGACCCTGAGCCGTCTTATGATGCAGATAACAATGCAGACGCTGATGCGGTCAGGATTCTGGCTGATGCTGTAGGTGTCCATGGATGGTCTGATGTCAAATGGGGCGATTTGTCAGTAGCTCCCGCCGTGATAGCGGCGTCTAACAGCATAATAACATATGACGATGATGCAAATGTTGACAATGGCGGCCAGATCGTATATTTCTCAATAGACATCGACGACATAGACAGTACGACCACCCAGGACGAACTGATAGAGAATGCTGTGACCTGGGTATGTGGCACACCCGCGGCAGATGATGTTGGCGTGGCATCAATAGATGCACCAGCCGACAGCGGCACATATCCTGCTGGAACAATGGATATCAATGCAACCGTGGAGAATTACGCAACAAATGACCAGTCGAACTTCGATGTATCATGCGAGATAATCGAGATAATCCAACAGGGTTCGATAACCCCTCTCCTTTCCGAGGATTTCGACAAAGGAGGTCTATTGCCATCAGGGTGGGACAATTCCACATTCACGTGGAGGGATTGGAGGGCGACCAATGACAATACCAGATACGGAGCAATAGTCGACGGTGCTGATTATGGATTCATGTGTGACAGCGACCGAGCAGGATCTGGGGCAGTGGATTCCTGGTTGATTGCCCCATCCATAGATTGTACTGACTATGACGAGGTGGAACTGAACTTCACACACAGGTTCAAATCCTATGGGGAGGTGGAACCCGAAGGTATCTACGTTTACGTGGCAACGGATGGTAGTCTAGACGCTGCTGACGATGTGGTTTATCATACGTTTGAGGATGACGTATTGCTGACAACAGAATGCATAAACATCTCTGCATTTGCCGCTGGCCAGAGTGATGTGCAGATAGGTTTCAGGTATGTTGGAGATTATGATTACTGGTGGGTGGTGGATGATGTGTTGGTGAACGGCATAATTCCCCAGATAGAAAACACTGTTTATGGCCCTATAAATCAGACCATAACCGCCGTCCTAGGCCAAAATGATACCATCCAAGTCGGATGGAGCCACAATTTCGTGAATTCAACAGACTATCGAATAATAATTCAAACGTGGCTGGCCACTGACGAGAACCCACAGAATGACATAATGAGCATAACCATAACCATCATCAGTGAACAATCATACCAGATAGACCTAGCAACCGGTTGGAACCTCATATCTATACCTCTGGAGCTTACTAATACGTCCATCCTTAATGTTCTATCTTCCATTGACGGAAAATGGGATCGCGTCAAGTACTATGACCAAACTGACGTGAATGATCACTGGAAAGGTTATTCCCCGGCCAAACCACCCGGTACAAATGACCTCCTGAACATTGATAATAAAATGGGCTTCTGGATTCATGTCACTGAACCGTGTACATTGAATGTCACAGGCAGCGTTCCTACTTTTACCAATATAACCCTCTTTGCGGGTTGGAACCTGGCGGGCTATCCTTCAATGACAGGAAGGAATATTACAGACGCTCTGGCCGGAACTGGGTATGACAGACCGGTGGAAGGTTTCAATGCCACATCTCCATATCTTATAAGCCAATATCCTGATGTGTACACGATGCAGTCTGGAGAGGGATACTGGATACACGTACCGGCTGATACTGTATGGATTGTTGATTGGTGAAGCCATGGTGCTCATCGAAGGAAAATATTCTAGTTTTAAAGAATGCTGGTCAGAATACGCTAGAAATATCACTATAGGATATCTATTAAATCCGATTATTCATAAAAAAGATCTAGCGTTTGGCGTACTAAAAAAAACATTAGGTAATGATATTGTATGGGATGGTGAACCTCCTGAGCTTTCAATCAAACAGAATGAAGAATTGAAACAGAAGATTTCATTTGTGTCTAGTTCTGAAATCGCTGATAGAATCCTTAATGCTATTAATGGTTATATTTCTCTTGAAAAGATGGTTGCTGGTGAGGAAGTTGGAAAATTTAGAGCAAGTATTATTGTAGGATATCTTTTAGATTTTGCCGGTGAAGTATTACATCGTGATGAAAAAGGTTGGGCTGAGCATACTCCGCCATTTCTTGAGAAAGCAGAGGAACTTTTTGAAAAGGTTGGCGGACTTTCTAGATATGAGTTAGAAGTGAGATTATTTAATCTGGCAGGAAGTTATGAGTGGAAAAAAGGAAGATATGAACAATCAAATGATTTTCATTTAAAAGCACTAAAACTCGCAAAAACAAAAGGTAATCCACTAATGGTTGCAAGAACATACAACTCACTTTCTACACTTCATGGCGACTGGAAAGAAAGTACAGAAACAGCTGAAGAGTATACTAAACAGGCAATTAGCACTCTTACCATAGAGAGTTTAAGCAGAAATAAAGAGGCCAAGAGAATTTTGGCTAGTGTGTACAATAATTTGGGTGTTAAATTGCATAAGAGAGCAGAGCGTGCAAAATCTGATAAAAATATGGAAGAGTACAAAAATATTTTAGAACAGGCAGTTGGCACTTATGAAGAAAGTATAAAACACGCAAAAGAAGCTGATAATCAGCATATGATTGGATGGGCATCATTTAACGTGGCAGAAGTCCTTGGATATCTCGCTCATATAAAAGGAGAAACAGTAATAATTGAAAAGGCGAAAAGTTATGCTGATCTTGCTGAAAATATATTCTCAGCCAAAGTTATAAGTCTTCGCGGTAAAACAGGGTGCCTTATGGCTAAAGGGGTCATATCTATGTGTGAAGGGGACTTGTATGAATCTAATAATATATCCAAAGCCCGGGAATCCTGGGAACAAGCATTAGGGTGGCATAACCAGAGTGTAGAAATCAGGCGTGAACTTGAGGAAGACCGCCGCATTGCAGATGGTATTGTTGGTCGTGCTGAGGTTTATCAAAGACTTGAAGATATGGATAATTGTCGTGCTGATTTAAACGAGGCACTTGAAATTTATAAAAGAATTAATTCTGAACATAGCATAAAGAAAGTTGAGAATATGATTGAAGAACTAATGGAAAAAAGCTAGGGATGTTGATTGGTGACATCACTATATTAACCAACATACCTGAGAGCTTCAGCCGGAGCGATCTTAGCCGCCGCAATCCACTTTCAATACAATATCTGATTGCGGGTTTTTTGATTCTCATTGCTGATAAGTTGTTCAATCATGGCGAATGCTCTTAATTGCTGCATTTAGCCATGCATTCACCTGTTGTTTTCATATTGCTGTGAACTGTATGGCATTTAGTTTATCTAGATACTGTTCTCATGCCATTGTCGAACGCTATGCGTTCAACGTTTTTTGGATGAATTATGGCTTTATTTTACTGCTATACCAAGCTGAACGCCAGGTCTTTTAAGGCCTGGATGAAAGCTAAGGCAGTAAATAGGGCTACCTGTCGCATACCGTACAATATGCAAGCATAGAAAATCGAAACTCTGGTTTCGATATTCAGGTGTGCGACTTAAGTTGGGTAAACATACAGTCACAAAGGAACTGGCAACTATCCCATTAATCCAGAAACGCCAGCTCCTTTAGGGGCTGGTAGTTTACTTTAACCAACATATCTCAATGCTTCAGCCGGAGCTATTTTTGCAGCGTTTCTTGCTGGTATAATTGTGCACAATATAGTTGCCACATAGGCGATTGCCGTGACCCGTATTATCTTGCTCCAGGGTATTATAAATTCTATATTGTCACCCATGTCGCTTATCATGACATTGAATATCTCATGTGACACAAGTATGCCAGTCACCACTCCTATGACCACGCCCATTGTGGCTATGAACAATATTTCTATGAGGAATGCGTTTCGAATATTGCTGCGTGTGAAACCCAGAGCTCGTAGTATGCCAATTTCCGGTGTCCGTTCCACAACAGAACGTATGGTGATAATACCAAGGCCAGCAACTCCCACAATAAGTCCCATGTACAGGTAGATCTCAAAAAGCACAAACATGGAATTAAGCATTTCCATGGTGTTCTCTGCCATCTCTCTGATGATTATGGTGTTCATACCTATTGCTGCGAAGTCCTTTTCAAAATCCATGGCAGCGGCTTCCATATCATGCCCCTCTTCAACTTCTATCAGGAACATTGAATTGACCATTCCTGCCATATTGAAGTCTGCATTGAGGTTCTCTCTGGACATTATTGCCCCATTTATGATATTCTGATCCACTATGCCCACCACAAGATACTCATCTGTGACATTGCCAGTGAAGGTTTCGAAGGTTACAGTATCTCCTGCTGAAACCTCTGTCATCATTGCGCCCATGCTATTGAATAGAATATTTCTGGAGCCTGGCTCGGTAACGGAATTCCAGGCATCCTCTTCATTTTCGAACAACTCCATCATCTGACTTAATTCGAAGGAACGTCCATCATGGAAATTCTGGTCAATACCGTATACCATGCTCCCGCTCATAAAGCCGAACTCGAATATAGGCGGCGGTCCTCCATTATTTTCATTACCTTCCGCATTTAGATTTTCTACATTTGTGCTCATGGCAACCGCTATCTGGGTGATGGTGGTATAATCCAGAGCGTCTGATGTAACTTCAATGGTTTGGTTCAGTGTTGGAGTGTATGATACATCGTAGATGTCCATTATAGGGACCTGGGCCTGTGCGAATATATCATAGCCGCCGCCCTGTTTTAGCGTCTCCTCATCAAGGTCCATGACAAATATATTGGAGAACACAGACAGCATGACTATCATGTAAACCACCAGGGCAAACATGGCCACACTCATTCCTGTGCGGAACTTCTTGGTGAGCGGATACGAAACCGCAGTCATAACAGTTGGCCGTAGTTTTTTCGCCACTCCTAATGTATTAACGATGAGCATGATTATTGGCCTGGAATTATACATGATAAGCAGCACCAAACTGAGTACGATGAGAATGCCTGACATTATGAATGGCAGTTCTATGTCTCCCATGCCTGTATCTCCGAAGTATGTGCGAATGGAGTAGTATGTGTACAAAAACACACCCAGGCTTGCCGAGGATATTGTTATCCTATCGCCTGCCCAGCGCCACAATATCAGAGCAATACCAACCATGATGCCAGATGGTACAAGCATCTTCACAAGGAACTCATCCCAGAGTTCCACGTAGAACAGAAGGGACATCAGAACCAGTAGGATTCCCATTAGCGGTGCCTTCCATCCCTTTCTGCTTTTCTCCGGTTCTTCTATGCCTCTTATTGCGCGTATGATATTTAGCTTGCTTATCTTCCAGCTTGTGAGCAGAATCGTTCCAAAGGTGATAAGGAATCCCAGGGAGAATGCCTTTATGAGGCTGAATGTCTCGAAATGGAATGGTATATTAACTCCTGCCAGCATTGATGCAATATTGTTTATGAGGTAAATTAAAAATGCTCCGATGCCAACACCTGCCAGCGTTCCCAGTGCACTGGCCACTGCACCATATGCCAGACCTTCAAACAAAAATGATTGCATGAGGTGGCGGCGTTTCATTCCAACTGCCCGTGCCATGCCCATTTCTGATTTTCTTTCCTCTGCCAGCATGGTGAAAATATTTATTATCAATATCACGCCGGCCAGTATTGCAAATGAACCAAATATCGTCAAAAAGGTGGACAACATCTCATTAATATTCTGGGCCATCTCCAGTCGGTCTAACTTTTCCATGCTTACTTCCAGAGGATAGGCAAATTCATAGTCTGCAAATATGACGTCCCCCATTTCCGGTGGGGCTGTAAATGTGATTGCCCCAGTGTCCTGGTTTATCTCATAATCGGCTGCTGGTATGACTGTCCCATTTGACACCAGCACCAATGAACTGTTCACCACATTTCCATGGGACAGCATGCTGAATGTCTGATTAGGCATTACTATAGGAAGCATATCCGAGCCAGCAAATGTCTGGTCTGTTAGCAGCATTTCTATGGTATATCTTACCTCATTGCTGTTATCTACGCTATCTTGAATTCCGCCATTGTTTGATATCTTGATATTTGTGTACATTCCTGGCTGCTGGAACATGTCCTGCGCCGTATCCATGTTCACAAATACATTGTAAGTGTCCATGCTCATTCCGCGGTTTGGGTTGAAGCGGGTCTTGCCCACGTCATCGGCAATATACATGATTGTAAGGGTTCGGCTGTGTATCTCCCCGCCATAGCCCATATAAGTTGAGCCAAGGGAATATGTGAGCAGTAATGTGTCGCCCAATGAAGCGTCGAGGCTATCTGCCAGAGCCATATTGATAATGGTATCATTGGTTCCCAAATCATTTCCCAAAATCTCTGTTTTGTCCTCGTCTAGGAGAATGAAGTTTCCGAAGTCCGCATCCCTCTCTGCATCAAAACCTATGACCGTGGCAGTGGGCTCGAATTGGCCAGTTTCTTCGTCTCTCAAACTGACACTTTGAACAAAAAGAGGAGCCATGCCATCAGTTAGGTCTCCCAGGGCCGCATCATTGTTTAGTACAGTAAATAGGGTATCATTGAATGGCCCATTATCGCTGGATATGACCATGTCTACCAGATAAAGTTCGTCGTAGGTATCCTCCACAATAAAATATTCAATGGAATCACCAACCACCAGTGATGCACATATTATGGAGGTTCCCACCAGCAATCCTGCAATGGATATGGCTGAATGGCCCTTGTGCCTGGAGAAGTTACGCAGTCCCAGCTTCGCAATGCCCTTATTGAATATGCCCAGGGCCAGCATTACCAGAATAATGCCCAGGACAATCAATGGAAGAATTAGTTCAGATGTTTCCATTTAGATTCCCCCATCAAACGTTTTTCTCTTCTCTAACAAACTTGCCGCTTCGCATGAATAGGATTTTATCTGCGCGCTTGCCAATCTCTGGATTATGTGTGACTATGACAAAAGTGGCATTTGTTTCTCGCCTCAATTTCTCCACCAGGTCCATGATGCCATTTGCAGTTTCATCGTCCAGGTCGCCAGTAAGCTCATCACCCCAGACAATGGCTGGTTCATTGATTAGTGCCCTGGCAATGGTGGTTCGCTGTCTTTCCCCGCCGGATAATGCGCCTGGCTTGCTGTCCATGACCTTTTCCAGGCCAACAATTTTCATAATCTCAATTGCTCTTTTTCTGGCCTCCTTTGCAGGGATGCCGGATACAAGCAATGGCATCTCAACATTTTCAACAGCCGTAAGAACTGGCAGTAGGTTGTAAAACTGAAATATGAAGCCCATGCGCTGTGCCCTGTGCTCTGTTTTCTTATTATCAGTCATTTGGCTCAGGTCAGTACCCTCAATTTTTACTGTTCCGGAAGTTACATCATCCAATCCAGAAAGCAAGTTTAGAAGCGTAGTTTTTCCGCAGCCAGAAGGGCCCATGATTGCAATCATTTCACCCCTTCGAACTGTGAGGTCAACCCCTCTGAGTGCATTTACTTCTACTGTGCCAGTTTTGTAGGTCTTGTGTACGTCCGTAGCTTCTACCATTATGTTATTTGTCATATTTTCACATTCCTCAAAGATTTTTAAATATTAGCTTGATAGCATTCAATCCACTGTCGAAATTCTCATCTAATTCCTTAATCATGAGTTTACCTTTCTTTGTTATAGAATATACTTTCTTCATTCCTGCAACCTTCACAGTGATATTGCCTTTCCTGCACAGCTTCATTAGGGCGGGATGCATAGAGCCAGTACTGGGTTTCCATCCACTAATCTCTTCGATGCGCATCATCATGGCATAGCTATGCATATCTTGCTTGTCTAGCATCTTCAATATGAAGAACTTGAGCAGGCCTCGGCGAAAGTCTTTCGCCACTTCTCTGGAAAGTATATCGGATTTCGACATATCGATGTCCGACATATCGGACATAGATATAAAGGTTTCCACGATTTTAACAAATTAATAAGCGAAAAATCAAAAGGGAAAGGTAAGGCTGCCGCAATCGTTTATTTCCGCAATCGTTTGGTTTACTCGTGTGTCATTGCGGCCATTCTGATATTTTTTCTGGCAGATTGTTTTCAGACAATATCAGGTTAAGGTTGGATTCTAGATATGCTTTGATTTAATTTTCGAATCCAACAATTGCTTTCAAATTACTGTGAGCCATATGGCATTCGTTTTTATCTTGAAGGCGTTTCCATGCCGTGGTCGAACGCAGAGCGTTCAACGAACTAACTTGACTGCCAATACACATTGTTTGCAACTCAATATTTTTAAATTAGCACTTATTTTTATGAAACCAAATAAGTAAAAACTAAAAGGGAAAGGTAACGCTGCCAGAAGGCAGCGTTGTTAGATGTAGATATTTAATTATGCTCCGATTCTGAAGACCTTTGTGCCGCACTTTGGACATGTGCCCTTTGTTGCTGGCTTGCCGTTCTTCATTGTAATTTTCTCTGCATCCTTAATCTCTACTTTTGCTTTACATTTTACACAGTATGCTTCGGTCATAGTAATTCACCTGCCCATGTATCTACTCGTGGTTTATTAATCTATGCTCGAATTTAAGCGTGAATCCCTCGTAAAATATTTGGAGATTCTAATTACAAAATATTAGCTTTTCCCTTTGGGCAGAACTTCACTATCTGGCCGCCGGAACTCATACCCAGAAACAATTCACATCCCATCCGTTCGTCGCATTCAAGGCATCTTTCCATTGCCTTGCGATAATCTTCGCTGGTGT
>JAUWNU010000087.1 GCA_030612505.1 Methanomassiliicoccales archaeon
TGACGAACATCTTAGTTATGGCAATCGTAAACTACCAGCCCCTAAAGGAACTGGCGTCTCTGGTTGATGATATAGATGCCAGTTCCTTTATGACTGTATGTTTACCTACATTAGCCGCACACCTAATTATCAAAGCCAGATGGCTTTGATTTGATATGCTAGAAAATGTACGGTATGCGGCGGATTCCTCGTTTATCGTAGTTTTGGCCAATTCATCTCTGGCCTAAAGACCAGAGTGTTCTTGACCCGCTACAATAAAATTACGCCTGAAGCAACCAGGCGCGACAGCAAGACATTCGAAGGATATGGTCTTCCAAATTCCAGCTCATCCTCTGCATAGTATTCCTCGATAAGAGTGTATAATTTCTTCTGAATCAGATTTCCGCCCAGTACTATGATTCCAAGGAACAGCCAGAGCATATCTGTGCTTCCAATAATAACTCCCAACCCACCAATTTCCAATAGAGGAATCGAACTCAGGTTAAAGGTGCTTATTCCTGCTAGAGTATAGGCTATACTGTTGCCAGCTATCAGATCCAATATCAGATGACCATAGAGGATGATGGTCACACTGGTGAAGAATCTCTGGTACTTTGATGACCTTTCATTAAAACGATTTTCAAGCATGTATGCTGCTATCAGGAAGGCAAGGGGCAGCTCACCCAAAATAAGCGTGTTATGAAATAGTCCAGTGCTGCCAAGCTGAGGTAAGAAATGGTCTAAATCTGGAAGGATTCCGATTATGCCAAACAGCAGAATATTTAGGTATTTCCTGGGGGACTTCACTTCAAGGGCAAAGCCTATGCCCATGGATATTAGGAAATGTGCGAAAGGTAGCATAACGAGAACATTAAGGTCAATACAATAAAAGGCATCGAATTAATTCTCTTGAGTGATATTCACCTTTGAAAATCAAATTTAGAAAAAAAAAGAGGGGGCCGAAGGACAATGTCCCGCGGCCCAGTGGAGGAGTTAGGAGGGGGTAATCTTGATTCAGAGAGCAATCTCTGACACCAGGTCCAGTTTTCCACCAAAGTCCTCAATGGACCCAGATTTCATTTCAAATCGGACTTTCAGGTTTCCATCTTCAAAAGAGATATAGGCATTTTTTAGAGTGGATGTGTAAACGCTCATCCTCTTTCCCTTCTGGGTTAAAACTCTTTCCACACATCTAACAAGCTTTGCTTCCTCCAGCATTTTTATTCGCCTGTAGCATGCAGCTATGGGTATCCCGAGATCATGGCTCAGGGTAATGGCACTCTTGGGGCGCCTTAAAGTTGCAACCAGAATTCTGGCTGCGTATTCGTCAGAAATTATTTGGGAAGCTTCCAATGGATTCATTTTCATCACCTTTTATAATGGATAATTGGGGGGGTTTGTATATATAAGCCCTCACCAAATTTTCATTAGTGATTATCATTTTAGATAATCTACTTCCTCCCGATTGAGGGTTTGTCCGCGAACTGTTCATATCTTCTACGGAAGTCATTGGCCATTTGCAGGACAACTTTGAATCTTACCTTCAGTTTCCCAGAGTCATAATACACATAGGCATTTTCCAGGTTGGCTGAATAATAGTCAACCTTCTTGCCCCTGGAGGTGTAGGCTGTCTCCTTCACTTCCAGAAGACCCATACTCCTGAGCTGCTTGATCTTCCTGAAACATGTGGCCGTTGGTATGCCATACATTTCACTGAGCTCCAGGGCACTCCTGGCTCCCTGGTAGGTACCTATCAGAATTTTTTCAATATCCTGGTCCATAAGCAATTGAGTCGCATCGATTGGTTCTTCATTCTTTTCCATATATTTCACCTCTAATTTTCAAATAATAAAAGGGTCCCTAGCCAGCATTATACCGGGCCAGGGATTATTATCACATCACAGAATATTGTCCCGGCCCTTTATTCTGGGTTCTCGCATGGTATTGTAGGTAGCAAACACTGCAAAACAAACCATTGCTGTTACGCCTGCCCAGAACATGGATTGGGCCATTCCATTATCGGGAACTGATGCCGATTGTGCGATCATTTGTGGCATTGTAGCAGATACAACAAGTTTTGATTCAATAATGTTTGAGCCGTCAGATACCTGAATTATCAGGGTCTCTGTACCTTCCCAATCCTGTGGCACAGTTACCCGAAACACGCCATCACCAAGAGGTACCACAGTGATACCTTCGCCTTCAAGGATGGTATACTCAAGGGTCGAACCTTCCACATCAGAGAAGAATGAGGACAAGTCAATATCATATGAGCTTCCGGACCTCAATATCAGGGGGTTCATGACCTCAGTCTGCCAAGGAGAATCGTTAATTGGCTGAACAGACATCTGAACTTCGGTGGTTGCTGCAAGCACACCATCACTGGCCATTATCTGGAGATTAGATTCACCATTCCAATTTGCCAGAGGACTCACGATGAGTTGCTCTGTTATCCCGTCATACTGTAGATCAAGGTATTCACTGGAATCAAATGAGAAGTATAAGGTATCGCCATCCACATCAAAGAACATATCATGTAAGGATAATGATAGTGTGCTGTCCTCATCTATTATCATTTCCCGGCTGGTACTTCGTGCAACAGGTGCATCATTGACTGGGCTTACTACTATGTCAATGTCCGTCTCAATAAGGTACTCGCCGTCTGATGCTGTTATCTTGAGGGAGTCCTCACCATTCCAGTTATCGGCAGAGGAGGATATGCTGAGAATATTGCTGTTCATCTGGACATTTATTTTTCCTGAGTAACTTGATGCCATGAATGTAAGATTGCTGTCTACATCCTCGAAATAGGATGATAGGTCAATCTGCATTACAGAATCCTCTGGCATTACCATTTCCTGAATGGAAACTGCTGTGGGCGGATCATTTACTGCATTGACATTGAGAGTTAGGGGTCTGGCCAGCTGGTAGTCAGAGTCGGAACCGTATACAATCAAGTCAAGCACGCCGTTCCAGTTTTCTGCAGGCGTAATCGTTGCCTTCCATGATGTCTCATTCAGTTCAAGCGTCGCATTGTTTTCATCCATGGCACAACTGAACCACAGGGCGCTGTCAATGTCTGCAATATAATCATTCAGATCCAATGTGACATTTGTATCCTCATCAAGAGCAATAGTTTCGCCTGCTGCGAGGGCATATGGGATATCATTGACTGGAAGGACATTCACGTTCATTCCCTGTGACAGTGAAAACTCACCATCTGTTGCAGATAATACCAATTCTTCAGTTCCAAACCAGTTTTCTGATGGGGTTACACTCAGAAGGCCGTTATCTGCCAATGTGAACTCTACAGATGAACCATCAGAAACAACCGAGAATTCGAGGTCACTGTCAATGTCATTGAAGTAATCATTTACATTTAACACGGAAGTTGATGGGGCATCTTCGTTCATCTCAAATGCAGGTGCGGCAGTCATGGTTGGTGCATCGTTCACACTTGCAACATCAACATCGAATTCATAACAGCTGTATTCCATTACATACGCTTCAGGTGGACCGATGATTGGACCTGGCGGGGCACTCATGGTAACAGGTATAGTTATAGGCGGGTTGATGCTGTTAAGTATAGGATAAGCGTTGATAGATATGGTCTCTGAACCATACCAGTCCTGCTCAGGATTCAGCACATTGTCATTTATCATAATGTGTTCTGAGGGCTGAATATCGTAAGTCTGGGTCTGCTCATTGACATATTCATCCACCATAATTGCTTCTGCGGTGTCTTCATTCATTGATATAACACCTCTTGCCAGAACATTGACCGGAAGCTGATATGTTGTTACAAATTCCGTATCAGACGCAAATATGGTTATTGTGTCTGCACCAGTTTGTTCATTGGATGTAATTGATGTAATCTTTCCATCCTGAATAGTAGGAACAACATTTCCTTCCTCCGTTTTCCAGGAATATGACAGAGAACTGTCAATATCATTGAATAATATGGAGATATCAAGAGGTTCATCCATAGTGAATTCTGTATTGCTTGTCAATTCCACCTCATAATTCATGTTATTATAGGTGACTGGGGGGTCATTGATATTAAATACCCTCACATCACATTCATGACATCCATACCAGATAGAGTACTTCGGTATTGTCACCGGCGTATCCGTTTCCGATGACAGAGAAATAATTATGTTTGGTGGTGGGAGAGGTATTACTGAAGGTACGTAATATGTACGGAATGATATTGTATCCGAACCCCACCAATTTTCTTCAGGAACTATTGATACAGTGTCCTCCTCTCCTATAATTTCTATGGTTTCCACAGAAAGATGTTCTGAATTTATTACTTCATAGTAATCCACCTCAATATCAATGAAGCGGCTCAGCTTTTCTTCGGCTGCCATATCCTCATACATGACAAAGGACTCTCTTGGAACAACTCTGACATAGAATGTGAATGGAATTTCATATTCTCCATCACTGGCATATACGATCAGGGCATCATCTCCAAGTTCATTATGGGATATAACTGAATGAATGTCATTGTCTTCAAGATAAATCGACGCCAGGGAGCCGCTGTTTCCAAGCGAAAATGTCATTTCGCTGTCCACATCATAGAAGAAGTCATCAAGGCTAATCATATCCCATACCTCAAAGGTTGAATCTGCAGTCAAATAGAATGTGTGCTGATAAGCGGTCACGATAGTTGGGGGATCATTTACCGGGATGACATCAACCGTGAATATCTTTCTCACCGTTATATATGTGGGACTGATGATGGGCGTAGGTGGAATAGGGGGGGCAGGAGTTCCGGGAGCCGAATTGGGTTGTATGGGATCAGTTGGTGGAATGATGGGCGGCAGTTCAGGCGGTTCATCCACATCTATCTCTGTTAGTGTATATGTGGCTTGAATGATAATGTCCTCCTGGCCAAACCAGTCCTGCGAAGGCCTTAGAATGAGTGTTCCGTCCACAAAATCAAATTTCACATTGTTCTCCTTTGAAGTATAAATCTTATCCCAGTTAGGAGAAAAATAACTGTCAAGAACAATAGTTGCTAAACTGTCTTCATTCATCTCAATCCTATAGTTATCGGTTGTTATTTGTTCTATCTGGAAGCTAGAATTTTCTTCAATTACCTGAGTACTATTGGATGATACATTTGCTGTAGTAAACAACACATACAATGGCAAACTCATTAGCATTGCAGAAACTACCAGGCAAATAATCATTCTTATTTTCCGATTAACTTGCATTTTTTAATCACCAAAACCAAGTAGTGAGAGAATTTGCTTTTAAGGTATCTGTACGAATATCAACAGTGATTATCAAAAACAAAAATTATGCAGTACAACTTTATCAAAATTGATAATTTAACATTACGCCATTATACCTAATAAGAATCATTTAGAATACTAATAATATGAGTTAGAGGTGATTACATTCATCATGATGGACATATTCCAAAGGAAATTATCAAATTCTTTTCAGAAGGTGGTGGACGTTCACTCATTCTGAAAGGAGCACCAGGCACTGGCAAGACCACATTCGCACTGGAACTTCTCAATCATTTCAAAAATGATGCCGCAGTATGCTTCGTATCCAGCAGAATAGACGAGCAAGCACTGAAAAGGCATATCAGCTGGATTGATTTTGACCTTCTTCTATCAAAGGGCCATGACGAGGGATCCAGAAGCACGACCTACGGAACTATCAGTCGCAAGGAGCTCAACCGAATGGAGTCACGTGTTGAGGAGGGGGATGAATTTCTTGAAGATGATATTGATGGAGAAGCTGGCTCTGGTAAAGTAGATGGAGATTCCTGGACCTTTGATCTCAGCTCGATACTGCCTGAGATAGATATGCTGTATGAAACCCTGGAGGCTGCAGAGAAAGAAATGTCTCTGGTTGCAATAGACAGCATTGATTCACTGGGCGAGAAATACGGAATTTCGCCTGGTCGGCTTCTAAAGATGCTCCAGAAGGATCTTGTGGAGAGAAGCAATGTAAACGTGGTGTTCATTCTGGAGACCAGCGGCCTCGATCAGCTGGAATACATTGGCGATGGTGTTATCTCTCTGGAAATGAAGGAGATGGAAGGTCGCAGAATAAGACATATGAAGGTGGAAAAATTAAGGGGGCAGCAGATAATGATGCCCAGCGTACCGTTCACCCTGGAAGAGGGGCATTTCAATTCATTTGATTATAATATTGAGGAGCTGGCTGGCAATTCGAATAGTCTTAAAAAGCTGGAACTTGGCAATATTTTGGAGAATATAATCCAGCCCGGGAAGTATGTCCTTTTTGAATTTGACCGCAATGTTCCTGCGGAATTGGTTCAAATACTTGCGGATTCCATTGTGAAATATAATCTGGAAAACTCCATTGGAATGTATTCTACTCCATCGGTGAGGCTGTTTGGGAATAACCCTGCAAGCTATGTTTCTGAATCCCAGGAAAAATTCAATATGATTAGCCCGATTTCCATGATCCAAAGAAGATATGATTCGGAGTTCATTATAAAGGTGGACGGAGATGATTTCTATAACGATTTCAACTCATCATTCATTGGTGATATGTTTGATGAGAAGGAAAATATTTGCTTCCTTATGGATGCCAATCAGATAGTATCCCATTACGGTGAAGGGGCTGTCAAGGACATTGAATTGCATATCTCAGGACTACTACAGAGTGGGGGAGCCTGCATAGGTTTTAATTGGCCATTCAGTGTACAGAAAAGCATTGACATGGGAATAAGTAACAATCGCATTCGGGTAACAACTGTCAATGCCCAGTGGATGATGTTCGGGGAAAAACCTTACACTCCATTATATGTACTGGCTCCAAAGAAGGATGGTACCGAGATATTAGAGCTAAAAATTATTATTTAGAGATCTTCGGGTTCTGAATATTAATGCCATTTTCATCGATTATGTATTTGACATAGCCCAGTGGTGTTTTAGTTCCCCGCATCTTCATGACATTTATGAGCCTCTCCACATTGCCAGTGAAAGGATTCTCACGCTTGAACATGTGAATAGCTCCATGAACCGAATAAAGAGCAACATTGTTGTACCTCTCAGTGAGCGTCTCATCGGAAATTATCAGGCTGGACATCTGCTTTTTCCTAATTGTGTGAATAAGAAGGTCCATCTGCTCCCTGAAAGCGCCCATGGTAACATCCAGGGTATATGAGCCCAGATTGTCCAGAACAATAACATCTGCCTTTGATTTTGAAATACAATCAAGAGGTTTCTTGAATATGGCTCTTGCCGGTGTTTTGGCTCTCTGCCATTGAATATCTTCCATCCTCTCTGAAAGGACTGGCTCAATGGTTAAAAGACCATTTTCCACATATTTGCTCAATGGGAGACTTAATTGATTGGCCTGGATTATCAATTCCTCGGGAGTTTCCTCGGTAGCCAGATAAATGCATGATAGTCCACTTTCGCAGGCCTTATTGACATATTGAAGAGCAGCAATTGTCTTTCCCACACCAGGACCTCCGGAAATTAGAATTGACCTTTCTCTGGGATAACCCCCCTCAATGAGCTTGTCCATCTCGCCGATGCCTGTTGATATTCTTTCCATAGCTTTGGTTTCCTGTGCCATTAGTTCATCTCCTTATTCTTGACTGATATATCCATTTCTAAGTTCGCATCTGGCAGATATTTTTCCTTCCGAATAAAAAATCTCCAATCTGTGAATATTAGAAATATATGACCATCTGCGTTTCCCCTTCTGGGTGAGTATCTGCTCATCCCGGTGAATGAAGCCCATATCTTCTAAAGTTTTAATGCGCCGGTAGCAGGCAGCAATAGGTATGCCGTGCACATCTGCTATTTCCAGAGCGGTTTTAGGCTTGAGGTGAGTTGAAGTAAGAATTGCTTTCGAATAACCATCTCCTAAAATCAGTGCCATGTTCGTGGCGTTTATCTCTTCTGTCTCTATTGGCATATTTCTTGCCCCCCTATCACCTGTAATCGATTGTTTCTTTATATACCTTTTTTAAGTTTCATAAAAATTATTTTGATTAAACAAAATTTATATATATTAAATAGAACTATATCAAGATTAGATGAAAGAGCATGAAATGGTATTTGGATTGTCCCATGAAGCAAGAAAGACCATTGTGGAACTTCTCAGAGATGGACAAAAAAGACATCTGGAGCTTTGCAAAGGTCTGAAGGTCTCTGCTCCGGAAGTAACAAGGCATTGCAATATTCTCGTCGAAGTTGGAATAATCAGTAAAAACAGCAAATCATTGTATCAACTTACTGGCATGGGCCAGCATATTCTAGCTCAGGTGGAAAACATGGAATTTCTTGGTACCAACAGAATATTCTTTGATGAACATGATTTTGATTTGATTCCAAAGGAGCTTGACACAGTATCGGTTCTCAAGGATGTGGAATTCGTAGAGGGGGCAATGAATGTACTGGATGGCCTGTTATCCACAAATAGCAGGGCACTGGATAGCATCAACTGTATCTTCGAAGAGACAATAGACCACATAGTAATGGAACATCTGGAACAATTGAACAGAGGCATCAGAATAAACATTCTCATTAAAGAGGGAAGCAGAATACCCCATGAATACATTGAAAGCGGTGTGTTTGGCCTGGAAATCAGAGAAATTGATGAGATACCACTGGGCATGATAGCCAATGAGTCTAGAGCAATAATAATTCCGAGGCACAAACGTGGAATTTTGGACTACGGATTCGGATTGACTGGGAAGGATGAATTTCTCAGGTATTGCGATTATGTTTTTTCATATTTCTGGAGCAAAGGAAAAAGAGTTGTTTTGTAATTGTCTGGCTGTAAATGCAGCCCCAGTTTTACTGTTAAAGAATATTCATGCTTGTCAAACTTATGTTTATCCAATTTTTGAAAAAAAAGTGTGACAACATACCCTTACACTTTGACAGGAATGCGTCCTATCATAATAGAGCACATTTATATATGAGCAAGTATATCATGTATCATGGAGTCGACATTACACAGGTTCAATCCCTGGTGGAATAAAGAGTTTGAATTTCCTGGGATTCCAAGGGAACAGTACATTGGGGAATTACTGGGATTGAAGAAAACCCGGGATATTGTACTGGTGACCGGCCTGAGGCGTGTGGGAAAGACCACATTGTTCTATCAGGTCATACACGAGCTTCTTGTGGAAGTAGAGAGAAAGAAGATATTCTATGTGTCACTGGACCATATATCCCTCCAGAACTACTCCATATTAGATATTGTGGATGGGTTCAGGCAAGCATCCTGCCTTGAACATGATGAGCCTGCCTTTCTATTTCTGGATGAGGTTCATTTTAAGGATGATTTTGAGCTTCAATTAAAAAATCTTTATGATATGGGAAATGTCAAGATATTTGCCTCTAGCTCTGCAAGCCTGGATATAATCATGAAAAGCCCTCATCTCACAGGAAGACAGAGAATTGTCAATGTTTCCCCACTGAGCTTTGAGGAATTTCTGCAGTTCACAGACAATAATATATCACAAGCAAACCAACATCTCTATCCTGGATTAATGGATGAATACATGGAAACCGGAGGTATGCCTGAATATGTGAAGACACGAGACATAAATGTTCTTCAGGCACTGGTGGACAGTATCCTTTACAGAGACATTGCAGCCAGACACAATATCAGAAACAGCGGGAACCTGAGAGAGATACTATCGCTTACGGCGCAAAGCATAGGTTCAACGCTCAGTCTGAGAAAGATATCACGGGTGCTGGGAATCCCACTCGACACTGTGAGCAATATTCTGGACCTGTTTGTGGAGACTGGCCTGATATATCTCGTGGAAAGGGAGGGAAAGGTATCGGAAAGAAAGACGTCCCCCAGGAAGATATACATTGCAGATAACGGGCTGCTTAATATCCTCACGGAAAATGTCAACAAGGGTGCCAGGGCGGAGAACCTGGCCTATTTAACACTGCGAGGAAAAAGCCCTGTCAGATACTATCGCAATTCTGGATATGAAGTGGACTTTGTAATGGGGAAGAGTGCCTGGGAATCAAAGTACAAGAACACTATCACCGGGGATGACATTGCCAATATCAAAAGGCTCACTGGATACAAAAACAAGACCATACTGACCAGAAATCATGATGGAGAAATAGAGGACATCAGATTGCTGCCAATGTGGAAACTTTGACA
>JAUWNU010000089.1 GCA_030612505.1 Methanomassiliicoccales archaeon
GAGCTGGCGTTTCTGGTTGATGATATAGATGCCAGTTCCTTTGTGACTGTATGTTTACCTACGTTAGCCCAGACTGAAATCCTGCGGCTTTCACTCAATTCACAACGAGGTGTCGTTGTTCACACACCTAATTATCAAAGCCAGACGGCTTTGATTTGATATGCTAGAAAATGTACGGTATGCGGCGGATTCCTCATTTATCGTAGTTTTGGCCAATTCATCTCTGGCCTAAAGACCAGAGTGTTCTTGACCCGCTACAATAATGTTTAAGTCGTTTTGTTTGATAAGGGCTGAATGTTAACATGGATGGGAAATCACTTGTTATTGTGAAGATAGAGAAAATAAAAAAGCATCACAAGTTCATGAACAGTTTGATGGTGGAATAATGAAAATATTTAACACCAATAACATTACTTTTCATGTTGAAAATCATAATTAAATTGTGGGGCCAGCAGAGCCAGCCCCATTATTTCGATTGTTGTGTGTTTACAGTTGTATTTCAATACCAAGCTTCTCTGTGAGTTCCTTGTATCTATTTCGTATAGTAACTTCGGTAACTCCAGCAACATCTGCAACTTCACGCTGTGTCCTTCTGGCATTGCACAGAATTGACGATATGTAAATTGAGGCTGCTGCAACTCCTGTCGGACCGCGGCCTGAGGTCAATTCCTTCTTGGCTGCTTCATTGAGAATCTCCATGGCCTTTGACTGGACATCGCCACTGAGCTTCAGTTCGGAGCAGAACCTTGAGATGTAGTCCTCTGGCCTGGTGGGCATTAGCTTGAGCTTCAATTCTCTGGTCATGAAACGGTAAGTACGGCCAATTTCCTTACGGCCGACCCTGCTAGCTCCAGCGATTTCATCCAGTGTCCTTGGAACATTGCACTGCCTGCATGCGGCATATAATGATGCTGCCACAACACCTTCGATGCTTCTGCCACGTATGAGATTCTTGTTCACGGCCTTTCTGTAAACCATTGCTGCAGTTTCACGGACATTTCTTGGAAGGCCCATACCGCTGGCCATCCTGTCCAGCTCGCTTAGTGCGAATGCCAAGTTCCTTTCAGTTGCATTTGAGACACGTATTCTGCGCTGCCATTTTCTCAGCCTGTATAACTGGGCTCGATTCCTGGTCGGAATTGATTTTCCATAGGAATCCTTGTTCTTCCAGCCAATCTCTGTACTGAGACCTTTGTCATGGATCGTGTATGTCATTGGTGCTCCAGTTCTAGCTCTTTTCTCGCCCTGGTCTGCATCAAATGCACGCCACTCTGGACCCTGGTCAATAATCTGTTCATCAAGAACTAGACCACAATCCTCACATACCAATTCGCCGCGGTTGTAATCTCTTACCAGATGTGCGCCTGAACACTCTGGACATTCCATTACTTCCTCTGCGGCTTCCCTTTTCTTTGCCATTTGTTCACCCCCTTTCGGTGCGCAGGCTTGTACTCGCCTGCATATAATGTTGAGTTCAGCATACTAAAGGCATCAATATGCCCTTTAGGTCTCACAGAAATGTAAGGACTGCTCACAGGTCCGAAGACCCTTGCCACCTTTCCGATTTCTCCTCCTCTGGAATCAAACACCGGAGTGCCTGGCCTTGATATTTCCAAGGCCTTGAGGAGAATGGTGCCGTCATGGATGACATTCTTTACAGTTCCTAATTTTTTCATGGAGTCCTTCTGCCCTCAACTCATCATTTAAATAGTTTTGGAACTCCGCCTAAGTGCAACTTATATATAAAGATTGCGCAGTTTTTAATATACATTACCACTTTTTCCATAGAAAAGGGTATATATCATTAAATTTCAAATGTCTGGGTAAAGTTTATAAACTTATTGCCACACATTATTTAAACTAGATTAATTGAATTGATTAATGTCATTTATGAACTTTCCATTATTGGACTTAATCTGCTTTCTGGAATTCCATGAATGCTCTGTAACTCGAATATATGTCAACCTTGCTGGCTATCTCGAATGGAGAGTGCATGCTCACCAATGGAGGGCCGCAATCAATTACTTCGAGATTATGCTCGGAAAGGAATCTAGCTACTGTTCCGCCGCCGCCCTCATCAACCTTGCCTAGTTCTGTGTACTGCCACGGAACCTTTGTCTTGTTGAACAGCATCCGCAACTCACCAAGGAACTCTGCATTTGCATCATTTGAACCGCCCTTGCCTCTGGCTCCGCCAAACTTGCAGATGCCTATTCCGTGGCCCAGCTTTGCTGCATTGCCAAGTTCATGAACACTCTTGAACATTGGGTTTACGCCGGCATCAACGTCAGCAGAAAGTGCGCGAGAGTTCGCCATTGCTCTTTTCAGAATTGAATACCGATAATTAGGAACTGCCTTTTCCAGCATTTCTCCAACAGCCATCTCAAAGAATCCACCCTGGGCACCGGTTGCGCCTATGCTTCCTACTTCTTCCTTGTCGAAGTATAGGGCTAATGCGGTCTTCTTTGGCTTGTCAACCTCCATGATTGCTCTCAGGGAGGTGTAAGCGCAGACACGATCGTCTTGGCCATATCCGCCAACCATGCTTCTGTCAAGGCCTACGTCTCTTGCTCCTGTGGCTGGAACAACCTGTAGTTCTGCGGAAATCAGGTCTTCCTCAATTATACCATATTTCTTGTTCAGTATCTCAAGTATGTTCAGTTTCAGCTTGTTCTTGGCATCCTTGTCAGATGATGGTCTGTTTCCAATGATAATGCGCAGCTCTTCGCCCTTTATCACTTCGGGCATTTTCCTGTCTGCCTGAGCCTTGTGGGAAAGGTGCGGCAGTAAATCTCCTATGATAAAAACTGGGTCTTGAGGATCTTCACCAATTATTACGTTTAGGATTTTGCCATCTGCCTTCACTATTACTCCGTGAATGGCCAGTGGAATGTTCACCCACTGATATTTTTTTATGCCGCCATAGTAATGGGTCTTGAATAATGCTAATTCTGAATCTGTATCCTCGTAAAGCGGTTTCTGCTTGAGGTCGATCCTTGGAGAATCAATATGGCTGGCCACGACTTTCATGCCCTTTTCTATTGGATCTTTTCCTATAACTGCCAGAGCAGCAAGTTTACCCATATTTGTGAATATGACCTTGTCGCCAGCCTTGAGCTTCTTGTAGCTGGCCAGTGGTTTGAAGCCTTTCTTTTTCGCGGCTGCAACAATGAATTCAACGGCCTCGCGCTCGGTTTTTACCTTTGACAGAAAGGCTTTATAATCCTCTGAAAAATCATGGATTTTCTTTTCCTGGGCCTTGGTAATTCCAATCCATGCTGTTTCGTTCTTTACTGATAATTTATCCTCAAGTGTCTGCTTCTTCTTTGCCATATTCGCGCCCCCCTATGAGCTGTAACTATGTGAATTTGTTAAACCTAATAGACAGATTATGTATTTAGTGTTTCTGGCATTTTTAAATAGGGAGTTATAGTAATAAGAATCAAAAGAAAGAAAAGCGCCCCGAGCGGAATTTGAATCCGCGTCGAAGCCTCGACAGGGCTTCATGATAGGCCGCTACACTATCGGGGCATATTTAGTGAGATGAGGTTGCGGTATTAGGACGTGGCAAATGTTTAATAAGCAGACTCGGGACACAAAACTGGTTTATTAGGTTTGCGCTTATACCAAAACCTTTTTTTAACTTCCACGATGCACCCTCCATGGACGCTGTCATCTGGTCTGGTTTCATATTATCCATAATTGCCATACTGGTAATATCCAAATGGCATCTTGGACTTTCACTTTTTACTGCAGCTTTGGTGCTGGCCTTGTTCACCATGGGGCCTAGGCTCTTCGGCACATTGGGCCTGGAGACATTTACCAACCCTGGCATCGTCATGATGGCAATGGCTGTTGCTCTGATTCCTATGATTGGCGGTTATATGGAAACTTCCGGCCAGATGGATTCAATGGTCAGCAATCTCCGGGTTAATCGCAAGGGTTTCTTAGCCGGGGTTCCAGCATTACTGGGTATGCTGCCTATGCCTGGCGGAGCTTTGTTATCTGCGCCTATGGTGAAGCGAGGCGGGGAGGGCGTAAGTCCCGAGTCAATGGTTGCTCTGAATGTCTGGTTCAGGCATGCGCTTTATCTGGTATACCCCATCAGCACTGCACTGATTGTATCCAGCTATCTTGCGGGCCTGGATGTTTATGAAGTGATTCCTGTGCTATTCCCATTTTTCCTGATTGTCCTGGGGCTGGGATACTGGTTCTTCCTTCGGGAGGCAAAGGGCAAGATAACCGGAAAAGGGAAATTCTCCTGGAAAGGGCTTATGATTCCACTCATGACATTGCTGGCCGCGCCAATAATCGACTTTTTTATTCTGAAAGGTTTGAAACCGGAAATTCGTGAAACTGCACTGATTCTAGCAGTTCTGGTATCATTCACACTTGCCGCATACTTTGCAAGAACTAATATCAGAAAGAGTTGGAAGGTAGCAAAGAAAATGAAGCCCTGGAACTTTGGCTCCATTATTTTTGGCATGTTCCTGTTCCTGGCCATATTCCAGAACAGCGGGGTTCCGGAGCTAATTGGCGGCCTGGGATTGTCCAGCCTGGCGCTCTGTGTTGGAGTGGGTTTTCTCCTTGGGGTGGTAACCGGCAGAATTCAGGTGCCTGCATCAATTATAATTCCAATCTATCTGGGCAGTGCCGGAGTTCTTGTTATGAACCCCTGGCATTTTGCAATAACCTATATGAGCATATTCATGGGATATGTGATTTCACCGGTTCATCCGTGCATTTCCGTCTCTCTGGAATACTTCAAGGTTGATGTGAAAGGTTTCCTGAGAAAGATGGCAGTTCCTTCGGCTATTATGATGGTTATTATGATTATTGTCGGATTGATTGTGTTCTAAAAAAATGATTGCCTATATTAGAAGGCTGGCTTGATTTGATATTAGAAAGTCTTTTAACAATAAACACCCTTTCTCTTGACAATGGAAGAGTTAGTCTTACAAGAACCGGAGCTTGTTGGCAGAGATGAGGAATTATCCAAATTAAAAAAATCACTGGACAATGCCATAGAGGGAAATGGCTCCACAATTTTCATTGCCGGAGAAGCCGGTATAGGAAAAACCAGATTAGTTACCGAACTGAAGAAGGAGGCGGGGGCCAGAGGGGTAAATTTAGTTCAGGGATGGTGCCTGGCAGAAAGCCTTGAACCAATGATGCCCATAAAAATAGCATTGAGACAGGCAAAGCTATCTCATCTTATATCTGGCGACCCTCCGCCACTTGTCCTTTCAGCATATCTAATGAATGATGCTGGCATGCTTATTTCCAAGGCAGAAAGATTGAAATCTGACATTGATTCGGATATCTTTGCAGGTATGCTCCAGGCAGTTGGAAATTTTATTCAGGATTCATTGTCCTCAACCATGGACCATGGGGAAGAGGTAGGGTTGAATTCTCTGGGGTATGGAGATTATAATATTCTTATCCAATCAGCTGGCAACATTTCTCTTGCAATAGTCGTAAAAGGAGCCAACAATGAATTTTTGATAGATGACATGAAGAGCACACTAAAAACCATTGGAAATCAATTTGATGATTGGGCAGGAGATATGGCTTCTGCAAAATCTATCCAGCCAAAGATATCCTGGTTTGTGGATTCAGGTAAATATAATGGTAAATTCCTTGTTGATGACCCCAAGATTAAGCAAGAAAATTTGTTTGATAATATTTTACTGGGACTCCAGAGAGCTTCAGAAGATGCTCCCATAATACTATTTCTCGATGATCTCCAGTGGTCAGATCTAACATCTCTAAACCTGATTCATTTCCTTTCTAGAAATACACAGGAAAATAGAATACTGATTCTAGGAACCTACCGACCGGAAGATATTGCTGAAGGTCTAGATGGTACTATTCACCCTCTTGAAACTACCATGCAGGGTATGAACAGGGAGGCCCTTTTTGAAAAGGTCGAATTGAAACGATTGGATGCTGATAGCACAGTGAAAGTTATAGAGTCTGCCTTGGAAAAGACTGACTTTGACAAAAAATTTTATGACAAGTTATTCAAGGAGACCGATGGTTCACCATTATTCATTCTGGAAGTTGTAAACCTCCTTGCAAGAGATGGAACAATTAAGCTTGATGAAAATGGTATCTGGCAGTTCATCGAAAATTTAGATGGACTGGAAATACCTGCCAAGATATATGATGTTGTTAAGCGGCGTTTAAATCGACTCAGCAAGGAACAAAAAGAAATTCTAGAATGCGCCAGCATAATTGGCGAAGAATGGGCATCGGAAATTGTGGGGGTTGTAACTGGACATAATAGATTCCAGCTTCTGAAAAATCTCAGTAAAATAGAAAAAAATCATCAACTTATTCATTTTGTTCAAGATGTATATCAATTCGATCATGGAAAGATTAGGGAAGTATTGTACAATGGAATTGGTGAAGAACTGAGAAGGGAATATCATCGCATAGTTGGGGACTCAATGCTTGAGATCTATGATGAAAATCCAACTGAGATAATCAATGAGCTGGCATACCACTATTATGAGGCAGGAGACAAGAAAGCTGAAAAATACCTCACCATGGCTGGAGACCAAGCAAGGGATAAATATGCTAATATGGAAGCGGCACAGTTCTATCAAAAAGCCCTTGAATTCATGGTAGTGGATGATAATCCTGAAATTTTGGAGAAATTAGGAGATACTCAGATATTGACTGGAGACTTTGAAGATGCCATCCAGAATTTCACAAAGGCTATTAACGCCTACTCAGACAAAAAAATGAAAGCCAGAGGCATGAGGAAACTTGCAGACGTTTTTGAAAGACAGGGCGAATATGAGAATGCGCTTGAACTTGTGGAAAATGCAAAAGAAATTATCATGTATGAAAATTCTCTGGAACATGGAAGGATGTGTGCCGTGGAAGGAAGAGTTCACTGGAGAAAAGGAGATTACCCTGCAGCAATGCCTCTTTTTGATTTTGCACTTGGAATTTTTAAGACCTTCGAAGGTGCAGAAAATGACTATGGAGACACTCTCAGATTCGTTGGTAATATTTACCTGGGTAAGGGCGAATTTGATGAGGCCCAGTCATATTATGAAAAAAGTTTGTTTGTCATGGAGGAAATCAATAATCCATATGGAATACAGGTTGCCTTGGGAAACATTGGCATAGTGTACTATTCCAGAGGAGAGATGAATAAGGCAATGGGATATTTTGAGCGGTCAATGGAGATCATGGAAACCCTGGGAGAAAAGCAAGGGATAGCAAGAATGCTCAACACCATGGGGCTTACTTACCTGAACCAAGGAAAGCTGGATAAGGCATTAGAATACAATAACAAAAGTTTGAGGATGCAGGAGATAGTAGGAGACAAGGAGGCTATTTCCAGAACTCTCAGCACAATATCCATCATATACAGGTATAAAGGAGAACTGGCCACAGCACTGGATTATGCAAATAAAGGACTTGAATTGAGAAAAAAATTGGAAAATAAAGACGGTGTGTCAAAATCCCTGTCAGGAATTGCAGATACATACCTTTCAAAAGGTGAACCGTTGAAGGCCCTGGAATGTGCTGAAAGGAGCCTGAGAATATGCGAGGAAATCGGCGGTAAGAGATTGATGACCTACATTTATTGCACCATGGCCGAGGCAAAACTAGAGCTTGGAGATGTGGAGCTCTCCCTGGAATATGCAAAAAAAGCACTGGCTATTGCAGAAGAAATAGGGGCAAAACTAGAGGGCAGCATGAGCCTCAAGATAATTGGTATGATTAATAGGAAATTGGGCCTCTGGCAGGAGTCACTTGACAATTTTAATGAATCTTTGAAAATATCACAGGAGCTTGGAGACAAAAAAGAAAATGCAATAACCCATTATGAGTTTGCTTTAATGTGGAAGGCTCAGGGAGAGCCAGATAAAGCAAAAGAGCATCTTGAAAAAGCACTAACCGAATTTGAGAATATGGGAATGAAACTTTGGGAAAAGCGGGCAGGGAAAGAGCTGAAAAATTTGTAAGCATTTTTTTCTAGTAGGATAGTTTTATCTAAAATATTATTTTTGAATTCAAGAATACCTGCCATCAATGAGGTCCATTATGTACCTACCCAGTACATTCAGCTGCTCCACATCGCCGTCCCAGTCCCTGAGTATTACTTCATAATCAGCTTCCATCTGGTCAATTGCCTTGATTATCTGAGGCCTGAAAGGCTCGATTTCATCGCCCATGAGAACTGCGGCAACTGTGATGAACCTGCCATTGCCCATAAGTATCTGGAACCTGCCAAATTGCATGTGATTTAAATCTCCAGATTCGCCTCTGAATGAGTCCCTGATAAAATCCTGAACCGCAGTAAGCATTCCGGATAAAATGTCCTGATCAACATCTGGCTTGATTCTTCTGGTGAAATGTTTTATGAGCCTGCCATCCCTGTAAATGAGGAAAACCTCGTCAATTATTGTCTTGCCAATAATAAGTTTCCGGCTGCAATGTGGACATGTTTTCCATGTACTTTCTACCATCTGGCCGCAATGAGGGCATTTCATCTTGGTGGGTGCCTGAACGGATGGTGGCGGCGGAGCCTGCTGATATTGGCCAACAGGCAGCTGTTGGTGTTGACCGACAGCCGATTGCTGCTGGTATTGTGCAGGCGGCGGAGGTTGCTGGTATTGGCCGGCTGGTGGATGTGGTGGTTGATACTGGCCAACTGGGGCTTGTTGCTGCTTTCTGGAACGTGGTTTATCAAGCCCACAATGTGGGCATTCTTTGAGATTGGGAAGTGCCTTTTTCTTACATTTTTTGCAGTGAACAAATTTTCCACTCGGCCTTAGGATGAAATAAAGTATCAAACCAAGCAAGGGCAGGAAAAGAACAAGTAAGAAAATGAATGCTGATTTTATGGCTGGATATCCTCTCTTTTTGGCATCCATAGTTGCCCATATGGTTATAATAAAATGAATGACAATGATTGCTAAGCCAATTAACTCTGCTAAAGCCATATTTTCCTCAATTGGCAATGTGTAATTTAAGATATATAATTAACTATGTTATTAGTCTAGATTAATTGATACCAGAGTTTCAGTGCACTGGATGCCTTCAATGGCACTTATTTCTTTTATTGACTTGGACAAAAGCTTGGCAACGGTTTCTCCTTCCATTATTATGAAGAGATCATAGGAGCCGGTAACTGCATGAACCTCTTTCACGCATTCCACCGCCCTGGTTGACTCTATTATGCCGTCCACATGGATAGCATCCACTTTAGCCAGTACGAAAATTGTTTCCATTTACTGCCTCTTTAGCTTTCCATACAATAATTACTGCATGGAAATTGCATCATTTGGGCACTCACTGACACAGGCCTCACAGTCTATGCACAGATCAGCATCTATCACCGCAATGTCATCCACCATTTTGATGGCCTCATTGGGACAGGCATCTACGCATACACCGCAGCCAACACACTCATCTTTGTTTACTACTGCTACCATATCAATATCCTCCTATGGATATGCGCCGGGAATGTGGGAGCAGTTTAATAAGATTTTCCACAGATTTACACTGTGAAAATTTTCAGCTCCGAGCATGCGAAGGGGGGTTGGGCGAAGCCGGCGCAGGAGCAGGGTGGGGGGATAATCCACTGGATGGGGTGGGTCTAATAACCAATTTCACACCCCCCCAAAATTTATAACTATTCGGACTATTGCCCAATTCATGAGAATGGGAATGGGATAACTCCCGTAATCTCTTTGATTTTATATCGTTAATTACGAGATTACGGAACCTTTGATTGTGTTTGTTGTAATAATGTTCAATCAGGTCGGGTTCGCGAACTGTGCTTAAAAAACAATTAGTATCCAGTTCGTTGGAAGTTTAAGCGAACTGTACTTTTTCATCAATTATAACTCCAGTTCGACGGAAGTTTAGAACAATATATTTACAGAAACTCCGAATGTATAGTCTCAGAAA
>JAUWNU010000130.1 GCA_030612505.1 Methanomassiliicoccales archaeon
ATCTCGGCATCAATGCTGCCAATATTTCAATATCGCAACCATTGCAGCTACCACTGTTCAGGTGATAGACCCACGGGGATTTTACCCGTGACCATGTAACCAGTTTTTCAAACATTATGGCATCTCCGGTTTGCAAGTAAACGAGGGCTCCCCACGCTAAAGCATGGGGTCTCCCATCAAATGTGTGGGAGCCCTTATTAAACACACGTCAACCCGACAAAATGATGTGCATCATTTTGATGGGTGCCCTGTATCCACAAAACCAGAAGGTTTCGGTAGGGCGTGGCGCATGTTTAATAACATTACCTACGTGGGCGGTTAATAAGAGGAGGTTAATTAAGATTTACCCCCATATTTAGTGGGGAAAGGTATTTTAGAGTAAAATGGATTTCGGGAACTGCATGGGTGAAGGATTGATTGAATTTCTGATGAACATTCCGCTGCAAACGGAACCTGAAGGGAATGACATGGTATGCACATACCTGATAATACTGGCAGTCATACTTATCGCACTTTATCTTGGGTTGTTCATCTACAATAAAATGGTCATTGGCAAGAAACCAAAGCAGCATCCGTGCAAGTATTGTGGCCACATGGTGAATGCGGTTTCCAAATGCTGTTCTGCGCCAGTCGAGGAAAAGTTCATGGCTGGAAAATGCAGCAAATGCGGAAAGGAAACAAAAACCATCTGTGCGACATGCAAGAGAGATTTGTATTAATTAACTAATAATGTTCAGGCTCTTTCTCATCAATCTCCTCACAGCCAGGCACCATGTGCTGAACCTCTATCATATGATGGGGATGATATCTCTGCTTGGCGGTTCTCAGTCCCTCAATACCCATATCTGACTGACGATTGATGAATTTATGTTTGGATGCCAGTAATTTTGCGGCCTCTTGATTTATAATCTGGTAGATGCCTTCATAATCCGGCATTGCCTTTTCAAAATGAATGACTGCAGTGTGTTCGCATACCGATTCAAAAACCGCTACCGCCTGAATAACACCATCAATTTTAATGGCCAGACCACATAAGTTCAGGTTAAAACAGTTCTCAATGGTGAACATTATAGCGTCTCGCTCATTTTCCAAAAGAGGGTCAGACCCACAGTCCTTCCAGAGACACCAGCGTTGAAGAAATATCATAACCTCGTCATGGTTTTGTTCACATAAGGATTCGACCTCATACTCATACTTACGATTGAACTTGTTTATCTTATTACGAATTTTTAAGTATCTTTTTCCTTGAAGTTCTGCCAAATCCGAAGCTAAATATACATAATCAAAATAATCTCTGTGCTGCACAAAATTAACGCATTCAATATTACTAGACATCCATTTTTTCTGTTCATTGTTAATGAGCATTAGCAAATAATCTGTTCCTGAATCCCTGGCCAGTTGCATCAATTCTTTAACAAGTTCAATATTCTGTGGTCCAGATGGCGCTCGAATCCGCAATTGCCCTTCGGGCTTTGTCATAATCACAAGGTTCTCACCATAAACTAGAAAATAGCTCTGGAGAAAATGATTCCAGCTTACCAGTGTCGTAAAAACATTTTCACTATGATTTGGAGGATATTTTGCATAATGTTTGTCAAATATTGGCCTGTCTGCCAGGGTGACTAGCTTAAAATCTTCAATTTTGATCATCAGCATTCCTTCCTCTTGAAAACCATTGGCTCTCCAGGCAATGTCTCGAATCCCAGAGGTTTATAGAATTCTTTCGAACCTGGTTCTGCAACTAGACCAATCCATGTTAAGCCTTTTGTCAAGCAATAGTCCAGCAATTTTTGAATAATCGCCCGGCCGATACCGCGCTTCCGATAATCATCCAGTACCACGATATCTTGAAGCCAGGCATCTGAAACACCATCGGATAATGCACGGCCCATGCCAATTGCAATGCCGGTTGTGGTATCCACAGCCACTGCAAATGCAAAACTGCCTTTTATTAGTGAATCTAATCCATCAGCGTTATAATGCTCTTCCCACCAGCCGCCTGATTTGTAAAGCTCCACAATCTGCTCTTTTGGCCAGTCATGGACCATCTCAATTATGACACTGCTATCTTCCAATATCTCACCTATTTCATTACCTCGTAGAATTCTTCATAGGGTACTTGAGTAAGGTGCTCTGGAAGTTTGTCAAATAATTCCTTGAACTCAGGGATTTCATGGCTCTTCTCATGGGCCTCCTTGGAGGTCCAGAAAGTAAGAAGTATCATCTTCTCTGGCTTTATTTTTACTTCTCTCAAGTCCTCAGGAACAAAACTTCCAATGCCAGATATTCCATCTGCCTTGAGAACCCTTGAGCCCAGAAAGCCTTCCATTGGTTCTGTTGCCCTGCAAAGCATCATTGCCTTTTCAATGAAATTCTCCATCTGACCTTCTTTTATGTGAACAACATTCATGGCACATATTATTGTGTTTTCCACCCATTCGTATTCATCCTGTTCCGGAAGATACATAATTCTGGATTCTATGCCCATACCAACGAGTTTTTTCTGGGCAATCGCAGAGCGTCTTTCAGTGTTGCATACCAGTGTAATATCCTTTCCTTTCAGAAAATCCTCATGGAATTGCAGATCATAATGTGGAATGTTCAAAGCTCCCTTAATGTGTTCCTTCACAAATTCTTCTCTGGTTCTTACATCAATAATTAATTGCATCTTATCACCTCACATAAATCTATCAAAGCGTTCTTTCGTTGCTTTGCAAATTGGACATACCCCGGGGGGTTCATCTCTTGCAGCTAGATATCCACAGACACGGCATCTCCAGACTGGATGGGAAAGTTTAGAATCGGGTGCACCACCAGTTTGCTCCTGAAATTGCGGCCGTTCATCCCGTTTGGTTGGTCTGCGGTCCGGCAGTGGTTCTGCCTGGGCCTTTCCTTCGGCAATGTCCTTTGACACGTAGAGGGCACAATAACAAGCACCAAAATTTTCAATATCTGCATCACGATAATCACAAGGGCATATGATGTCCAGATCTTCTTCCTTAACACCGTCTGCCAGCCTGCATGGACAAGCCTGATGCCCAAACCTTTTTTCATTTTCCACAAGGCCTTCAATGAGTTCCATGGTGAACGGTGTGTCTGGATTCAGAAAATATCCATTCTTTCTTGCATCTGCGTCGAGTTTGTTAAAGAGTGCTTCAACTTCCTCTTTTGTATTTGTCATTCCATTCCCTCCATTGGGGTTATTTCAGAGTCTCGCGAATCTCGTCTTCCTTGAACCCAATGATACATTTCTCATCCCTTATAACCAAAGTTGGGAAAGAGCATCTGGGATTGAATTCCTCAACTGCCTTGATTATTTCATCCCTTTCTGTGCCCTGGGCCTGGTCTGCAAATACATAATCGTATGCAACACCTAGTTCATCTAAAAGGCGTTTCGTTTTCTTGCACCAGACACAGGTGCTCAATGCGAATAATCGGACTGAACCTTTGTCCTGGCCATCAACATGTTCGTATTTCATTTTATTACCTCACGGACCCACATGCATTAGCGGGTTGTATTCATCAAATTCCTCAAATTCCTCGGCACTGGTCATTTCGAGTTTTAGCATTTCATAATGGCCCTGTTCCATCTTTGCAAAGTATCCCAGTGTTAAGGTCAAATCCTGCTTGTCATGAACAAACTTGGCAAATTCCGTATAGAACTCATATGCTGCCAGTTCTGCGTCCATGGCCTGCTGAAGTATCTGGCTCATTGGAACAGTTTCATCGGACACATCAATCTCTGGCAATGGGACCGGGCTGTATTCTGGAAGCGCTAGCTCTATATTTGGCAAATGTTTCTTGAACTCTGCCTCAAGGAGTGTCTTGTGTTTCAGTTCCTCATCTGCAAGGAACTTTAGCCTATCCTTGAGAAAAGCATTTTTTGTTATACCAGATAATATGGAATATGCTTCATGGGCATCGGTTTCAGCCTTTATTGCCGTGACAAACAGCTCTTCCAGAGAATACTTGCTCAGGTCCACTTTATCACTCGCCGGCGGGGAAAGTGAATAGCGGAATTCTAGCGCCCAGTTCCTTGTCCATCATGAACAGGCCATTTCCCTTTCCACCAATTAACTTGAGCTTTTGCACAACCTCGTCTGCAGATGCTTCCTCTTCAACCTGCTCCTCCACATACCACTGGAGGAAATTGTTTGTTGCGTGATCCTTTTCCTTTATTGCCAGGTCCACCAGGTCATTAATCAGGCTGGTTACCAATAGTTCATGCTTGTAAGCTCCCTGGAATATTGCCAGTGGATTTTTCCATTCGGTCTGAGGAGCTTCTATTGCATCTAAAGTTATTGAACCGCCGCGCTCTAAAACAAAATCATATAGTTTCATTGCGTGGTATAACTCCTCTTGAGCTTGAATCTTCATCCAGTTGGAAAATCCATCCAGTGCCTTGCCATTAAGGTCTGATGCCATTGAAAGATAAAGATATGATGAATACATCTCCGCGTTTATCTGGGCATTCAGTGCCTTTTCCATTTTATTGCTAAGTGCCATTTTTCTGCCTCCTTAACTCTTCCATAGTCCGTGCAAATTGCAGTATTCTCTTGCGGAAAGCTGCTCTCCTCTGCACAAGAATAAAGCCTCTGGTGGGTCACCTGGATTCAGATATTTTCTCTGTCTCCGGCCGTCAGCAATAAGCTCAATCCATTCGATATGATGGGCCTCTTCCATTGGGTGGAGTGTTGAACCCACATAGATTTTGATTAGATCGCCATCGCGCTCGATTACTGGAACATGCTTTTCCAGGGTCATATCTGCAGTCTTCTCTTCAAGCAGGTTCATTGGTTGGCCGCAGCAGACAAGTTCTCCTTGTCCAGCATGAAGCATCTGGACAATGTTCCCGCATATCTCACATTTATAGATCTCATTTAATTTGGTCATACTTTACACCTCTATATTGTTTAATTTTCCTTTTTTCGTCAATTTTCCTCATCCGCCTAAATAATCCAGATCATACCAATATCCTGTCATGCTCAGATGGCTGAACTCCTCCTGAAGTAGCATGTAATGGTCCTTCTCCTGTTGGATTATCTTTTCTATTAGCTTCTTAACTTCAGGGTCATCTGTTTGAGTAAGAATTTTTGAGTAGAAGTCGATTGCCGCTTTCTCGCTGTCCATTGCCATGTGAAGGGCATCAAGCTCATTTGTGTCTGGATTCGCACCTTCTACCGCTGCCAGGTCCTTGGGAAAAACCGACAGCTTTGCATACTTGTTGCTGGAATTGACCAGTGCATCCCATTCCTCTTTTCCCATGCGGTCCTGGAATATCTTCTGGAACACCTCAAGGTGAAGCAACTCGTCCTGTGCAAGACTTTTGAATATTGTCTCGCCCATCTCGCTGGATGTCTGGGATGCCGCTTTAATGTAGAAGTCATAGCCATCCTTTTCCATTTGGATAGCAATCTTTAGTACATCTTTTAGGTCGCTTGATTCCGTCATTCGGTCACCTCAGTAATTTTCTGCCAGAACTTCAAAATGTTTCTTTGGATGGGCACAGGCCGGGCACATCTCAGGGGCATCGGTGCCCTCATAGATATAGCCGCAATTATTGCATTTCCACTTTACTGGCGCATCTTTTTTAAACACTTTTTCTGCCTCTATGTTAGCCAGTAATGCCAGATATCTAGTTTCATGCATCTTTTCGGCCTTGGCAATGCTCCTCATGATTACGGCCACTGCTGGAAATCCTTCCTCCTCAGCAATATTCGCGAATTCTGGATACATGGTTGTCCATTCATGGTTTTCACCGGCAGCAGCACCTTTCAGGTTCTCGGCTGTTGTGCCTATT
>JAUWNU010000091.1 GCA_030612505.1 Methanomassiliicoccales archaeon
AAAAAGATTTGCTTCGGCTGGTTCCAGCGAAGAGAATGTCACCTATTTCTCAACCTCAGAACGTGATGAAGATGTCATAAGCACAATGAAAGATTTTGGCTGGAACACAGACCTTAAAATCGTCAATATCGGCACAATGTACTACGAGAAAGTGCTGGCTAAACATCTTGAGGTAAGCAAGTATAGATTGGAAGGCCTCACAATGAGGGATATCCGCCAGTACAAGCTGCAAGGAAAGACAGAGGATGACGCAACCCATAATTTCTTGACAACCCTTACATATGAAATTTCCAAGTTGGAACCGCCTTTCAGAATAGTGCTGGATTCAATGAATTTCTTCCTTGAATATTATAATCACAAAGAAGTTCTTTCGGCCCTGAGAACCATAAAAGCACATACCCAGCATAATGGCGGCGTTGCCCTTGTTACCTTGGTCAAGGGAGTCCTAGACAGCCATATCGAGAGCGGCATTGAGGAGATAGTAGACGCAATAATAGAACTTGAGCGCTTGAGAGATGGCTTCGAGTTCAAACGCAATCTTCTTATAAGAAAAGTCAGAAATCATCCTGAAAAGACTGGCATACTTGCCTATACCATTGATGAAAAGGGCATATCTGCAAAAAGTGTAGGTTGATATTGCACTTGTTCTTGTGGAGTTTATAGAAAAGATTCAACAATCATACGTGGTTGGTCTCAGATGGGTTATTATTATGTTTTTCTGAGTTGCTCTATTAATGGAGGCAAATCGCTTTTCACCGTGTCCCAGACAATATCAAGGTCCACATCGAAATAACCATGTATCAATCGATTTCGCAGTGACACCATTTTACTCCACGGAATCTCTGGATGGTTTTTCATATATTTCTCTGAAACCTGATTTGCGGCTTCCCCAATTATCTCCAGAAGGCGAATTATGGCCAGTGATAGCTTTTCATCGGCCTTGAATTCCTCCCTTGTATGCTTCGATAGAAAATCCACAGATTTTTCGGCAGCTTCAAGAATATGCTTGATTTATATGCCATTTCTTCGGTTGTTTCATCAACCGTTTCAACGGCATCGTCTTCTATATCTGAATTTTCTACTTTGACTGATGAGTATTTCATCATCACGCAGCATACTGCACCACCGCGGTTGCCAACACCCTGTCTCTGAAGTGTCTGCTCAAGTCCTTTGGGGTTCGAAGGTCGACCTTCCGGCCACCGATCATATGGGACAATTCCCTCTCCATGTCAAAAAGTCTGAAATAGCTTGGGGTATGGCCAGGCTCAAATTCTGCCAGAACATCAATGTCGCTGTCTGGACCGAAATCCGCCCGAAGGACGGAACCGAAAAGTGCCAACTTGCGTATGTGATGTTTCCTGCAGAACTGCGCAATCTCATTCTTCGGAAATTCTATATTGAGCATACCTATTCCTCCAGGGGAATGTATCCACCTGGATGTTTAAATATTTATCTATTTCCGAGGATAGCCCACCAAATCCCATTTGTTCGATTGGAGTTTATCAGAAAAGTCAGAAATCATCCTGAAAAGATGGCATACTTGCCTATACCATTGATGAAAAGGGCATATCTGCGAAAAGTGTAGGATAGTTCGCTTTTTGACGATGTTATTATTATCTAAAGTCGAGTTTATTATAGAAAAATATATATACAACTTATCTAACTCTATGATATGTAGGAAAATAAAACCTACAGGAGGACAAAACATGAGAAAAGTATATAAAAAGAGAGATGACGCAGTGTCTCCAGTTATTGCTACCATTTTGATGGTGGCCATTACTGTGGTATTGGCTGCTGTGCTCTATGTAATGGTCATAGGCATGGGAGACGTTGACGATATTGCTTCACCACTCGGTTTGAGCGATGCAGGTAGAACGACATCAACATTCACTATGCTGGTAGCAAGTGCACCAGATGGAGCCATGGTTGCAGGAACACAGTTTTCCTTCACACATGACAACGTTGTGGGAACAATAGTAAGTGCTACGGTTTATGATGCAAGTGGAGTAGTAGCGGCATATTGGAGTGGTGGAACATGGGTCTACAATGGAACATTAGATCAAGACAACCTTGAGTACAACCCAGGTATGAAGATAACCATCCAAACAGTTACTGATGGCGTATCAAACGGTGACACACTCATCATCAGCTCAAGTGAAAAGTACTTCGGAACAACCGAGTACAAAGTCTAAGCTTAACAAAGAATGGGGTTCTTCGGAACCCCAACTCTTCTTTTTATTTTTATTATTAATTATCTAAGAGAGTATTTACCAGGCACATAGATATACATACCAACGCAATAAACATTAAATATCAATCATTCTTATTGCCATATCAATTAGGAGGAGTGGATTGTGAAACTCAAATGGAAGGAAGAGGCAGTATCCCCGGTTATTGCTACAATATTGATGGTATCTATAACTGTTATTCTGGCCAGTGTTCTATATGTCATGGTCCTGGGCATGAATGATACCAGTAGGCCTACTACAGACATACCGATGGGGCTTAATCAGCAAGAGAGAAATACAACAGCAGTCACCATTCTCGTCGCTATTGCGCCTACAACTTCTATGGTCCACGGAACTGCAATTTCATATACGCATGAGCAGACTCCAGGGCAGGCCAATGCAACGGTTTACTATCCAAATGGTACCCTGGCAGCAACCTATGTCCAGGGAGAGTGGACAATGATATATGACAATGATACTGCATTTGAGACTGGCATGATTATTCAAGTTTATGCGCCTGTTGTCAGCCACGGAGATGAGGTTACGTTCAGTGGATATGGGTACGGGCTATCTGTTTTCAAAGTGAATTAATTAGCCAGCGAAACCCTATTTAACCAAAAGCATTTATCCAGCTTAAAGCAATGAACATTTAATTCAAATTAACGAGGTATGGTCATGTCCAATGATAAAATAAAACAGGCAAAGAAGGATTGGGAGAAAAACACCCTGGCAGGCAAGAAAGAAAGACTTGATGAGTTCTTAACCACGTCCAGCGTTCCAATTGACAGGGTATATAGTCCTGAGAATATTGCCGATTTTGATTATTTAGAAAAGCTAAATTTCCCGGGGCAGTATCCATTCACCAGAGGGGTACAGCCAACTATGCACCGTGGAAGGCTCTGGACAATGCGCCAATTTGCCGGGTTCGGAACTGCTGAAGAGACAAATCAGCGATTTAAGTTCCTCATTGGCCATGGAGAGACAGGATTATCAACAGCATTTGACTATCCGACCCTTTATGGAAGGGATTCTGACGATAAACTGGCATTGGGTGAGTTTGGCAAGTGCGGGGTTGCAATTTCATCGCTGGAAGATATGAAAATCTTATTTGATGGCATCTCAATGAAAGACGTAAGCACATCCATGACAATCAACGGCCCTGCGGCAGTTGTCTGGGCATTCTATATTGCTGCGGCTGAGAACCAGGGAGTGCAAAGAAGTCAGCTAAGAGGCACAATTCAGAATGATATCTTGAAGGAGTATATAGCGCAGAAGAGCTGGATATTTCCTCCTGAACCAAGCATGAGGCTCATAATCGATACCTTCGAATACGGAACCAAGGAGATGCCAGAATGGAATACAATCAGCATATCTGGATATCATATCAGGGAGGCAGGTTCAACTGCAGTTCAGGAACTGGCTTTTACTTTAGGAGATGGCCTGGCCTATGTTGATGCAGCAATGGAGCGGGGCCTTGACCTGGATGATTTCGCGCCTAGGCTGAGCTTCTTCTTCAATGCACATAATGATCTGTTCGAGGAAATTGCAAAATACAGGGCAGCCAGGCGTATCTGGGCCCATGAGATGAAAAAGCGCGGCGCAAAGAAGGACAGAAGCATGTGGCTGCGCTTTCACACTCAAACTGCGGGTTGCTCGCTGACGGCACAGCAGCCTGAGAATAATATTGTAAGGACAACAATTCAGGCATTAGCAGCAGTAATGGGCGGCACACAATCCCTTCATACGAATTCAATGGACGAGGCACTGGCCCTGCCCTCAGAAAAGGCAGTGAAGATAGCCCTGCGTACCCAGCAAATCATTGGGCATGAGAGTGGCGTGACCAATACAATTGACCCATTAGCTGGCTCTTATTTTGTGGAATACATGACCGATTATATGGAGGAGGAGACCTACAAGTACTTCGATAAAGTGGAATCGCTGGGCGGCGTTCTCAAGGCCATTGAAAAAGGATTTTTCCAGCAGGAGATTGCCAATGCCAGCTTCAAGTATCAGAAGGAAATCGAGACCAATAAACGTATTATGGTAGGTGTCAATGATTTCACAGAAGACGAAGAGGTTGACATACCAATACTGAAGATGGACCCGGAAGGCGAGAGAAAGCAGCTGGAACGCCTGAATAAGATAAGAAGAACCAGAGACCAATCAACTTACACTCAAGCTCTGGAAAGGCTCAGAAAGGCCGCTGAGGGTGATGAGAACATGATGCCCTATATCCTTGAAGCAGTTAAGGCACAGGCTACATTGGGTGAAACATGCAATGTGCTCAGGGATATATTCGGAGAATATTACGAACCTCCAATATATTGAGAGAAAGCTATATTTTTAATTCAATCAATACCCGGTTCGTGCGAGACGAACCTCCAATATACTGATAGTTAACTGTATTATTTATTTAAACAATACTCGGTTCGTACGAGACGAGCCTCCAATCTATTAAGATTACTCAGATAGACTTAGAATCCATCTTTCAAATTTAGGAATCAAGAGGATATTCACACACTGGACAGATTGCTGTTCCTGCTTCCACATCAGCACCGCAAGAGGGGCACTCTACGCTGTCAGCACCTTCTTCTGGAACGGTGGCCTCATCAACAGGTTCTTCGGGCTCTATTGGGCCTGTAGCAGTAATTTCCTCTGCCAATTCTGTGCCTTCCATTTCAGGTTCTGCCTCAAGATCCAGGTCAGAAAGCTCATCAACCAGCTCTACTGATTCAGGCTCTGCCTCAAGATCAAGGCCAGAAAGCTCATCTTCCTCGCTCATGATTTCAATATCAGCCTCTTGTACTGGTTGTTCAACAGCATCAAATTTAGTGTCACATACTGGGCAGATTGTATCGCTCAGGTCCACGAAAATACCGCAGCCAGGGCATTCTTTATGCTCTTCATGCTCAGTGGGCAGTTCAGCACCTATTTCAGGAACTGGTTCAGGGGCTTCAGGTTCTGGAGCCTCAAGTCCTGAGACTTCAGGCTCTACAGCTTCTACAGGAACTTCAGGTTCCACTGGTTCTTCTGGCAGAGGCTCATCGGATTCCACTGGAAGTTCTAATTCTTCTATCAGATCATCGTCTGGTAGAGGTTCTTCTATCTCATAGGAATCTGCTTCTAGAAGAGGTTCATCAAATTCCGTTGGGATTTCCATTTCATCCTGAACTGGTTCTTCATAATACTCTTCTTCGGGGTGATCATCTATAGCATGCGAGCCATCTTCTGCTAATTCAATGCCGCAGTTAATGCAATTTGCCATGTCTGGGTTAATCTCAATGCCGCATTCCTGGCACTCCACCATCTCCTCGTGAAGCTTCCATGACATGAACCAGAACATGAACCCAACAAGTACAAGAGCCCAGCCAATGAGATTCAGTAAAACATCAGTCGGCGGAGGATTCTGACCCAGGGACGCATTCTCTGCGTTGATACCTCTGGCCAATATTGAAAATGATGAGAAGAATATACCTGAAAATATCATAATTATTCCACGGTAGAACCATCTGCTCTCATCGATCTCACGGTCTGTGGCATCCAGACCTGTAACATTTTCACCACAGTTTGGACATATGTATTTTGTTGGCAATGCAACAACATCCATGGTGTTCCATGAATCATAATCAATCATCTCTGGTTCATCTACTTCCACGCCATACTCCATGAAACAGATGGGACATACAGCATCCTCCGGGCCAAATATTGCACCACAGACAAGACATTCCTTGCCTTGTTCTTCTTCTACCTCAAGTGTTGTCATCTCTTCCCTGAGTTCTTCTGTAATCTCCATTTCATCCGGAATCTCAATATCCACAGAGGTCATTTCAAACTCGCTTGGGATATAACCCTCGGGAGTTACTTCCATTGGAATTTCAAGAGGTGCAAAACATTCTCTGCATGTATCCTCACCAGATGGTGAAAGCAATGAACAAGCAGGGCATCTCACGTAAAGGGAAAAGTCTGTCCAGCATTCTGGGCACTTGTCACTTTCCTCAGGAATTACGCTTGAGCATGAAGGACAAATGATTTCGCCTTCCAGAATAACTATTTCCTCAACAATCTCTGCATCTGGAACCTCTGCTAGGAGGTCCAGTGCCTCCTGGTCAAGTTCAGCTTCGGCTGGGGCTTCTAGAGAGTCCAGCTCTGTAGAAGTTGCTTCTGCTATAGGGGGAAGTTCATCTTCAATCTCTGCAATGTCTTCTTCAACGGGAATACCTTCAACTATTGGCTCCTCAACAATCTCTGGCTCTACTGGAATCTCTGGTTCAGGAACAGGTTCCGGGGCTTCACCAACAACCTGATCGCAGATGAAACATTCTGTTATGCCCTCATCCAGAACTGCACCACAACCAGCACATATTATTTCCATAACTTGTTCGTCTGTTGGTTCCACTATTTCTTGTGGTTCTGCAATTTCCTCTGGCACCTCAGTTTCTGGAGCTGCCTCTGGTGGAAGCTCGTCTTCTTCAGATGGGACGCCTGGTTCTACTGAAACTGTTATCTCCAATGGGGTCTCACAAATTATGCACTCAGTAGAATCATGTTCAACAAAAGCACCACAACTTGGACATGTCTTTTCGTCAGCTAGGGGTTTCTCATCAATAACATCAGCCACTTCAGGGGACGTTTCAATATCAGGTGTTTCTATGTCTGATTCAGATTCCCCCCCAAGAACATTGCCGCACATTGTGCAGACAGTATCATTCTCAGTAACCTCTGCACCGCAGCTTGGACAGGGATTTCCAATTTCATCCAATTCTGGGCCACCTAGGTCAAGCTCATCTGTCGGGATAGGTGGGGCATCTAGCTCCGCCTCGACCTCAATTGATTCAGCAGGGGCTATAGGTTCAAGGGCAATTCCGCAGATATTGCATTCAGTGTCATATTTTGTAATCAATGCACCGCAAGATGGACATTCTGGCCCTTCATCCTCGCTTGCTATCACCGGTTGGTCAAGCCCCAGTTCAGCCTCTTTAGCCTTGAGCAATTCATCATATTCAGTATCAGAAATCAGGCCATCCATGTACTGTTTGCCCATTTCATTCTTGTAATTGTCAAATTGTTCCTGGGGTGTTTCGTCAGCCAAATTACTCGCCTCCCTCGCTGTTTATGGGTTCTCCACAGCCGGGGCATGTGTCCAGGCCTTTACCAACCATTGCTCCGCAGGACGGGCAGGTTACGATCTCCATCTCATCCTCCAGAGATGTGTCAATTGCAGATTCTAATTCATTAAGGGCATTCTGAGTGTCACCATTAAGCTCCTCAGATACCTCTGGTCCATCAAGTTCAAGGCTTTCCATGACCATTTCATTCTCATCCAGCTCGGAACCGTGTTTGAGCTCCATGGGTCCTTCTGGTTCTTCAACTAAATCCTCGGTTTCAAGTGGCCCGTCTTCCTCTAGCTCGAAATCATCTTCCATCTCGAAGATAGCACCACAGCCCTGGCAGGATGTGTCAAACATGCTGACCTCTGCTCCACAACTTGGGCATTCCACAATCTCATCGATTTCTTCAAGAGCTGATTCAACAGCCAGTTCCTCAGGAATAATCTCTTCTTCCTCATCTTCTGCCTCGGTTAGCTGGCTATCGAGAACTATGACCTTACATGATGGGCACTGTACCTCACGCTCGCGCTTGAACGACAAGGCAAATAATACAAGTCCTACAATAAAAAGAACAATTCCAACAATACCTACAAGTTGGTCCATCCAACCGTATCCAAGATACATGTTTCCTAATGGAGACCATTGCACAACATTGTGAACATAAGAACCAAGGGCAACACCGATGTCACCCACAATAATGAAAACCAGGCCTACCCAGAACTTCCATTTCCAGCTCTGCTCGGCACCGCCATATTCCTTCCTGATATATACATTGCCACAATCCCCGCAGGACACCAGGTCTCCTGATTCAACTGTAAATCTACCGCTGCCACAAATTGGACAGCCATCTGTAGCTTCATCATCAATTTCCAGAGGAAGGCAACCAGGGCAAGAACCATCTTCAGTATACTGAGACCCACAGTCCGGACAATGATCGACTGCTTCTGAAACCTCTAGGCCCGAGTCCTCTTGAACTCCCATATCTTCATCAGGAGCCATCATAACATCTTCGAGGCCCGGGTCCTCTTGAACTCCCAGGTCTTCATCAGGAACCGCCATAGCATCTTCAATAAACTCTGGTTCCGGTGCTAGCTCGCCATTATCTAAAGGTGAAAATGGCTCTCCGCATCCTGGGCATTCTGAAGCATCGGCACCTACGCCAGTACCGCACATTGGACACACAAATTCTTCTATCTGTTCTTGATCTGGAATAGTTAACCCCCCTGGCCTCCAGTTACAATAGTTTCTTCCTCTTCCTCATGAATCTTAGGTAAGGATAGGATAAGCAGGATAATACCCACTACCAATATAATTATTCCTACTGCTGAGACCAGTCTATTGGCCCATCCAAAGGATTCGAAATTGTCATAATTCGCTATTGAAATATACAGAACATCATGCAGCCATGAGCCCAGGGCAATCCCTGGACCTCCAACAAGCACCAGTATCAAGCCAAGCCAGAACATTCTTTTCGAGCCATTATCCTTATCAGAAGCTTTCACCGCAAATGCCTCAGGTGAAAAGGGTTCTTCACAGTTAGGGCATTCAATGGCATTGGCCGGAACTGGTTCACCGCACATTGGGCATGATGAAGCCTCATCCGATATGGACTCAATAATGTTAGAATCTTCAGAACTCTCTACCACGTGCCTTGTATTATAAAACTATGTTATATGTCTTTCCCCTATAAGTATATAAAGATAACTCAATAATGCTGGCTAATGACAAATATAAGCTCTAATACAGGGGCTATGTTTGGTTATTGTTAGTAAGGGACTAGTTATTTGGCTCACCGGCCTTATTAATTTTCCCTAGACCCTAGACCCTTTATTAGCGTTAATTAAGACAGACCCTATCACTTTTGAATAAAAACTCAGACCCTAGACCCTAATATATTCCAAGCTCTTGCACCGAATCTAAACAATAACTAAATTAAGGTTGTAAGACGCGTTTACAATCTACAAACAAACTAGTGTCGTGACAACTTAATTTAGTTACGTTTATATATTTGGTTTCCATATACCTCCACATGATAAAAATAAAACTAAAAAAAGAGGAGTGTGAATTCCTACACCAGTTTGTGAAAAAAGGGACAAAGAAAGCGAGAT
>JAUWNU010000102.1 GCA_030612505.1 Methanomassiliicoccales archaeon
ATTATCAAAGCCAGATAGCTTTGATTTGATATACTAGAAAAATGTACGGTATGCGGCGGATTTCCCTTGCTATAATCCGTGTAAATAGTCAATTCATCCCTGGCCTAAAGACCAGGGGGTTCTTGACCTATTTTCACTAAAGACTGTAGGGTTCTCGACCTATTTCCACTAAATCTGAATTATCTCATACTTCCTGCTGCCCAGTCCAACTTCCTCGCCATAGGCCAATTGATGAGTCCAGTCCAGGTCATTTGCTGCCCGTATATTATCAAGGCCCTTTTCCACACCTTCAATGATACTTGAACCGGGATTTGCCCTGGCAGCGTTTACCATATCGGCACAGGCCTGGTCCAGAGCAACTGGGTCCGAGGATGCCAGTATTCCGATGTCTGGAACAATTGGGGCATCGCTCCAGCCCACACAATCGCAATGTGATGTAACATCAATAACGAAGTTAATGTAACCAACTTTTCCATCCTTGCCCTTGATTGCGCCCATGCAGTATTCCACCATTTTCTCCTGCAATGATTGAGCGGTGGAGTCCCATCTAATTTTAATGGCCTTTGGGCCGCATGTAATAAGGCATTCTCCGCATCCATAGCATGTTTCCGGGTCCAATGTATGCCTTGCCGTCGGTGAGGGTTATTGCGCCCTTAGGGCACCATTTAATGCATTTGCCGCAGCCGATGCACATTACCGGATCCACAACAGGATTCAGATCAGAATGCATTTGCTGTTTACCTGCTCTGGTTCCAAAGCCCATGCCCAGGTTCTTGATTGCGCCGCCAATTCCGCCTACCATATGACCCTTGAAATGCGATACTATCATGAGTGAATTTGCATTCACACAAGCCGATGCCAGGGTAACTTTATCGAAGTGCTTGAGATTAACTTCAACCTCTATGCCATCCTTTCCAATCAGGCCGTCGGCGATTACCACAGGTGCTCCCATGACCGCAGGTACAAAGCCATGCAGGATTGCCGTATTATGATGGTCAACTGCATTTGACCGGGTGCCAAAATAAAGTGTATTTGCATCTGTGAGAAATGGATTGCCTCCAGCTTTCTTCACAGAATCCACAACCTTGCGAACATAGACCGGGCTTATGAAGGTGGTATTGCCAGTTTCTCCAAAATGGACTTTTATTGCTGTTAGGTCATTCTCGGAAATGCAATTGTCAAATCCTGCCTTTTCAAAAAGCCTAGTAACCATGCCTGCCAGATTTTCAGAATTTTTCTTGGCCTTGAAGGGTGCAAAATAAACTTTAGATGTCATTGTGTGGTAATCTGGATTGTAATACTTATTTTTGTTGCAGTGCTTTCTATTATAATTCATTAAATGACAATATCTAAATATAGTAAGCTAATGCGGGTTGTATGGCACCTAGTAGAGAGAAAATCATTGAACTGGCTAATGAGAATAAGATAGAAAATATTCGCCTCCAGTTAATTGATATTCAGGGAACTCCAAAGAACATTGTGATACCCAGTAATCGACTTGAGGAGGTGCTGGATGACGGTATTGCTTTTGACGCATCATCCATAATTGGATATGCAACCATCGAAGAATCTGACCGTATTGCCAAGCCGATTCCAGAATCCTTTACTATATTACCAGAGACCATCGAGAGGCGGAAAACCGCCAAGATTAACTGCGACATTTACAGGCCAGATGGAAAAAGATTCCCTGGAGACCCAAAATATGTGCTCGAGCGAGCTATTGAAAAAGCAGATAAAATGGGCTTCAAATTTAACACTGGCCCGGAATGCGAGTTCTTCCTTTTCAAGATGCTGGACGGAAAGCCGACCACAATTCCAAATGACCGGGGCGGATACTTCGACCTTTCACCGCTTGACCTGGCCGAGGATGTGCGGGGAGATATTTGTTCGACCCTGGAATTATTGGGTTTTAAAGTATATACTTCCCATCATGAAGTTGCACATGGCCAGCATGAAATAAATTTCAATTATGCAGATGCATTGACAACTGCTGACAGAGTTGTCACGCTGAAATACGTAGCCAAGATTATCGCCCTGAAGTATGACCTGCATGCTACATTCATGCCAAAGCCAATATTCAAAGAGAACGGCACAGGAATGCATACCCACATGTCCCTTATGAACAATGGAGAAAATGTTTTCCATGATGAAAATGGGCCGGAAGGACTCAGCGAAACCGCTTTACAATACATTGCCGGGTTGCTGAAATATTCCAAGGAAATGGCAGCCATATTGAATTCCAAGGTTAATTCCTACAAGCGTTTAGTGCCTGGCTTCGAGGCCCCAACATATATTGCCTGGTCAACAGAGAATCGCAGCGCGCTAATCCGGATTCCTGCAAAGCGGGGCAACTCGACACGGGTAGAACTGAGAAATCCTGACCCGGCAGGCAATCCATATCTGCAATTCGCAGTAATGCTGGCTGCCGGCTTGAAGGGAATCGAGGACAAGCTTGAAGCTCCAGAAGCGGTGCACAAGGATATTTACAGCCTGACCCAGAGGGAAAGGGCATCTCTCAAGATTGATACCTTGCCGTCAAATCTTGGTCATGCAATCTCCTTCATGGAAAAGAGCGAGCTGATTCTAGAAACACTGGGCCCACATATATTTGAGAATTACCTTTATCTCCAGAGAAGGGAATGGGACGAGTACCGGACCCAGGTCACCCAGTGGGAGATTGACAAGTACTTGTGGAAGATTTGAGCATTTCGTGCACCAATGCAGAAGCGGTTCCTAAGGTAAGTTATATATTGTAACATGTGCATTCTTAGGGCGAGCACTACTGGCCAGGGCTGTGTGTCCCCGTTCTAATGTGCATTAAAAAAAGTGTTTGGCGGTCTGTAAAAGAAATAAAATATAAATATCTGTCAATCTCAATTTTAAATTTTATAGAAACTATCCTTGTATTGTTTTGTAATAATATTTACAGTATAATTTTGTATTGAAAATTCGTTTAATAGTTTACCATTAATGAATTTTGTTAAAGAGTCATTTGAATCAAAGATACCCATTGCTGTGAGGGAATACTGCCCGGTTGTATGGTATACTTTTATAAACTCATCGGTTTTTGTTAACAATGGAATTGACTTTTTCATACTTTTAGGCTCAATTTCTATATTAAAAATTGCCAATACATTTTTACCAACCTTTTTAGGGTCGATCAAAAGCGCATATCGTTCTATGACCCCCTGGTCTTCCAATTTATTGAGCCTGTATTTTACACCATTTTCACTCATGCCGACCTCTTTTGCAATCTGTGTTAATGGCATTCTCGCATCTTGCTGCAACAATTCCAATATATTTTTATCAACTTTACTGACCATCCTTCTTTATCACGTATGGAAATTATTTAAAACTTCTGGTGTTAGAATAATGATAATAATCAGTATTATTTATTCGATTAACGCAACATACTCCAATTATTATCTCAATTTTTTAAAGATAATGTTTTGTATCAACACCAGCAATTTAGAAGGGTAATAACAACTCAAACCATAATGATGTGTAAACTGTGAATAAAGATACCAAAGAATTGAAAGAAGCAATAGATTGTTTAGACTATATCGGCACCCAGCTAAAGGAATTGGGTGAAGAAGTTAAAAACGCAGAAGAAATAATAGATAAACACGTTTCTCGGACACAGAGCAAAGTGATTTTAAGAGGAGGGAGAAGAGCAGACCTCCCTGATTATAAGACACGGAGTAAAAAAGATTTATATCATCTAAATAGACGTTCAAAAATGTCGAAAAAAGCTCGATTTAATACATTAAAGGAGAGGGAAAAATAAATCGGGTTACAACGATTAAAAAACGTAATAATGCGAATCTGGGGCTGATTGCTGGATTTTTAACAGGGGGTTGTTTTGGTATTGCTCTATTTGCAAGGACTCATGATGTTTTATTTTTGACATTGATTGGATTTGGAATGGTTATCGGATTGTTCATGGGGAGTTTAATGAAAAATAAATGGTGATATTTTTGAAAATGGGTGGAAAAAAAGGAAAAAACATAATATACGACGATCAGGGCAATTTGATTACGACTGATGATGAAAAAATATTACTTAAAATTGATAATGTATTGTGTGAAGCAAGAAAAATATGCAAATCAGGGTTTCTGAAATCAAGGAAAATATGTCTTTGGAGAACCACGACATTTTATGAAACCAACAAACGATTAGTGTTTATTCGTGACCCGATGACCATGATTGTCTGTCCTCCACCACCAGTAGGACATATTGTTCCACCAGTGCCAATCAGAGGATATGAAAATGAATCGGACACAAAACAATTTATTCAGGTTCAATTAAACGATATTGTCTCTTGGAAAAGAGGTTTCTTAAATGGAATAAGACTCAACATAACAGACAATTTGAACAAAGAATATAGGATTCTTATAGGGGGCGTACCCAAATTAAAAGGTTCATTTTTCAATGATGCCCCAGGAGAAAGATAGATTAGAGAGGATATCCAATGAACGATGAAATATCAATGATCAGGAATTCGAAAATTCAACATGGAAATTCTAATAATAGGATTTACATAATGAAGCTGGCCAAGAATGATTTGCCTGATATTTTATATGATATTGATTTATTAGCAAAAAAGAACAAATACTCTAAGGTTTTTGGAAAGATCCCCTCGTCATATAAAGAAAGCTTCATTGAAGACGGATATATCCAGGAAGCGATAATTCCACGGTTTTATGATAATGAAGAAGATCTATTATTCCTTAGTAAATTTTTATCCCATTCCAGAAAAAATGAAGGCGGGTTTGAATTGATAAATGATATTATCAAGATGTCGGTTTATTATAAAGAGAATCAAAAGAAAACAATTCCCCATAAACATGATTACAACTTGAGATTGTGTATAAAAAACGACATCCCAGATATGGTAATGTTATATTCCATTGCTTTTAAAACATATCCATTCCCAATACATGACGAATCTTACATTAGAGAAGTGATGGATTCTCATGTTGATTTTTATGGTATATGGAACGGTGAGGAATTGATTAGTTTGGCCTCAGTGGAAAAAGATAGAGATAGTAATACCGTTGAGATGACCGATTTTGTTACCAAGGTAGGCCACAGGGGAAAAGGTTTGGCCAAGCAACTATTAAAACTGATGGAGGAAAAGGTCAGAGATGAGGGATGCAACATTTGTTACACGATAGCCAGAGCACGATCTCCCGGCATGAACAAGGTGTTTGGCTCATTGAATTACATCTATGGAGGGACACTGGTGAATAACACCCAGATAAGTGGCGGCATAGAAAGCATGAATGTATGGTATAAAAATATTAGAGGCATAGCCAGATAAATTTTGGGGAGTGGGAAATATATGGAAGATATTACAGAAAAGAAAATTATAATTTGTGTGGAAAACAAGGATAAATTAGAAACCGTCAGAAATAGTATAGTCAAAGTTGGTATAGAACCAAAGATTATGAAAACAACAGGAAGTCAGAAGTGTATCATATATTTTAGTGAAGGAGACAAAGCATTAGCCATAATGAAACTAATAAATGAATTTAAAGACAATGATCTAATAATTTGGCATGGGGAAAGGAGATAGAGAGGGAGTAAATGATATTTATGGCAAGCAGGATGAAATTTAGAGGGAGATTGCGTAATAATCAAAACAACAGCCATATGAGATGCCTTGATTGTGGAGGAAATGTGAAATTGGGTCCCAAGAACGACAAGGGGGAACAGAGGTATCAATGTATCAAATGCAAAAAGACACTTGACACATATGTTATTAAATCCATTAACTGAAGGGTGTCTTAAGTTGAAAATAACCGATAATAAATGAAATGTAGAAAGGAGGAAATAATTGATGTATGGAGACAGAGAAATGCACAAAATTATATGTAGTGACTGTGGAAAAGAAGCGGAAATTCCGTTCAAGCCAGATGGCACAAGACCGGTTTATTGTCAGGAATGCTATCGAAATCATAGGCCCCCACGAAGAAGTTATTAATAAATTTGGATGTGAAAAATAATGGAAACAGATGATTTTGACAAGACTATTAGAAAGAGAGTAGGAAGAACCCCCTTGGTCCGGGCAAAAAAACTGGAGAGGGCATTGGGAGTGAAAGAGATATATCTTAAATTAGAGGGGAACAATCCTTCAGGACACAGGGAAGATAGACTGGCCTATCTGATAATTCGGGACGCTCTTTCAAGGAACAAACCAACAATCTGCATTGGAACCCTCGGAACAGTGGGGGCATCCCTGGCCTACCTGGCACAGTTCTATGATATCAAATGTATCTTCTATGTGCCAAAAAGGAAAAAGGTCATCAGGGGGATCACAGAGAGCAAGAACATAGTTATTGAGCGATTTGGCAGGACATATGAGGAATGTGTCAGGGAAAGCCGGCGCGTATCCGAGGAAAACGGCTGGTATGATGCAAATCCAGGAATGGCCAATAATATGACCAATATGTATGCCTTTTCTTATGTTGCAGATGAGATCATCAATCAGATTGGTGGAGAGATTGACACAATGTTCTGCCAGACAAGTAATGGCTCTTCCATTTCCGGATTGAACCTTGGTCTGAAGCATCTATGGATTACAGAGGATATAAAGAAAATGCCAAAGATTATTGCCGTCAGCACAGACCATGGTAATGCAATTGTAGAGACATACAAGTCAGGAATCAAGAATATAATGACTCTGGAAAAGCAGGACATCTTGGAAACCAGATACAATAGGAATGTGATAAACATGCAGTCATTCAATGGCCAGGATGCCCTGAATGCGCTGGCGGACTCTCTAGGAAGGGCCGTTGGAGTCACTGATGAAGAACTAATCGAATCACATAAGAGATTCAGGGAACTGGAAGACATCAAACTCGGCGTCCAGAATACATTCCCCATCGCTGCTTTCATCAAGGAAGTTGAAGGGGGTCGGATTAAGGATGGGAAGCATGTGATTGTTCTCAACGATGGGCGCGTGAACATTGATATTCGCAAAATCAATAAAAGTGATCTCGATGTGAGTTATGATAAATTTCTCAAGATACTCGATGACTGGTTAATCATGTTCAGTGACCCGAGCGAGGAGATAAAAGAGGCGGTGGACGATGCCTTCAGTAATGGTTTTGTCATCTGTGCATACCAGGGTAACACTGTTGTTGGAATATGTATTCTTTCGACCAGCAAGTATGATGCCTTTTTCCCGAAATACCATCTTTCATATATAGCTACAAAGAAGGACATCAAGGGCAGAGGTATTGCAACCATGCTGATGCAGAAAGCAATTGAACTGACAGAAGGTGATTTTTCTCTGCATGTAGAAATAGATAACAAGAGGGCAATCAAACTCTATGAAAAAATGGGGCTCTCCAAGAGATATTACAGAATGTTCTACACAGGGGGCTTGAATCAATAATGGATACTAGGTTGAGTGAGAAGGAAAGCCAGGAGGCAATTAGCCTTCTCAAGGAACTGATCAAGATTCCCAGTTCCAGCTATGATGGCAGAGATATTTATGACTTCATGTGGAATTACATTGAGGAAAAGGGCCTTGAAGTGGAGACACAGAAGATAGAAAACCCCCATTTGATAAATCAGAACAATTTAAATCTGTACGTGAAACTGGGAAATGGAAAGGGTCCCAAGATCATGCTGAACGCACACCTGGATACTGTGATTTGCAAGGAAGGCTCGCATTATGGGGCATATTCCGGCGAGGAGGAGGGTAGAGTTTACGGTCTTGGGGCCGCAGATATGAAAGGAGGTTGTGCGTCTGCAATGGCTTCGGTTCTGGCATTGCTGGACAGAAAGGAGCAGATTAATGGCGAGTTATTCCTGAGCTTTGTCTTCGGTGAGGAGGCACCATTCTCACTTGGTACAGACACACTACTCCGAGAATATGACCTGAAACGCTATGATCTGATAATAGTAACAGAGCCATCTCCTCTACTGGCCATCAATGATTTCTGCTATACTCATAAGAAGATTCACAAGTCCAAATTTCCAGTTCCTATAATTGGAGCCGAGGGCAGAATATTGTTTGATATTGAATTCATCGGGAAATCCGCCCATGCTTCCCACCCATCTCAGGGTATTAATGCACTTCACGATGCCGCAATTCTAATATCGCAACTTGCCCAGTTCGACATAATGTCAAGCATAAAGATGGGGCGAGGGCATTACTGCGTGCTCAGTATCGAGGGTGGAGACAAGGCATTCACTGTACCTAGTGTCGTGACAACTTAATTTAGTTACGTTTATATATTTGGTTTCCATATACCTCCACATGATAAAAATAAAACTAAAAAAAGAGGAGTGTGAATTCCTACACCAGTTTGTGAAAAAAGGGACAAAGAAAGCGAGAT